>JAABTP010000009.1 GCA_011389815.1 Desulfobulbaceae bacterium | reverse complement strand
CGGCTCGGCGCCAGGGGCTGGATGTGCCTCCTCTGCCTCTTGCTGCGTAAAAAAATGAGAGGGATCTGAACGGTTACGTTGCCGGGTGTACTGCCAATGACCGCCTTCCTCGTCCAGCACCTCAGCGATCTTGCCGTTGGCATCAAAATGATGCTCAAAACGGTTACCGTTGGGTTCTTCTTCAACGGTCATCAGGTCATCAGCGGTGTAGGTGAAATTGTAGGTGCTGCTGTCCGGGTAGACGACTTGGGTGAGCTGCTGATCCGCATTGATATGCAGCTCGGTGCGCAGGCCGTCCGGGGAGATAATGGCGGTGGGAATGCCGTCCGCGCCCCGCTCAATGGTGGTGACATTGCCGAACTGGTCGGTGATGGAAATCAGGTTGTCGTCGCTGTCATAGCCGAATTCCTGCAAGACAAGCCCGCTGTCTAAGTCAATGGTCTTTTTATGCAGTCCGGTAGCGGACATGATGTAGCCGAGACCGTTTGGGTCGGCAAAAGGGATGTCACCGGTTGCCGCTATATGCGATTTGAACACAGCTGATGCAAGGGCGACTTTGCGGATGCGGTGATGACCATACTCAGCAATGAAAATATTGCCTTCATGATCCACTGCCACCCTGTTAGGTTCAAAAAGACTGGCAGCAGCAGCCGGGCCGCCGTCACCTTCAGAGCCTGATGACCCGTTACCGGCTACTGTGGTGATGATGCCGTTCGTATCCACCTTGCGGATACGTTTGTTGTAGTAGTCGGCAATAAAGAGGTTTCCAGCTTGATCTACAGCAAGATCCGCTGGCGTATTAAAACTGGCCTCGGTTGCCAGTCCGCCGTCACCGCTATAGCCTGATGATCCGTTACCGGCCACTGTAGTGATGATACCGCTGCTGGAATCAATCTTTTTGATATAATGGAACATTGGATCGGCATAAAGAAGGTCGCCAGTCTGGCTGACTGCTAATCCGCCGATTTTGTATGGTTTTAGCAAAGTGGTGATAATACCGTTTGCATCCACCTTGCGGATATACCTGCTAATCAGGCTGGTATTATGCCCAATAAAGATATTGCCGCTTGCATCCACCGCCAATTGATAAGGATTCTGAAGCTCGGTCTCAATAGCCGGAACATTGTCAGCACCGTTACCCGCCACTGTGGTGATAATCCCGTCAGTATCCACCTTGCGGATACGATGGTTCTCGTAGTCGGCAATGAAAATATTGCCGAGCTGATCAACCACGACATCGCTTGGTTCAGCAAGCTTGGCCTCAATAGCCGGAATGTTGTCGCCGTTATAGCCTTCAGAGCCGGTGCCTGCCACTGTTGTTATAATGCCGTTTATATCTACCTTGCGGATACGATGGTTTCCTCTATCGGCAATGAAGATATTTCCCGCTTGATCTATCGCCACTCCTATTGGCTTATTAAGCTCGGCTTCGGAAGCCGGAATATCGTCGCCGTTGTAGCCACCATTGCCGTTGCCTGCGAGTGTTGTTATGATACTGGAGTTCTTATTTTCTAAACTTGAGCCATTTCCTTTGTACAGGTGAACGGCTCGTCTTCCAAGAACATGATGATCAGACAGGCTCCAGCCTTCAGCAATGTTGCCCGCAGCTTTTCCGGCACCAACCTGAAGCTGAAACCGCTGCCAGGAAGTAACCTCCTGCCGCGCTTCAATGGCTGTCACCTCACTCCCGGCCTGAGCAAAGGCATTGGCAAAATCTCCGGCAGTGTAATACACGGCATCATAAACAAAGCCTACCGACACATCGGCCTCCACCGTTCCTACTTCCCGTCCCAAATAATCCAAACCATCCCAGACAAATTGCGCCTGCTGATTCGGCAGCGCATCCAAGGTCTGGGTCAGCTTGCGACCAGCAAGCTTCACCTCCACGATGATGCTTTTCAGGCTCTCCGGCACCGTATCGCCGCTGGCCGGCACCGTGATGACCTGCTTATAGCCGTCCACCCGATTTGAGGCGTAATGCAGAGTCATGCCGGTTCCCGGAATCGGAATATCTTCATGAAAGATGAGACCCCGTTTTTTGACGTAGGAGTTGATATTCTCGCAATCGCCTGGTGCATCATCTTTAGATTCTTCCGCATCAGGAACACCGTCAGGATTCGGCCCTGTCGCACCCTCCGGCGGGCCATAGGGCCAATTGCAGTCCCACGGCGTGAAATGGGTGACAGCCACCCGCCAGAAGGTCGCTCCCGGCGCATAGCGGCTCGCATCTTCCAAGCCAATCACTTCATCGGCAAAGGAACCGTCATTATTCAGATCATCTGGCTGGTCGTTGCCGTCTTTATCCAAGGCATCGACCATACCGTCGCTGTCCGTATCCAGCAGCTTGACCACAATCCCGTTCTCAGACGGCACCCAGACTCCCCGATCACGGTCGTAATACCCGACCGGCACGGCCTCGCCGACCTCAAAACCGAGGAAATTGTCCACCCAGACCGTGACCGGCTTGTCAAAGCGCACTCGCGCCGCACCATCCACGGACAGTTCCGTGCAGTAGGTATAGGCGGAATTCGGCGGCAAAACCGCAGGCATGGATTCCTGCGTCTTGAACTCCGTGGCCCTGGTGGTGATGTTCGACAATTCCTGAACAGTATTCCCATGTTTGTCCACCAGATAGGCCCTGTTGTCGCCCTGAAAGACCACGGTCGTTGACCGGTTGCCGAACTCATCGCTGACCTGCGTGCTGGTATGGGTGACCACGGTGGCAGGGTTGCCGTCAAAGGTGACTTCGGTAGCTACCGAATCTTCAGCCGTCATCTGCACGGTTTCCGCAACAGCAATGTCATTCCAGGGCACATAGACCTGACGATGCGAGGTGATGAAACCGTCATGCCTGTAGGCAAGGGTCATGGGCCGCCGCCTTCAACAGGCATGGTGAATCTGCCGTCTGTATCGGTGAGCACGGTACCGTATTCAGGATGGCCATGCACGGTGATCCGCACCTCGGCCAGCGGCGATCCGGAAAGATTATGCACCTGACCGGTGATCAGGGCAAATCGTTCTTCATCGTATGCATCGACCGTCGCATCGTCCGGGACAAGGTCGTCATACTGCTCACCATACGAACCTTCCGGCTGCGCTGCCGGGCTGCCAGTCACTTGCACTGTCACCTGCGCGCTGACCGTGCCTTTGTCTCCTGAACCGGTGATGGTGTAGGTTGTGGTATGTTCGGGAGTGACGCTCCGGGAACCCGTTGCCGCAACCTCCCCTATCCCGTTGTCAATGCTGATCTTGTCAACGTTGCTGCCGGTCCAGGTCAGGGTTGCACTGCCGGTCCAGGTCAGGGTTGCACTGCCGCCTGCGGTGATGGAGATCGGGTCGGCGGAAATCGTAATGACAGGTTCGTCAGCAGCAGGCAATACTTCAACTGTGGCAGTGTCCGTTGCCGTACCGCCCGCACCTGTGGCGGTAATGGTATAGGTGGTTGTTGCTGAAGGGGTCACGGAAACCGAGGCGTTGAGATCAACCGTGCCGATACCGTTATCAATGGTCACGGAATCCGCATTTGTGCTGGTCCAGCTCAGGGTTGCACTGCCGCCTGCCGTGATGGAGGTCGGGTCAGCGGATAAGGAAACTGTGGGCGCGGGCGATGCCGAAACCTCCACTGTCACCGTATCAGTCGCTGTACCGCCCGCACCGGTGGCAGTGATTGTGTAGGTGCTTGTTTCTGTCGGTGCTACGGCAACAGAGCCGTTGAGATCAACCGTGCCGATCCCTTTGTCTATGCTGACGGAATCCGCATTCGTGCTGATCCAGTTCAGGGTCGAACTGTCACCCGCTGTGATGGAGGTCGGATCAGCAGAGATCGTGACTGTGGGCGCAGGAGTTGTTCCGGCGACCTCGACCGTCACAGTGTCCGTTGCCGTGCCGCCCGGCCCCTGGGCCGTGATCGTGTAGATCGTTGTTATCGTCGGTGTGACGAACGTGAAACCGCTGAAATCGACCAGGCCGACGCCGTTATCAATGCTTACAGAATCTGCGTTCATGCTGGCCCAGATCAAGAATGCACTGTCGCCTGCGCTAATGGAGGTCGGATAGGCGCTCAGAAAGACCAAAGGAAACGGAGCATCAGAGATCGTGACTGTCACAGTATCCGTTGCTGTGCCTCCGGGGCCTTCAGCGGTGATCGTGTAGGTTGTTGTTTGTGAAGGCGTAACAGTGGTTGTGCCGCTTGCGGAAACACTGCCGCTATCCGGGGATATGCTGACCCTGTCCGCATTGCTGCTGGTCCAGCTCAGGGTCGAGCTGCCGCCTGCTGTGATGGAGATCGGATCAGCGGTAAGCCTTGCTGTGGGCGCGGGAGAAGGCTCTGTATCGTTTTTCAGCTTGAGCACCAAAAACTTCCCGACTTCCAGGGTAACACCAATACACGGCCGGACGATGCCGTCGCAGAGGCAGAGGAGAGAAGAAAACAACCCATAATGGAGATAATGAACAGCAACGTTATTTTTTTCACAAGGAACCTCGAATGTTCTTACTTGTCAAGAGGTGGTGGAGGTAATTATCAGGAGCAACATATGACCATATTCCACTCTGCCGACGAATGTTAATATCTTTTGCATAGAAAAACAAAATGGTAATAATATTCAATCCCGTTTTTAAAACGAAAATACGGGAGAGTTGCTTGCCCAGCTTGGAGCATCACTTACATAAACGCAAGTCAACCAGCAGATCCGTCCCGCTGCGTAAGGACATACCATAGAAGCAGCGCAGGGTGTAAGCGGCCTTCAGGAGCGGATCAAGAAGGAGATAGGCTCCACAGGAAATGGTGAGCAGGCTAGTGGTGTTAGCAACCCAGTAATATCCACTGCGGAGCATGACCGTTTCAACGCCGGTGAGCATGTTGATCAGATAGGGCAAGGCCATGAGAAGGAGAAGAATATTAGCAGCAACCACCACGCCCAAAGGGCTGGCTGGCCAGACCCCGATAACGATGAACAGGGTGCCAATGATAAACCAGGGAAGATCCCCAAGCAGATCAGGAGATACCCCCATCATTCCTGTGGAGGTGCTGATAGCAGCGGCCAGACCAAAACAGCAGAGGAAGACCAGAAACAGGGGCCAGGGACTGAGAATCCAGATGATCACATAATTCTGCCATTTCTCCTTTGTTGCCAGTTTGCGACTTTGCCGGGTAAGTTCTTTCTTATCCGCAACCGCACCAAGCACAGTATGGTTTTGGAAAAAGGCATTTATCCAGGGAAAGGGGATAAAGAGCAGGGGCATACAGAGAATAAAGAGAAGGATTCCCCAGGGCTGGATTCTGGCCTGCTGGACACAGATGCGAAGAAATTCAACGGGATTTATGGGTTGCGGGGGTGTGCCCAGCCGAACTTCATAAAGGATTCTCCCGTACACGGCCTGCCAGCCCTTCATCCAACAAAAGAGTACAGCCATAAGCAGAGAGGCCCAGAGGATGTGGTCAGCTGCAAAGCTGGATGAACTCATATCATTCCAGAAAAAGAGCAGGCCAATCACAAAGGGAATGGTGCCCAGATAATAGGCCACCAGAGCTGTTGAACCGCCACTCCTGACCAAGGTCAGGGCCTCGTCCATGAGCAGAAAATGATTGACGCTGAACAGCTCATCGTCTTGTTTGTTCATGCCAGATAGTCCCGTCGTGGATGGTTGCTGGAATGGAGAGAAGGCCGGTAGCCAGGAGATAAAAGGCCAGCCAGGCCCCGAGCAGGCCAAAGATCAGCTGCAAAGGCGGCAGTAGCTTTTTGATCCGGGCCTGCTGTTGCTCCTGTTGTTGCTTGGTCAAGGCCAGAAGGCAGTCAGAGCAGAGCAGACGACCGTCATGGTCACTGACGCATTCCCGACAAAAATAACGATTGCATTCCGGGCAACGGGCCACGGGTTCCCGGTCAGCATGATGAAAACAAAATTCTTTAAGCATCTGTTGCCGTTCCTCCGGCTTTGACGGTGAACCGAAGTCCAAGGCCTCCCAGCAGGCTGAAGCAAACAATCCTGGTGATCAACAATATCCTGAGATAGAGCGAGTCAGCTGGCTGTATCTGGCCCAGCATCATCCAGAGTTCATATTCATTACTGGGCATGGTTTGTAGTTTCGCCATTTGACGAAACAAGGCAACAAGCAGGCCAAAATTGGCAAGCACACTGAGTATCAGCCATAATGAGGACCACCAGGTCAGATTGGCTAACATCCCCCTGATTTTGCTTTTTGATTGGCGATACAGGGCCGTGACAAGTGCGAGCAAAGCCAGGAAACAGGTTATATTCTCAAGAATATAGATGAGTTTCCCCCGGCCTGCAAAGGAAACCAGATAAATGATAGCCAGCAGGAGAAAGAGAGTATAGCTGATCAAATGGGCCTTATTATCAAAGAACAGAGAAAATTCCTCCAGCTCTTCTGGCTTTTTTGCAGTCTGTTTGAGATGGTTGGCAGCGGCAACCTGTTCATGTTTACGACCAAGTTCTTCTTCGTGGTCTGGAGTAAAATTCCCTTGTACCTGTTCAATAGAAGCGTTCAGTTTTTTCTGAAGCTTTTGGGCAACAGGAAGCCGCTTGCAGGGGAGAAGTGTGGTCTGCACCGCAGTGCTGATCTGGACCGTGCAGGTTGCACCTTTGAACCAATTCACGGAGAGGAGTATAAAGCTAAGAAAAGCTATTGCCAAGTGGATTATCCTGCCGACGTCCCCGGACAGGCCAGCCAGAACCAAAAAAAACAGGATAATGACCAGGAAGATTATACTCTGATTGCGCCGTTGCTTATTTTCAGCAACCACCAGGGCCTGAATATCCTGGAAATAAAATTTTCGGTACAACTCCTTCCAACCCTCATTCCTGACCAGAAGCAGATGGTCCTCAGCAAGCCAGAGGCGTGATACGCCACCAAAGAATCCGCGATGTTGACATCCTTTGACCGGAGAGTAGGTATGTTGTTTCTTCATGTTAACAGGAAGGGCCAAAGATATACCACCAAGCCAATACCGATGATCTGAGCCGTGGCCAGGAGGGTAGCCATGGGAAAGCGCCAACGGCTGACAGGAGTTATGGAGATTGGTGTCTTATGATATTTGACGATAAGATAAAGGGTCAATGGGGCAGTGAGCACGGTCAAGGGTATGATCAGGAGAAAGGGCCAGAAAGCAAGGGCCAGCACAAGGATGTCATAGCGAACACATCCCTGCTTCTGCTCTATCACTCCCTGTTTATCCTTGCCCCGCTCCAGGCAGACAGGACAAATATGGCTTGCTCCCATATCAAGGTCGCAAAGGGCACAGAGA
Source organism: Desulfobulbaceae bacterium (assembly GCA_011389815.1). Lineage (GTDB taxonomy): Bacteria > Desulfobacterota > Desulfobulbia > Desulfobulbales > Desulfobulbaceae > Electrothrix. The sequence goes on along the minus strand of JAABTP010000009.1, from coordinate 49,350 downwards.
AAACGGCCACAGTGGGAGCAGTCAACTACAGCTTGTTTTTCTGGATGATAAAAGCAGCTTGCCTGGTTCGCAGCCTCCACCTGTTCCGGGTGGATAACCTTTTGCTCTCTGAGCAGGGCTGGATAAGCTGTGCAGTGCAGAGGTGCTGAACAACCTGGACAGAGCGAGTCTGTATTATACTGTTCAGCTGGAACAGGGGTTCTGCATATCGGACATTTGATGATCATCGGTTCCTGTTTCTGAGGCGAGCCCTGAGACCTTTTCTTCCTACTCTTCTGTGCCAAAAATAATCCTGTAGACGATACCGAGAACGATGGTTCCCATAGGTATGGTCCAGATCAGGCCGATTCCCAGGGGAATAGCAGAAACCATGAAAATAAGTCCCATAACAAAATAAAGTCCGAATATCTGGAACCAGCTATGATGAATTGCCTTGCGTGAGGCCTCCATAGCCTCCCAGGGGCCAAGTTCTTTGTCCATGATCAGGGGGATGGTGAGTCCGTAGGCAACACTGAGGTAAATTCCCGGAATAATCAGAAGCAGAAAGCCGATCATGATAATGATTGTCTGAAGGATCATGGCAATAAGAAGCGGCTTTACCTGGGCAATCCCGTCAAAAAGCATGGAAAAATTGATCGACTCATCCGATGCCCGTCGTACGCCCATCATCATTATACCAGCGGTCAGAACTACTGTCAGGGCTGCGTAGATCAACTGGAGCCCCAGCTGGCTGATGATAGCGAGCACTATACCGCTTTCATTAAGCCCCAATAAGCCTATGAGCATTCCGCCGATGAACATGATGAAGAAGGAAATAACATACATGGCAAAGACTCCGCCAAATATTGGTCCCTTTGCCCCCTTGACCTTTGCCCAGCCTTCTGAAAGAACCTCGCCTATCTGAAAACTGTACTGACCAGCTATGCCTTTTTCTAAGCTCCCGGAATCAGTTGCAACCGTCCCTTCCTTGAGTTTTTGGAGGATGATTGGCTTACAGGTTGCACAGATCTGTTGTCCTTCCAGCTCTATCAACTCGTCTTCAGGAAAAGAGTTACCGCAATTTGTGCAGGTCTTTGTCTCGTTAACCTGTTCATCAGGATTTGAAGAGGAAGGGAGCGGTGGGGGGGAGGCAGCACTCTCTGACTCAAAAGGATCATCAACAGGTGGTGCAACTTGCGCAGCTTTTTCCTCTGTCACGGTAAAGCTCTGTCCGCATTTGGGGCATTTTAATTTTTTGCCGACATATTTATCGTCAATGGAACCTTTGACATTGCAATGGGGACAGACAAGCTTCATTATTTATCTCCTTTTGTTGCTATCAATTGAGGATACACACGGAAATCAGTTACTCTCAAATTAAGATAACTTAAAGTTACGAAGCGATTACGTCAAGTTTTTCTTTATTCTTTTTACCATGATCCAGCAAGCCAGCATTGATACATACGCCACCATTGCCTATGAGGCAAATAGCCTCTATAATCACCTCATGGATTGAGGCGAAAATAGGGAGGCATGATGAAAAGTTTCTGGCAGGAGTTTACCGGGATAGAACTGAATCCGCGACAGAAAAAGGTGGTCAATGCCCTGCTTGATGCGGGGAAGAGAAGGTTTGAAGGGTACTTGGCTGCCAGGAAATACAGATCTCTGGCCAAGACGAGCAAGGCGACAGCCTCCCGCGATCTGGAGGATTTGGTCAGAAAAGGTGTGTTGCGGCGACTGGACGGCGGCGGGAGGAGTACGAAATATGATCTCTGCTGGGAGCGATTTGAGTCCGTGGGGCTATCTGTTCCCGGATCATGATCGGTTTGTTCCAGTGCAAGGATGGCCTGTATGATATTGAATTGGAAAATGATAAGGTGGTGAGCAACATTATTCGGAGCAGGCAGGTGTGGTCTTCGCCTGAATTACGATGCGTTGCCGTTCAAAAAGGTGGTGGAGAAAGAGGGGGTGGTGATGCTCCTTTCTCTGTATCATATCACCGATCAGGCTGTTTGTCGCTACTCAATGCAGCGGAAGGTCAGGCTGAGAATTTGCCTATCACTGCCAATGGTGCCGGGCATTACTGTTGGGTCATGAGCTGTTCACACTCCTTTTCGCCTCGCTTGTTATTACAAGGAAAAGTATTCCGGTAACCAGTCCGGCCCCATGTGCTTCGGGAAACCCGGCCCAGCTCAGATGGGTAAAAATTGCCTCCTGCGTTGTCGTTTCAACGATAATCTTCAAGACAGCGACCAGCCCGATAAGCGGCAGCATTGGATGCCTGTTCTCCTGCCAAATTCTTACTAACAGCACGACCAGCAAGCCGTTGAGCATCCCGGACAGACCGCAGTAGAGCAACAGCTCGTTTCGACCAAACCAGAGCCAGCTGCTGACTCCCAGGCAGCTGACAATGGTCACATCGGCAAACCGCCGCCAACCGATGCGCTGTTCCAGCAAGCCGCCGATGAGTGCCAAAGGCAGCAGATTCCAGAGCAGATGGGGCAAATCGCAATGGATAAAATGGCCTGTGAGTAATCGCCATATTGCCCCCTGAGCAATGGCGGTACGATCATACACCAAGGTTGCCGATGCCTCCCCGAAGAGCAAAAAAAAGAGTAAGGAGGCAGCGCAAAGGATAGCGGTGAGCCAAGGCTGTTGTTGCCAGCCTGAGTGATTATCGTTTCTGCTGAACATCTTCATTTGCTCCTCCCTGTTGTAGGGGAGACCGGCGGTCGCCCTTGGTGTATGCGATCATCCGGGTATTAATGGGCGAGCACCGCTCGCCCCTACGGTTTCTCTGGTTCCCAAGCTCCGGCTTGGGAACCTGTAATCCTTCCATTATGCAAGACCGACCAGCCGGTCTCCCCTACGATTCGTCCTGTTTCCGGTCTTTTCAGGCCTGTTTTTTCCTGCGCCCGATCCACGCCAACGGCAGCAGGAAGAGCAGAGAGATAAGGTCAAAGCTGCCTGCGCCACCGCCTCCGCCGGAATTGCGTGTAGTGGGCTGATTGCTGTTCTTAAACATGGGCCGTGCAGTGTCAGCGCGACGTTGGACAACCGGCTGGGCAGCCCGTTCTTTTTGGGCAGTGAATTCCCGTTGCAGACGTTTTGAGTTTCTGCGTTCAATACCAAGCTTTTTGAACACCTCATCCCGAACCACAATCATAGAGGTGTAATCAGTGACCAAGCCATACTGAATACCCAGGTCGGTTATTGCCTGCTTCATATCAGCATCTTCGCCGAAATTTTCCATCTCCCGGTTGAGTTGTTCAATGCTGGCATAGGCCCAGAGTCGTTCCAGTTCAGGGTTTGCTGTGGATGTCTCCGGGAAGGTGCAGTCAGTCTGATAGACCTTCTCTTCACCGGAGATCTTGCCGCTCAGGCTGACTTTTGCCTGTCCGTTGCCGCTGTAATGCCCGAACATGGTCAGCTGCTGACCACGGTAGAGGCTGCCGATCTTTTCTGGAGTCAGGTCAAAGGTTTTGATACCCTTGATTTTGAGTTGTGCCCCGTGCAGGGCCTCATGGGTGACCTTGGATTGGGCCAGCAGGATGGAGCCGACAATATCGTCGCTGTTGGAGACACTCATGGCAAAGCCGTTGGAGGCATCTGTAATCGCGGTGAGCAGGGGACGGTTGGCACTGTTGCCCATGATAAAGGTGAAGAGGCGTACATCATGGCTGCGAATCAGCTTGATAAAGTCTTTCTGCCGGGTAACACCCACATTGGCTACCCCGTCAGTGACCAGGAGGATCGCGCTGGTGCGGTCGCTGTCCAATCCCTTGATCCCCTTGTGCAGGCCGTCGTAGACATTGGTTCCGCCGTTGGGAGCGATTTTCCCTACCTTGTCGATATACTTCCGTACATTCTCCGGGTTGGCCAGGGTGTAGCCTCGGGTCAGCTCAGAGGCGGAATTATTAAAGAGGATGATTCGAAAGCGTTCATTGGGGGACATCTTTTGCAGGGCCCGGCTGACGCCGTCTGCCAAGGTCTGATATTTGCCCTTCATGGACCCGGAAATATCCAGAATAAAGAGCCAGTCCCGACCCTCGGTGATGGGCTGGAGATCCATGGCCGGAGTGACTGTCAGCATAAAGGTACCGGCTTTATCCTGTTCCGGCTTATAGGTGACCAGATCCACTGATCCGGGCAGGTTGTCGGCGTGGCGGTAGTAGACCACGATATCCTGATCCAAAGTAAAGGCCGTGCCATCAGGCTGAACCGGGGGTTGGAGAGTTGTTGTCCGAGCAATCTGCTGCCTGCCTTCTTCCGCATCAGTAATCGTCTCGGCCGCAGCAGGAGCGGCAGGATTGTCACCGCTACTGTTGCCGAGATGGACATGATAGCTGTCTCCCTTTTTGACTATCGCCGCATTAGGATGATTGGGCAGGCGTATTCCGTCCACCGGATAGCCGGGTCGCAGGATCAGGTCGAAACTGAAGGTATTGGTGACCTTTTCATTGGCTGTCCAAAAGGAGAGCTTGGTGTCATCCACGCCGCCTTCTTCTAAAGGATAAACATAACGGCCCATGGCGCTGTCCACCTTGACCGGCTGGATATAGCCGAAACGGATTCGGGTATCCTGTCCGGCCCGCACCGGTGAGACCGCGATGTCAAAGGTCTTATAACTGTCCTTTTCAGTCAGCCCGGCATCCTCGCCCGCAGCCTTCTGTTCTTCATAGACTTTTCTGGCCTTGCCCTTTTCCAGGACTTCACCGTGAACTGGCTTATTGTCGATCCACATGGTGAACTCGGCAACCGCCGCCTTTTCCGGCACCGGAAAGGAATAGATCGCCTCAAGATCCTGGGCGTGCGGATTATGAAAGACCTGCTCCACCGTGGTGATGGCGTAACCGTCCTCAATAACTACTTTAACTTGGTGATCCCTGACTTCTAGGGCAGGCAGGCTGTTGTCACTTGGCGTGAGTAGCCCGGCAGCTGAAGCGGATCCGAATCCGAGCATCGGGAACAGGCAGCACAATAAGGCGTTGATGATGAGTTGTTTCATGGGGTTCATGGTTTTCCTCCGAATTAGGGTTGGTTTTATGAACATTGTTCAACTTTAAAGTAAAAAATATATGAACACCGTTCACATCTCTACCGTACAATTTTATTGAACACTGTTCAAGTAAATTCTTTCCTTTCTCTCCTTTTTTTTGTACGATGGTCTTACAGGAAAAACAAAAGGCCAAAATTACAAGGAGTGCTTATGGGACGTGGGCAAAAAGTGGAGTACGGGCAATTGCGGGCCACTGTTATTGAAGTTTCAACAGAAATGGTTATGGCGCATGGTTCGACCTCTTTAAGTATCAGGAAAATCGCCAAGAAGATCGGCTGTGCAGTCGGCACAATATATAATGTCTTTAGTAATCTGGATGAAATTATCCTGACAGTAAACAGCACCACCCTGAGCGAATTGCAATCCCGGCTGCTGGCGGACACCGGGCAGAAGGATGATGCGCTTGCCGCCTTAATAGGATTAGGGCAATCCTATGTCGCCTTTTGTCGGGAAAATTATAATCTCTGGTCTTTAGTGCTTGAGCATAAGCTGGCACCGGGAAGCACTTTACCAGAATGGCATCAGCAACAGGTGGACGACCTCTTTTTATTGGTCACCCGGATGACGGCACCATTGGTGGCTGATGACAACGAAAGGGCGGAGCGAGCCGCACGGGTGCTTTGGGCCGGGCTGCACGGAATCTGCGCCCTTGCGATGAGCGGCAAGCTGGACGTTGTCCATGCGGAATCCGCCGAGGTGCTGGCCGAGTCTCTGGTGCGTAATTATTTACTGGGGTTGCGGGCGGAGGATATGGTATGAGAAGCCACCCACCGTTAAAACGGTGGGCTATTATCAATCGCCCCTCCGGGGTGGGGATATCCGGGAAACAGCGTCCCGGAGGGACTGCCGAAAATAGCCCGGTGTTTCAACGCCGGGCACAGAAAATAGGCTCCCCCCCTAACTCGTAGATGCGCCCAGCGGGATGAGCATTCCGTCCCGCCGGGCAGCAATCTGTGCTGCTCTATTATTCCTTTTCTTCTTCGGCAAGACCGGATAAACTAAGTCATGAGACTAAGTTTAAAAAAAGAGGAAGGAGTAATGGAAACCGTTAACGTCCATGATGCAAAGACACATCTTTCCAGACTGCTGACCCGTGTTCATGCTGGCGAAGAAATCGTTATCGCCAAGGCCGGGAAACCGTATGCAAAACTTGTTCCGCTGGCGCAGCCGAAGAAAAGACGGCCCGGCATTGCTCGGGGCGCAGTGACCGAAGAATTCTTTGAAGCACTACCGGAAGAGGAGTTGCAGGCATGGGAAAAATAACCCTGCTTCTTGATACGCATATTTTCCTGTGGTGGCTTTTTGATGATCCGCATTTGCCTGCAGAAATCAGGGGACATATCGTGGAGGCGGAGAATACAATCCTGATAAGTGCGGCCTCGGTCTGGGAGATTACAACGAAATTCCGCCTCGGCAAGCTGCCTCAGGCCGAAACAGTGGCTCGAAATGTTCCGAAATGGATCTGCGGGGTCGGGTTCACCGCCCTTCCTGTCGGTACTGATCATGCCCAGCTTGCCGGGGAATGGAAAATGGAGCACCGCGACCCTTTTGATCGAATGCTTGCGGCACAGGCAGAAGCGGATGATGCCGCTGACAAAGGAGGTGGCAGGGGGGAGTTGGTTGTTTTTGGGGGTCATGGCTTTCTTGTCAATATTTTCTGGAAGAGAAGCGGGTGCGGCAAGCAAAAATGGCCTTGCAATGCTGCAAAGTCGTTTTCTCCCGCTGCAGACCCGTTTTCTCCCGTTACAGAATGATTTTTGCCTGCTTCAGTACCATCTTTTCCCACTCCAGAATGCTTTCTTCCTGCTGCAGTGGAATTTCTGTCGATCCGGGAAGACATTTTCCTGCTGCAATGAGTTTTTCTCCCGTTCCAGCAGGACGCTCTCCCGATGAGGATGGTTTCAGTATATCTCCTGCTGAAAGGAAATGGAACCTCTTATAGCTTCATATCCAGCACACCAATCTTTGCTGAATTTTCCCCGTTGACATGGGGGGATGTGCTTTGTAGATTTCTCGGGTAAAAGATGAAACTCTACGGAAGCGATTCCTATGAAGAGCACAGCTTCCACCTTGAAAAATCGGTTGCCCTGGCAATGCAGTGCAGCGATGATCTGATGAATCTTCTAGGTGTAGAAATTCTTCAAGGCACAAAACTGAATAAGAACGGCCAAAAGCAAGATCAATACAGAAAGGTACGCAACTCAGCAATCTTTGCCAAATGGGCACAGAGCGTAAATAATGCAATAGTCCAATATAGGAATTTCTAGGCCTGCTTGAATACAACGCAAGCGGACAACACACTGGATACAAGATGGTGTCCTTTCCAGTCAAGAACAACCTGTTGCAAGGAGGAACTATACTGTGAAGATCACAAATTACATAGGCCAAGTCGAAACCTGTGGAATGCCGCCATGGTCGTGTTCATTGCCGGTATGCTCGGTTCGTTCATAGCCATCCCCGTGCTCAGTTCAGCGGCATTCTATCTGGTTGCTCTATCGGCAGCATTGCTGCTCCTGGGTACTTGGGTTTTCTGATCTACAGATTCCTTACGAACTGCCTTCCATCCCGGAAATTCAGAGAGTTTCAGCCGATATCGAGCCACATGTTTAGGAATTGATCGAAAAAGGAGGTATCCATTATCTTTCTGAGAACCAATACATCACAACAGAGAAAGGAGGAGAATGCAATGTCAAATGTACAAGAAGCTCTACTTCCCCCGAAAATCCTGTTTGACCTGGCAAAAAATGCAGGTGTGGCCTTTAACGGCGATCAGCCCTGGGACATTACCGTACATGATCCGGTCGTCTATCAACGCATCCTCTCGCAGGGTTCGTTGGGTTTCGGTGAAGCGTACATGGATGGGCAATGGGACTGCCCGGCCCTTGATCAGTTATTTGATCGTTTACTCAGTATCGAAGACATCGAAAAGACGGTGTCAAAGCGACAGAAACTCAAACTTGGTATCAAGGCGGTATACAACAAACTGCGGAATCTGCAGAACTATAAACGTGCCTTCCAGGTGGGTGAACAGCATTACGACATCGGCAATGACCTTTTTGAAATCATGCTGGATCCGACTATGAGCTATTCCTGCGCCTATTGGGAAAATGCGAATACATTGGAACAGGCTCAAAAAAACAAACTGGACATGATTTGTCAGAAGCTGAAACTCAGCAAGGGTGAACGCCTGCTGGATATAGGTTGCGGCTGGGGCGGTCTGGTCAGCTATGCGGCTGAATACTATGGTGTGGAGGCGGTTGGCATCACAGTGTCGCAGGAACAACAAGATCTTGCCTCGGCATACTGTAAGGGGTTGCCGGTGCGGATCGAGCTTATCGATTACCGGGAGTTAGACGGAGTTTTCGACAAGATTGTCTCAGTGGGCATGTTTGAGCATGTCGGCCTGAAAAATTATCGTACCTATTTCACTAAAGCGGCGGATCTGCTTGCGGATCACGGCCTGTTTCTTTTACATACCATCGGCAGATACAAAACATCACGATCCTTTGATCCGTGGTTAAACAAATATATCTTTCCCAACGGCAAACTGCCTTCTGCCGCAGATATCGCTCAAGCGGCGGACGGCCTTTTTCTGATTGAGGACTGGCATAGTTTCGGTCATAATTATGACCGCACTCTAATGACGTGGATGAAACGCTTTGATGAGGGATGGGACAAACTGAAACACCGGTACGATCAGCGATTCTACCGTATGTGGAAATATTATCTGCTCTCCTGCGCCGGTGTTTTCCGTTCACGACGGGGACAGCTCTGGCAGATAGTCTTAAGCAAGCGCGCAGGAAGGCGGTCGTATCGTTCAACACGACGCTTCTCTTTTTCTCAGGAACATGCAAAGGCAGATTAAAGGCTCCGATGGTATTTCCTGGTTCCCAAGCTCCGGCTTGGGAAGCCTTTATTGCTGAAGCTCTGTTTTGTTGGTACCGCCTTTCTACTCCTTCTCTTTGGAAAACAGCAAGGAGAGAGGCTCCTTTACTCACTAAATCCCTGACAGCAACTCGCCCGGAAGCATATCTAGGGTCAATCCCGCTCTGGCTGTTTGTTTTTTATATTAACAACCAGGAGTATTCTCAAAAATGTCCTGTTTGCAGTTTTCTTTTTACATAGTTAATAGCAAAGTGTATTTCTACTTTAACATAGGAAAAATGCCATGCTGCTGCCAGGAAACCTTTATCATTAAAAAAAATTTTTCCCAGTTTTTTTCAATAAAAACAAAGAGGTTTTCAAGAGTGCAATCAGCTTCAGCCGGGAAAAGTTCGGGTTTTGAAACCTCAGAATCTGGCCAAATCCCTTTCTGAGAATTCCCAAAGACGTACATCATGCTCTCGGGATAAGAATGCCTGATGAATAAATGTTTGAAAAGAAACCCTGATTATGGGATGATAGGACAAAATAAGCTAAGCACAACTTGTCTTGTGTATTCTGTTAACATTGCGTAGTTTTTCATGCCTCCACGTAAAAAAAATACGGCTGCTTCTCAAAAAGCACCAGTTAAACATTTTACCTTTCAACTGAGCCTTAACGGAGTTGCCGGGATAGCCCTGGTCGCCTCTTGTTTGTTTCTCTGGATGTTTTTTATTGGCGTCTGGGCAGGGCGGACAATCATATCCCCCTGTCCTTCTGCCCCAGCTCCGGCTGCACAGGAAAATTCACAAGAGGCTGCACAAGAAGCTATACCGGAAACACAGCTGGAGGCAACAGTACCTGATATTGAACAACCCAATATTGAACAGGTTGATCCCCCTGCGATCTATATCCAGCCCAGAGAACGAAAAAAACGCATTTCCCCACACGAATCTCCCCTGCATCAGAGGCCTTGAGCAGGGAGATAACTTATCAGGCTGATATTATATATAAACCATTTGTCCCCTTGACCAACGAACGGTAAAGAGGTACCTTGGAAAAATTTTGAATAATTTGACACTCCATAATGAAGACTTGTACAACAGATTGCAGATGTACTCCTGCACCGGGTTTAACGAGTAGCTCAATCCGTCCGGCCCGGATGAGCGATGTAAAGGAGATCCACAGTCTCTTACAGCAATTCGCCACCAAGGGCCTGCTCCTGGGGCGCTCTATCAGCTCGCTCTATGATCAACTACGTGACTTTGTTGTGTTTGATGACAAGGGTATTCAGGGGGTCTGTGCTCTGCATATTTGTTGGGAAAACCTGGCAGAAATACGTTCTTTGGCTGTTGCAGAACATCACCAGGGCAAGGGGATTGGCAGGCATTTGCTCCATTCCTGCCTTGATGAGGCATGGAGCCTGGAGATCGGTCGGGTCTTCACCTTGACGTATCAGGCGAATTTTTTTAAAAAGCTCGGTTTTATTGATATTGAGAAGAATGATCTCCCCCATAAAATATGGAGCGACTGTCTCCAATGTCCCAAGTTTCCCGATTGTGACGAAGAGGCCCTGATCTGGACGGCAGAGAAAAAGTAGGGGCACGGCGTGCCGTGCCCCTACGGCATCCTGCAGACACACAAAAGAGATGACCGGTATCAGTCGGTACTGACCGGCGGTTACCCGCAAAAAAGAAAATAATGAGAACCTCCGGTTCTCCTTGCGGAGAGATAGAATGATAAACAAAGCGTTAACCAAAGTATTTGGCAGCAAAAACGATCGCGAGGTCAAGGCATTGCTCAAGGTGGTTGATCAGATCAACGACCTTGAGCCCGATATAGAACCATTAAGCGATATACAATTACAGGCTAAAACCAAGGAATTCAAACAGCGTTATACAGACGGCGAAACCTTGGATGATCTCCTGCCTGAAGCCTTTGCGGTCTGCCGGGAAGCAGCAAAGCGGGTGCTGGGAGAACGGCATTATGATGTCCAGCTCGTTGGTGGTATTGTCCTGCATCAGGGTAAAATCGCTGAGATGAAAACCGGTGAGGGCAAAACCCTGACCTCCACTGCTGCGGTCTATCTCAACGCCCTGAGCGGTAAAGGCGTGCATGTGGTCACGGTTAATGATTATCTGGCCAGCCGTGATGTGGAATGGATGGGCAAGCTCTATCATTTTCTTGGTCTGACCACCGGGGCCATTGTCCATGATATGGACGATGCTGCCCGCAAAGAGGCCTATGACGCAGATGTGACCTATGGTACCAATAACGAGTTTGGCTTTGACTATCTGCGCGATAATATGAAGTTTGACACCGCAGAATTTTGTCAGCGCGGCTTTAATTTTGCCATTGTTGATGAGGTGGACTCTATCCTGATTGATGAGGCCCGGACCCCGCTGATCATCTCTGGCCCGGCAGACATGTCCACTGACCTGTACACGAAGGTTGACGGGATCATGAAGAATTTTCAGGAAGAGGAGCATTACACCAAGGATGAAAAGGCCCGTCAGGTTCTGCTTACTGACGAAGGTGTGCTGCTGGGAGAAGAACTGCTGGGTGTGGATAATCTCTATGACCCGCGCAATATCAACCAACTCCATCATATCAATCAGGCCCTCAAGGCCCATGTCCTGTTTCAGCGGGATGTGGATTATATTGTTAAGAACGGTGAAGTAGTCATTGTTGATGAGTTTACCGGACGAACTATGGAAGGACGGCGCTATTCAGATGGTCTTCATCAGGCCCTGGAAGCAAAAGAAGGGGTGAACATTGAAAAGGAAAATCAAACCTTAGCATCCATCACCTTTCAGAATTATTTTCGGATGTATGATAAGCTGGCCGGTATGACCGGAACAGCAGACACAGAGGCACCGGAATTTAAAAAAATCTATGATCTGGACGTGGTCATTATTCCGACTAACCGGGATATGGTTCGAAAGGATTATGCAGATGTTATCTATAAAAACCAGGCAGCCAAATACCGAGCTATTGTCCAGGAAATCAAAGAACTGCACGAAAAAGGCCAACCTGTGCTGGTGGGCACCATATCCATTGATGTTTCAGAAAAGATCTCCAGCATGCTCAAAGAAGAGCGGATTCCCCACGAAGTCCTGAATGCCAAGCATCATGAGCGTGAGGCAGAAATCATCGCTGATGCTGGTCAAACCGGCAAGATCACCATTGCCACTAATATGGCTGGCCGTGGAACTGATATTAAACTGGGAGAAGGAGTACGGGAGGTGGGTGGACTCCATATTCTCGGCACCAGCCGCCATGAATCCCGCCGGATTGATAACCAGTTACGCGGTCGTTCCGGTCGTCAGGGCGATCCTGGTTCCTCCCGCTTCTTCCTTTCCCTGGAAGACGATCTGCTGCGCATCTTCGGTTCAGGAAAACTGGGCACGATCATGGATAAACTGGGCATGGAAGAGGACGAACCCATTGAGCATTCCATGATTTCCAAGGCCATTGAAAATGCCCAACGCAAGGTGGAAGGCCATAACTTTGATATTCGTAAGCATTTACTGGAATACGATGATGTCATGAATAAACAGCGTGAGGTCATCTACACCCAACGGCGCAAGGTGCTGGAGAGTGAAGATGTTCATGAGACTATCAAAGATATGATGCAGGAGCTGGTGGAAAGTCTTGTGGGAGAGACGGCTCAAGAGCGTAAGCATCCAGAGGATTGGGAATGGGATGCTCTCAATGATCGCGTTGAGGAGATCTTTAATATCAAGCCGGGCTGGCTGGATACAGATCCCACAGAGGTTACTGCTGACTCCTTGCAGGAGACCTTACAAGCCGCTGTTGAAGAGGCGTATAAGGCCCAGGATGAACGTAACCGGGCAGACCAGATGCGCCAGATTGAGCGGATGATCCTGCTCCAGATGGTGGATACCCTGTGGAAAGAACATCTGCTCAATATGGATCATCTTAAAGAGGGGATCGGCCTGCGTGGCTATGGTCAGAAAAATCCTCTGGATGAGTACAAACGCGAAGGCTTTGAGCTTTTCCAGTCCATGATTGAGACCGTGAAAGAACAAACCATCACCACCCTGATGCATGTCCGCATCCTTCAGAGTGATGAAGTGGATCGCTTTGAAGAAGAACAGCGACGCAGGCAGGAAGAAGAGCTGGAACAGGTGCGACTTTCGGCCAGAGCTGCCGGGGCTGATGACGAGGGTCCGAAAACTGTTCGCCGCGATACAGAAAAAGTCGGACGTAATGCTCCCTGCCCCTGTGGCTCTGGTCAAAAATACAAAAAATGTTGCGGCAGGTTGAGCTAAGGAGATTTGATCTCAGGAAAATACCCCGCTTCTTGGGGCGGGGTCGTTTACCATGAAAGCTTCAGTCACTCGCAAAGATTCCAGAAAAATAACCGGACACACAGGTGAAGAGGCAGCAGTCCGGTATCTGGAGCAACAGGGCTACACTATTCTGGAGCGTAATTTTCGTCTGCGGATCGGGGAGGTGGATATCATTGCCCGTGATGGTGAGGACTTCGTTTTTATTGAGGTAAAAACCCGGCGCACAAAAAAGTTTGGCAGTCCTTTTGAGGCAGTGGATGTTCGTAAGCAACAACAGATAACAAAGATTGCTGCTGCCTATGTGCAAGGTCGGGAGATTCCTGTTCGTTTTGATGTGGTTGCTGTCCACCTGAACGGACAGAATATACAGGTTGAGTTACTCAAGAATGCCTTTTAAAAAGGCCTCTTATTTCAGCCTGCTCAGATAATTCCGCATCTGTTTTATGGTTTGAACATGCACATTATCTGCCTGAAAAAAGATCAAATCGCCTTCAACTTCAAAAATATTATTATCAATAAACTCCTTCCCCAGCAGCATTGGGTCAATAGCCTTATAATAAAGAGCTGTTTGTAAAAAGAAAAAGCTGTCTAATTTCATAGAAAGAAATTCCACAGCCATGCCCTGCTCGTCAACTCTGCTAATAGCACCAACTGCCCTGATCGCCTCTTCGGTAAAAAAACCAGATTGTTTCAGGTTGACCGTACAAACATCGCCATTCAAAACCTGCTGGAACTCGCCCTCAATGTATAACCCGCCAAGGCTGATATTATGGATAAACCGCTTATACTCCACAGCACCAAAATCCAGCCGGACAGCCCACTGAATATTTAGCCGTGAGAATCGACGTCTATTTTTTGCTTTCATAATTTTTCTTTCATAACAGCACCCTCTTATTGGTGTGTCCCATCCTTCACTCTTTCCAAAGCAACTGCTCTATAAAACCAGTGTATCGCATTTTCAAACAAGAAAGAAGGAACGAAAAAGGAACCTGAAAACTGATCAATGTTTCCTCCAGCAGCTCAACAAGGATATCATCATGTTACCCCCAGCTAACTTCTTGACAAAAAAGCCTGTCCTCTTTAGGATAGCCTGAACAATGAATGCTTATACTACCGAGCCAGCCAACAGATCATCGCCTCCCTTATTCAATAAGAAGAAATATTATCAGCTTACTATGGAGCCAATTGCCGTAACTATGGGATGTCCGGTCGGGATTGGCCCTGAGATTCTCCTTTCTTTCTTTGAAGGACTTGAAAAGAGAACCAAGTTCCCTCCTGTCGTACTTGGGGATCTTGCGGTTCTTTCCCAGGTTGCTGCCCAGCTCAATGTGCAAATAGAGCCGGTTCCCTGGCTCCCTGGTCAGGAAATAGAGCCGGGCAGTCTGCCAGTCATGGAACTTTCACAGCTTAATGCCAAAAAACTGCATTGGGGAGAACCGATCCAGGAAACCTCGGTTGCCATGGCTGACTATATTCGCCACGCAGTCCAACATACCCTGCGTGGTGATTTTGCAGCAATGGTCACCTGTCCTATTTCTAAAAAAGCACTCAATAATGCAGGGATTCATTTTCCCGGCCACACTGAGATGCTGGCCCATTTGACAGAAACTGATAAGTATCTGATGATGTTGGCTGGTTCCCGACTCCGGGTGGTTTTGGTCACTATCCACGAACCCCTGGCAAAAATTCCTGAGCTACTGACCATACATGAAATTCAGGAGTGCATCAGAATGACAGCCCACGCCTTGCAAAAGGATTTTGCGATAAATAATCCCAGAATAGCAGTGGCAGGCCTCAATCCCCATAGTGGCGAACAGGGGATGTTTGGTCAGGAAGAGATTGAAATCATTAAACCTGCTTTGGAACAATATAATTTCAGAGGCTGCAATGCTGAGGTCAGCGGCCCCTGGCCCCCTGATACCATTTTTTATAAGGCTGCCAATGGGGAATTTGATGCTGTCGTCTGCATGTACCACGATCAGGGGCTGATCCCCTTTAAGCTCCTCCATTTTCAGGATGGGGTTAATGTTACCCTGGGCCTTCCCATTGTCCGCACCTCGGTGGATCACGGCACAGCCTATGATATTGCCGGTCAAGGTAAAGCGGATTCTTCCAGTCTCAGGGCAGCATGGCAGATGGCCGCAGAAATAGCATACAACAGGACACAACAGAACAGGAGTTTAAAAAAATGGGTATGCTGATTGCCTTTGAAGGCATTGACGGAACGGGGAAATCAACCCAGGTACAGCTTCTGGCCCATTTTCTTGAGGAACAGGGTTTTCCGGTGGTCACCACCTACGAACCCACAGACAGCGAGTATGGTCGTCGGATCAGAGAATTATACAAGGACAGGAGTAGCTGCACCCCGGAAGAGGAACTCAACCTTTTTATAGAGGATCGCCGCCTTCATGTCCACGAGTTTATCAAGCCGGAGTTGGCTGCTGGTAAGATCATTCTTACTGATCGGTATTATTATTCCACAGCCGCTTATCAGGGAGCAGCAGGTATGGATACAGGCGAGATCTTTGCCCGTAACAGCTTTGCTCCCAGGCCAAGTCTGGTACTTTTGTTGACTATGGACCCGGAGGTCTCCATTGCCCGGATCCGGGAAGGACGGGGAGAGGAACTTAATGATTTTGAACAACTGGATCAACTTCGCAAAGTGGCAGATCATTTTGCTGCCTTTTCTGACCCCTGTATCGCCCGTATCAATGCAGCCCAGTCGCCGGAACAGGTTCATAAGGATATTTGCAGAACAGTACAGGAGCGATTATTTTAGATGATGAATTGTAGGGGCAAGACCTGCGTGTCTGCCCGGTATAAAAGGGCGAACACATAGGTTCGCCCCTAGGGCTTTCGAAATAATGGATAGAATATTTCTCCTTGAATCCATAAAGTTACACGCTATCTTTACTCGCCGATAATCTTGACCAGTACCCGCTTTTTACGCCGACCATCAAACTCACCGTAAAAAATCTGCTCCCAGGTGCCGAAGTGTAATTTACCTTCAGTGATGGCCACAACCACCTCCCTGCCCATAACCTGTCGTTTCATATGGGCATCAGCATTATCCTCATAGCCATTATGGCGGTACTGGGAAACCGGGGCATGAGGGGCTAACTTTTCCAACCAGACCTCGTAATCATGATGAAGCCCGGCCTCGTCATCATTGATAAAGACTGAGGCCGTGATATGCATGGCATTGACCAGACAAAGCCCCTCCTGAATCCCGGATTCTGCCAGGCAGGCCTCTACTTCCGGGGTGATATTAATAAATTCCCGACGGGTCTTAATTTCAAACCACAGTTCTTTGTGATAGCTTTTCATTGTATCTCTTTCTTTTCGTTGTTTATTCTTTACTAAGTGCCTTTTTCAGCACGTCCTCTTTTCCTTGAAGACTCTTTTTTCCTTGACCTCACTCAGCCATTGCGTTACAGATTTCCCTTGCAGGATAGAATAAATATTCGTTTTTAAAGATATAATAGATATAGTTATCATTCCCAGGCTAAGAAGAGGTTTTCTATGAAGCTTATGTGCCCTGTTTCTTTGAAACAAATTAATGAAAATGCTGTACGTATCAATGCAGCCTTGGCCTTTCTCTCTATCCTGCTTTTTCTCCTGACTCCTTGGAAATGGATCATCCTGATTGTTGGATTCGATTTCTTTATTCGGGGTTTCCTTAATCCTCAATACAGTTTGTTCGCCAATATCAGCAAGAACATCCTGTCCCTTGTCAAAGCCAAACCTGTGATGGTTGATGCTGGCCCCAAAATCTTTGCCGCCAAAATCGGTTTTTTCTTCTGCTGCCTGCTCACCGTATCATGGCTCTTTGCCCTTGAACGAACCGCCCTGGTTGCAGGAGCAATGTTTATGATTTGTGCTGCCCTTGAAGCTGTCTTTAAATTTTGTGTGGCCTGCCAGATATACCCTTTTATCTACAGTCTGAAAGAGGTAAAAGTTGAATAGTAAGGGTACCTTGTTAAGGCGTAATGGATTTTATGAATTCGCTTAACCTCTTAGTGTTCGGCATATCACGTTGATAATATGGAAACATGTTATGAATATCTGGGCTGTATCAAAAAAGCCTGCATCATGTTTCACATAAAGGAGAAAATTCCGTGTTGGGAAGTTGAAGGAACATTATGTTCCCATGAGGGCGTTGAGATAGTATCAAAAGAAAATAACAAGAAAATGGACGCATGTGTTTACTGTCTTTACTATCAATCAGTGAATAACGAGAAATGAGTACATCAGTTGCATAATATTCGATAAGTAAGCAAGCCTCGTTCCCGGCTATTGATTATAAAAATGCTAAAGTACCTCTGATTCAGTACCCGGTCAACTATAAAGCCTTTTGGCCTTAGGGTGATTTCAAAAAGCTATGAAACTTCCAACACGACTTCGCAACGAACCAATTTTCTGGTTCCGAAACTTCACGATGTCTGTACCCAAGCAGAGCTTGGGCACCAGCCTAACTCTGGGCCTTGAGCCTTCAAGATGGATTAACGAAAATCATGAAAAACGATTTGCCCCTCAATCTCAGCGACCCTATGCTCAGATGATTCGCTGACAACATATATTATTTACGAGTAAAATTTTTCCCGAGGAAAAAGAAAGATTATCTTGACATGTTCATAAGAGGGGGTTATAAAAAATTATAGCCAATTGAAAAGTCTTTTTTTTCATAGCAGGTTCTTTTACATAACAAGCTTTCTGGACGTTGCAGGGCCGGAAAGTTGATAAAGCCACAACCGTCGCGAGGCGGTGTCGGAAAGCCACGGATCTCCATAAGGAGACCGCCGGGTTGCCTGCTTTCATTAAACGCTCTAAAACCAGGAGGAATGTTATGAAAACCACATCTCAAAAAATCCGCACAAGTTTTGTAACCGCCGCAGCAATTCTTTTTGCAGTTCCCCTTGCCGCTCAGGCGAAAGGTTCTTCCCTTGAAGTCATCCCATTAGATGAACGATGGGTTGTGCACATAAATCTCACCTGCCATATTCACTACCGCCCTTAATCCTTTTCTGCTCCCGCAGGTTCCGCAAAACTTCGACAGGATCCTGCTCCATTGCCAGGGCAGGCAGGCTGTGAAGTTTTTTCAACAATTCGCTTTGGCGCGGTGACACGTCCGTGTCATGAGATTTTCGTAGCTCCAGAGGTACAAGCCGAGCCAATGCTTTTCCTTTTCTGGCAATAATCACTGTATCGCCTTTATGAAAAACTTCATCAAGCAAGGTGCCGAATTGTCTCCGGGCTGAGGTTACATCAAGTATTCTTTCCATGGTATTCTCCCTGTAAAGTATAACAACTCTACAAGTCATGATACTTGCAGGGAAGAGACTCTGTCAAGCTGCTTGTTTTTTGTCGGAGGGAGGCAGAACTCCTTTTGATAGGCAAACCCTATGCCTTTTGACAGGCAAACCCTATGCTGTTTTTCAGACGGTCGAATAGAACGACGGTGGTGGATGTCCGGTTCATTCATGATTCGTTATTCACCACGGATTGTAGGGGCAGGTCCCCGTGCCTGCCCGGTTGCAATATGCCGGGATGGTGGACAAACCGGGCGGACACAGGGGTCCGCCCCTACAGGATCGGCCATGCCCTGATTGATTATCGGGGCAGGGTGCGGGCCGGGCATAATCGTCATGGCGCAGGGAAGTGGAATGGGTGGTGGTAATCCCGTTGGGGCACGGCACGCCGTGCCCCCTACTATGGAGGAATTATAATCCCAGTTCCGCAATCACTTCCGTGATCGGGATTGATTTCTGCCCCTGAGACTTTTCTTTCGCGTCTCTCAGTTCTCGTAAATCTTCATAATCTTCAATCAGCTCCGTCATTGCCTCGAATTCTTCAATCGGCAGAACAACAAACTCACTCTTTCCCTGCCGTTTAATCAGCTGCGGGTTCAATTTCATAACATCACCTCTTGCGGTACACCTCTTTTCTGTGTCGTATTCGATAAACCACAATCCTGTTGCCTTCAACTAGCTGTGCTTTCCAGTTGCGAACAGGCAAAACCTGTTCCGGGCCGGATAAAACTGAGAGAAACGTACTGCAGAACGACTTTCTCCCGCTACAGAGGCATTTTTACCCGCTGCAGAACGACTTTCTCCCGTTACAGAGGCGTTTTTACCCGCTACAGAATCACTTTCTCCTGCCGCAGTGCCATTTCCTCCCGCTTCAGGATGTGTTTTACCCGCTCCAATACCATTTCTGCCCGTTGCAGGGGCTTGTTGCCCTGTTTCATCGGGTTATTTTCCCGAAGAGGCAGGGTTTTCTCCGGCTCCGAAGGCGAACCGCCCCTACAGGATCGGCCCTGCCCTGATTGATTATCCGGGCGGGGTGCGAACCGGGCATAATCGTCATGGTGCAGGGGGATGGAATGGGTGGTGGGGAATCCCGTTGGGGCACGGCACGCCGTACCCCTACACCATCCACACCTCATGACCGCAAGAACCATACGGCGGCGTGAATTCACGGGTTTCACCGGGGAACGGAGGCTGGTCGGGATGCAATGCGTCCTGCTGCCAACGGGCCGGGTTATTGCGGATGTATTCGCGGATGCGGTGTAATTCGTTTTCATTGCGGATGACATGATCCCAGTAATTGCGCTGCCATAATTTACCGGGAAACGGTTGCCAACCGTTTTGTTTCACCCCGTCGATATACTGGTTGGTGGTCAGGGATTTGTATCGTTGCACCACATCCGGCAATGATAACGGTTCCGTAGGGGCAGGCCCCTGTGCCTGCCCTTGGTGGTTCTGCCGTGATGGTGGATCAATAGGGCGGACATGGGGATCCGCCCCTACAACAGGATCGGTCAACACAATAATTCCGTGGATATGATTCGGCATGACCCTGAATTCATCAATATCCACACCGGGATAATTATCCGGGATTTCATCCCATATTTTCTGCACCATTCGGCCTGCGTCGGTTAAATGAATTTCGGAGGAAATACCAGGGCAGACACGGGGGTCTGCCCCTACGGCGGCGGGAACGGAAATATGGCCCAACAGACATTCCCGATGTTGCACGCATATCGTCACAAAATAGGCCCCGGCCCGTGTGTAATCATACCCGCGCAGACGGATGGAACGGCGGTGATGGATGTCGGGGTTGTATTTCATGGTCGGTTATTCACCACGGATTGTAGGGGCAGACCTGCGTGTCTGCCCGGTTGGAACGTGCCGGGATGGTGGACAAACCGGGCGGACGGGACGGCGATGATACATGTCAGATTGTATTTCATGGTCGGTTGTTACCACGGTTTTGTAGGGGCAGGTCCCCGTGCCTGCCCGGTCGGAACGTGCCGAAATGGTGGACAAACAGGGCGGACACGGGGGGATAACCAGGGCGGCCACGGGGGGCCGCCCCTACACCCGGCCTTCGATTTTAAACATCACGCTGCCGATGAAAAGAATCGTGGGCTTGTGTTTTTAACGCGAAGGCTTGCGATTAAAAATCCATGCCCCGCAAAAAAACATCCGCCAACCGATTCTTTGCCCCTGCCCGGCATTTGCGGCAATTATTCGCATGATTCGGTTGCGCGGCCCAAGGGGGGTGCCGGAAATGGTGCATGGTGGAATGCACTTGCATTGCTTGCTCAAATTCCAGGAGTAAGAACTGATCGAATTTCATATATAAAATTACAAATACTTGGGAACAGACCACACCCCTCTTGTGATTGAAAAAACCAAAAAATATCTGTTGATTCTTTTTTAATTTCCTCTGCTTCTGCTTCTATCTTCTTTTTGGCCTCGGTACCAGAAAGAGATCTTTCACCTCCAAATCCTAAACACTCTATTGATGCTCCTATTGCAATATCATCACTTCCTATTGATAGACAACCTGCAAGGCTGGCCTTGTCTCCAGTTAATTTCTTGATTTTCTTGGAACCTAAGCATACTTGAAGTCCTATATCTCCTGAGTCAGAAATACGATATAATTCTCCACTAAATGCTTTTGCATCACCTTGGAGAGATATTTTCCCATTTTTAGAGTAACAAGCATTGAGAGGAGAGGCAGCTTTAAAAACAAAATTATTTATCAAACACGCCTTAACATCAGTATTAAACATGCTATCGTCGCTAAACCCATACCAATCCCACAACGTCACCGGATTATTCCTCACATATCCAAACCTATGCAAGCTCATAGGCTCATCTAACCTTCCCCTGTACACATCCTGCCCCATCCACACCCCGGTCTCAGGCTCATAATGCCGCGCCCCGAACCAGACCAGCCCGGTGTGCTCATCAAACTCCTTGCCGGTCAAGGTGTAATGGTTATGCGGATCAGTGAAGTTGCCGTTCTCCGGCAGCACAGCCCCGTAGGGATCATAGCGGTAGGTATGGTGCGAGTTGCCGTTCTGTTTGGTCAGCCCTGCAACATCGCCCTTATTGTTGTAGTGATACCAGTACATCTGCCCCTGAGTGCCGCCTTTGTACTGGTGCATCAGGGCCAGGTGATTGCCCGCGCCCCGGTAATAATCCGTGCGCTGGCCGTTGAGCATATCGTATTCAGCCACCGGATCAAGCCCGTCAAACACGTACTCATCCCGTTTATCCACCCCGTTGCCGCCCTGTTTGGGATCGTAATGCTGCACCAGCCGCCGACCGCCGCCGTCGTATTCCAGGGTGGTGAAGGCCCGGTCGATGCGATGCCCGCCTTTCTTCCCTTTCCCGACCAGTTGGTAATCCTGAGCCAAAACCAGACGGTTTTCCGGGTCATAGCTGTAATCAACCCCGTACTGGGGGCCGTTCCGGTCGATGAGCTGCCGGTTGATCCGGTTGCCGTTGCCGTCAAAGCGGTACTCGTATGCAAAATCATCGTTCTTCTTGTCCGCAGCGTTTTCCATAGCCAGCATCTGGTTGGCCGCGTTGTACTCATAGCGGCGGTAAAAGCCGTCAAAGGGGGTATTGGTCTGGAGATCGTCATTGCTTTCCCAGCTCAGGCGATTGCCCACCGGATCATAGCTGTAGGCTGTTTCCACGGTGCCGCCGTTGTTCTTGAGCGGGGACATGTTCATATAGGAAAGGCGATGGAGGCCGTCGTACTCATAGGTTTCGGTGATGGTTGACGGATTGCGCCAGCCGTATTCCTTGATGGCCTGGGTGACATGGCCGACCTGGTTATAGGTATAAGCAAAGGATACGACCTGTTGGGTAGGGGCAAGGCGTGCCGTGTCCCTACGGATCGTCCTGTAGACACGGTCGTATTCGATATTGCTTTCTGTATTGTTGGGATTAACGATCCGGGTCAGGTTGCCCACCAGATCGCGGCTGTATTCGGTCTGTACGGGCACGGCCTGCCGTGCCCCTACGGGATCCACGGTCATTGTTTTTAACCAGTTATTGGGGCTGTACTGGTAGCCCAGCTGATTGCCGTCCGGGTAGGTGATGCCGGTACGGTTGGAGGCCGCATCATACTGATAGGCCAGCATCCGGGCCAAGGGGTCGTTCTGCTGCGTAATCCTGGCCAGGGGATCGTAGTCCCAGCCGGTCTGTCCCAACCCGTCCTCCATCAGGACACGTCGGTTATCCGCATCATAAGCATAGCTGACTGCGGTGCCGTCGCTGTAGGCGATGCTTTGCAGCAGGTCATCCGGGTAAAAGCTGTACGCAGTCAGCGCACCCTTGCCGTCCCTGCGACTGATCCGATTGCCCATGCCGTCGTAGGTGTAGGTCCAGGTCCTGCCCAGCGGGTTGACCTCTTCAATCAGATTGCCCACTTTGTTGTATGCAAAGGCGGTGGCTGCCTCGTTGGCATTGATGATCTCAGTGAGCAGGCCACGGGCATCGTAGCTGTATCGGGTGAGCTTGTTGACATCATTGCCAGGAGCCTCGCCGGGCCGGTAGTTCTCCGTGACCCGGTGCAGGCGATAGACCCCGTCGTGTTCGTACCGGGTCAGGGTCTCATCCGCTTCAATCAGGGTAATCCGGTTGCCCATCAAATCGTAGACAAAGCCGGTGGTCTCGTCCTCGGCATTGGTGCTGCTGATGCGCCGGTTCAGGTCGTCGTACTGGTACAGGGTGGGATTGCCCTCGGCATCCATGATACTGAGCATATTGTCCACCCGGTCGTAGCTGTACAGGGTGCTGCCGCCTTCAAAGTCCTTTGCCTCTGTCCGCCGATGGGCCGCATCGTAGCTGAACTCGGCTGCATAGCCCAGGGGATTGGTCAGGCGGATCAGGTTGCCTGCCAAATCATAGCCGTACTCGGTGCGGACATTGGTCTGATGATCTGCGGACAGGCCGGAGTCTGCGTTACGGGTCACGGCAATGCGGCGATCCAGGGCATCGTAGGCAAAGCGGGTGCTGATCCCCAGGGCCGAAGTCCTGCTGATGCGGTTGCCGTCCGCATCATAATCATAACTGACCGCATGGCCTTCCGGGTCAGTAATCTGGGCCAGCCGGTAAGTCGGGGTATAGTTCATTGCAGTGCTGTAGCCGCGCGGGTTCAGGGCCTTGAGCAGATTGCCCATGGGGTCGTAGCTGAACTGCCACTCGTAGCCCTCTGCATCCTCGCTGCCGACGCGACGGCTCTGGAGGTCGTAGCGGTACTGGAACACATAGCCTTCCGGGTCAATCTTCTCCAGCAGGTCACCGACCAGATTATAGGCATAACGGGTGGTCACGTTGGTGTCCGCCGTAGCAGCCAAGGCAGGCTGCCAGTTGCGGGTCACAGCCACGGGTCGGTACAGACCGTCGTATTCCGTATGGGTGACCATGCCCTCGGCATCAATGAAGTCGGTGATCCTGCCCACAGGGTTGTACTGGTAACGGAACTCTGCCCCCAACGGCCCGGCAACCCTGACCAGACGCAGCAGGCTGTCATGTTGATATGCCCATTGCCTGCCTTCCGCATCCGTGAACCTGCTGCGTTCGTTCATCAGGCCGTACTCGTAGGTGGCCGCAGCAAAGCCGAGCTGATTGATGACCTGCACCGGTTTGTCCGAGGCATTATAGCTGTAGCGGATCGCCCCGCCGTTAGGATCGAGCTTGCGTTCCAGCAGGTCGTTGGCATCATAGCTGAACTCCAGGTGAAAGCCCAGCGGCCCGTCCACAGCAATGAGATTGCTATTCTCGTCCCTGGTGTAGCGGAACTGGCTGCCCAGGGGCTTGGTCAGGGAGTGCAGCCGCCCCAGACCGTCATGATCCAGGCGGGTGACCGCGCCTTCGGCATTAACGATGCTGATCAGATCGCCTTCGCTGTCATACTGATGCACGGTAGTGTTGCCGTTGAGATCGGTCATGCGCAGGGGCAGGCCGCGTTCATCATAGCTCACCGTGCCGCAGGCGTTGAGGGCGTTGCAGAATCGAATCAGGTTGCCGTGCTCGTCATAGCTGAAACTGCTCGTGCGCTCGGAGTCGGCATCCACCTTTTCCGTCATCTGAGTGACTTGGTGGCGTTCGTTGTAAGTCCAGTCCCGGTGCCATCCCAAGGGGCCTTGGGCCGTCAGGCGGTTGCCCTTGTCATCATAGGTCCACTGCCATTGCGCCCCGGCCTGATCTGTATAGGCGGTGCGGTTCTGATCCGCATCGTACTGGTACCGCTCTTCGCTGCCGTCCGGGTATTCCATCCTGATCAGGCGCAGGTCATCATCATAATGATGGACATGGGCATTGCCGTAGGCATCCGTGACCGTGGTCTTTCCGTCCTCATAGCTGAAGCTGTACTGCTCGCTTTCGCCCACGATCTGCTCAGTAACCCGGTATTCGTCATCGTAGGTATTGCGCACCAGGGGATGCCCCTTGGCCGAGATGATTTCAGTCATCTGGCCCAGATCATCGTATTGATATGCAGTGCGGTTGCCCCGTCCGTCGATAAAGGCGGTCAGCAGGCCGTCTTCGTACTCGTATTGCAGGCTGATGTCTTCCGGTAAACGGGCTTCTGTTATCTGCCCGTCGTCATTCAGAGTGAACTCCACCCGCCGTCCGGCAGCGTTTTCCAGAGCGGTCAGCTTGTCGCCGTCATAGAACAGGCGGACGGCATTGCCGTTGCGGTCGATCAGGGCGGTCAGGTGACCGTTGCTGTCAAAGCGTTTTTCTTCCGAAGCACAGCCGCAGTCCGCGTCCCGGAGCACGTACTCATCCCCTTCCTTGCTGATCACGTCATGGGTGCCGGGCGAGTCGGAGACGTATTGAGAACCGGATTTCTTGAAATTGGCCGTATGACCGTCCGGGTAGAGGATCTGCACGCCCTCAAAGGTCGGGGCCATGTCGATTTCCAGCAGGTACTGGCCCAGCTCCGAGGTCCAGCCCTTGCCGAAATACTGGGGCGGTTCGGCCATGACTTCCTCTGATCCATCCGGGTAAAAACGCACCCTGGAAGCCGGTGTCCAGAGCACGGCCTGGGAGTTGTAGGTACGGTTCAGTTTGATGGTGCTGTCGCCAGGACCGGCTACCGTGGCGTCCGCCTCTTCATAAACAAAGTTGCCTATGGCGGTGTTGACGGGGTCGGCATCCTTGCCGCATGTTCCGCTACAGTTGCTCAGAAAAGAACTCGAACCATACAGCGACGAGTAGAATGAAGGATAATTATATGCGAGGGAATCCGACATACCGCACATCCCGAAGACTGTAATCGCGTTACTGTTATCCCCCTGCCAAGTGCTGTCTCCTCCGGTGTACTGGCCGCCTGACCCCGCCTCCATGTCAGTTGAGCTGTTGTCAACCTCCAGAACCGGGGAACCAATGGTGTTTTCTACCTCAGTGCTGACCGCCACTTCACCGTTACCCATATCCACATGATCAGCCGAGTTGATGACAGGTAAGGGGCCTACGCAAAGGCCCGGCCCCATACCGCCGCCAAAGCTCATCCACATTCTGCCGCCGGGCAACAGCGGCATGGGAGAACCGGAAGCGTCAAGAATATCGAAATATACTTTACAGCCTGCCAGTTCAGAAGGTGCAGCGGGTATATTGGCCGTCACCTGACCGGTTGCACCGGCAGCAAGGGAAAAGGTCGGATTGCTGCCGCTGTAATTCCCTGACAGACATTCAGGGGTTGCCGGCAGTACCGAGTGAAAGGCCAGCTTATATCCGTTGGCATCACAGGAGGGAGACGTATTCCTAACGGTGAAAGTTATTGTGGCCGAGGTTCCAACAGCCGGATTAGGCGGGACCATAGTGTCCGCCATATGCTTGATGGTCGGCATACAGGCAGAAACCGGACTTGCAGCTGTCAGGGAAAAGAGAGCCGGCAGAACTGTAAGAAAGGTAAGAAAGCCGAAGAATCGGAATGAAGTAAAACTTCGGGAAGTACGGAGAAGAGGGACAAAAACAGTTCGTTGAAGAAAAACACTTCGTGCGGACGGCATAGCACACCTCCTGGTGTTGAGAAAAAAGTGGGTAACCGACTGTCTCCTTACAGTGAAGACCCTTGGCTTTCCGGCACCGCCTCACGGCGGCTGTGGCTTTATGCAACTTTCCGGCTCCTCTTCCAGAAAGTGACGTATTTCTATGCTGATTGCGTATAACGTCAGAAGATACCCGCAATAATCAGCGATTGTCAAGTGTTTTTTCATCGCAATAATCCGCATGGATTGTCAACGATCTTTCTTTATCTCGTGTTACGGCAACAGAAGCTACGTATCCAGAAAATGAAAAGAAGCGGGGCAGGGTTGCTTTTCGGTTCAGGGACAACCATTTTTATGCTATAACGTGAAAGTATATTCAACGCCGCAACCATCCGGGCATTATTAAGATAAAGCTGAAAGATCATTTACCTTGAACAAAAAAACAACGACCGGTCCCAATATCAGCCAAGTCTTCAGGGCAGGGCAAAAAGAGCGGGTGGAACTCCTCCTTTTTTCTGGTGGAGTCTCTGCGGGCTTTCCCTCACCGGCAGAAGACTACACAGATGGCAGCCTTGATCTGAACCAGCTGCTCATCAAGAATCAGGCCGCAACCTTTTTCGTCCGGGTGGATGGTGAGTCCATGACCGGGGCCGGGATTCAGCATGATGATATTCTGGTGGTTGACCGATCCCGACAGGCAAAGCATAATGATATTGTTATTGCCGTGGTGGACAATGAACTGACCGTCAAGCGGCTTGTCCTGAACAAGGGCACGGCCCGCCTTATTGCCGAGAATCCAGCCTATCCTTCTATTGACATCAACAAGCATGAAGGCTGTCAGATTTGGGGCGTGGTCACCTCTGTTATTCATCAATTCTGATGCGGTGCTGCTGATATGACAGCGGAAAACAAGCTCTTTGCCCTGGTGGACTGTAACAATTTCTATGTTTCCTGTGAGCGGGTGTTTCAACCCGGCCTGCACAATCGACCCGTTGTGGTGCTCTCTAATAATGACGGCTGTATCATTGCCCGCTCAAACGAGGTGAAAGCCCTTGGTATCAGCATGGGTGAGCCGTATTTCAAACGCAAGCCCTTTCTTCAGCGGCACGGAGTCCAGGTCTTTTCCTGCAACTTTGGCTTGTACGGTGACCTTTCCCACCGGGTTATGTCAGTCTTGCAGGAGGAAGAGCCGGAAGTGGAAATCTATTCCATTGATGAGGCGTTTATCAGGCTCTCCGGCATGGACAATCAGCAGGCCGCTGACCGCTGCCGGGCATTACGGAGCAGAATCTTTCAATGTGTGGGCATACCTGTTTCCGTGGGAATCGGCCCCACCCGCACCCTTGCCAAGCTGGCCGCATCCATAGCCAAGAAAAACCCTGACTGCGGGGGCGTGTTCAATTTCGGCCTGAGTCCGTCGCCGGATGATCTTCTTGTGGAAACAGCAGTACACGATATATGGGGCATAGGCAGGCGATACACGGAAACCCTGAACCGACACGGGATTTTTACAGCCCTTGACCTGAAAAACAGTGACAGCGGGCGGATTCGCGGCCTTCTCGGTCTGTCCGGTCAACGCACTGTGACGGAATTACAGGGCAACCCCTGTATATCCATTACCGAGACCGGGGCAAACAGAAAATCCGTGGTCAGCTCCCGAACTTTCCGCCACCCGGTGACCGCCCTTAACGAGATCAAAGAGGCGGTATCAAGCTTTGTTTCCGTTGCAGCTCGTAAGATACGGGATCAGGGTATGACAGCGGCCAATGTCCATGTTTTTCTCTCCACGGGCTATGTTACCGACAAACAGCACCCCTCCTTTTCCGCAAGTCGCATGGTTTCTTTACAGCAGGAGACCTCTGTAACCCCGATTTTGATCAAAGCGGCCTTCAAAGCAGTGCGTGAAGTATACAGGCCCGGATATGGCTATAAAAAGGCGGGTGTCATGCTCACTGGTCTGCGTTTGGCAGGTATGCGACAGCAGAGCTTGTTTTTCAGGTCAGAAGAGGAACAGAGTGTCCCGATAATGGAAGCGGTTGACCGGATTAATGATACATGGGGCCGGGATACGCTGCGTTATGGGTGTACAGGGCTGCGCAGGGAATGGAGTTCTCAACGGTTGATGAAGTCACCGGCATATACAACGGATTGGGGGGAAATACCTGTTGCAAAGGCGTAGGGGCGCGAATAACTTTTTTTTTATATCTCCAGCTCACTCTTTATCCTTTCCCACAACGCATCATAGAAAGGGTTTTAAACAAAAAAGGAGTTAAGCATTTCTGCCTAACTCCTTCATATTACTGGTCGGAACGAGAGGATTTGAACCTCCGACCCCTTGACCCCCAGTCAAGTGCGCTACCAAACTGCGCCACGTTCCGATATGTTTTTTTATGCAGGCACTATCTACCATTTCAGAGAAGGAGCTGTCAATAGTTTTTCGCAGAATTATCCCTGTCTTTTTTTCCGGCGACTCCGCCGGGTCGCATCAGTTTTCGGACATTGAGTTCAGTAAAGGAAATCAGACCATGGGGCCGGAATATCATGATGAGAATCAGAATCAGAGGGATGATGATCCACTTGAACAGTTCCAGGGGCCGCAATGCCTCGCTGAGCACGGAGATACTGACCGCGCCAACAATGGAGCCGACAATGGAGTTGAGTCCGCCAAAGTAGACCATTGCCAGGATTTCCGCCAGCTTTTGGATGCCAAAGGTACCAGGATTGATATAGCGGAGTACATGGGCGAACAATCCGCCAGCCACTCCGGCCCAAAAGGCCCCAAACATAAAGGCGGTCATCTTGGTTTTGCGGGTATTGACGGTCATGGAATCAGCTGCTGCTTCGTTATCCCGGACTGCATTCAGGGCCTTACCCATGATAGAGGTGGTAAAATTATGGATGATCCAGATGCAGAGTACTGTCCAGAGAAAGACCACAGGCAGGGAAGAATAATCAGGCTGGCTGCTCATGCCGCGTGGTCCACCGATGATCTCCATATTTTCAATGGCACTTTTGACGATGAACATAAAAGCCAGGGAGATGATGGCCAGATAATCACCACGGGTGCGGAAGGAAGGAATAGCAACAATCAGCGAGCCAAGGGAGGCCGCAGCACCTCCGGCGATCAAAATCAAAGGAAAGAGCCAAGGGCCAAGGGCCGGATTAAGCAGGGCCGGGCCAAAGAGTTTATCATCAGCAAAAAGCCAAAGAGTCAGAGTGGAGGAGGTATAAGCACCCAAGGCCATGAAACCGGGGTGGGAACAGGAAAACTCGCCCTGATACCCGTTGATGATATTGAGGCTGATGGTGAGGATGATGGCGATCATGGTCAGTTTGACCACCAGGACCCGGTAGTCGTTTATTCCGGCCCAGAGATGAAGGATGCCGTAAAAGGCAGCCAGATGCAACAGGGTGGCGGCTGAGGTCGGCATCTTTACGAGCAGTTCGGCAAGCCGGTTGGTTAACGGCGCAGACAGGCGACTCACCAGGAGGATCGGAATAATATAAATGATCAGGTCATAGCCCAGCACCGACGGGATGAGAGTAGGGTCTTTCAATATAATCAGGGTGCCGAACAGTACCGGTATCTTAGGCAGAAAGAGGTGGTAAGCAATGAGGTTACCCAGATAAAATTCCAGCAGGGCAGCAGTCAATCCGCCCAGAAACCAACCTGCTAAAGGGATGACTGTGAAGGTTTTGAGGAGGTTGCGTATTTTTTGCAGTATATTTTGCATAATGCGGGGAAATAAATTCAATAAGATGATAAGGACTTTCCCGAAAAATAACGTTCTGTTTTCGGTACAGCCCAAGGTACCACCCTGGTTGATCGGGGTGTTACCCCGAGCTGGATAAATATAACCCCGTTGGGGTATGTGTATGCACAAACTTAGCGTCTACATGCAAAGTTGTCGAGTGCTATTTATGCGGAACTTTTTCCGCTCTCCTTCACCTGCCGCTTTGCCGCATCAAATTCCTTCAATGCCTTTTCCGAAGGCATGTCCGTTAATGCGCTGACAAAGATAATTGTCATAAAGGCAATAATAAAGCCGGGCAGGAGTTCATAGAGATATTCCCCCTCAATGGAAATATAATTCTTCACGATAAAGATGGTGGCAGCACCGGCAACCATGCCAGCCAAGGCCCCGTACTTGGTGGTTTTGCGCCAAATAAGCGAGAGAATCATCACCGGGCCAAAGGTGGCCCCGAAACCTCCCCAGGCATAGGCCACCATCATCAGGATGGTATCGTTGCTGTCTGAGGCAAGATAATAGGCCAGCAGGGCAAAAGCGACCACCCCGATTCTGCTGATCCAGGCCCGTTGTTTACCAGTTAAGCGGCTGAAAAAGGGGAGATCTTCGGTTAGAGCTGAGGTCAGAACCAGAAGTTGCGAGTCCGCTGTGGACATCACCGCAGCCAGGACAGCAGCAAGAACAAAGCCTGCAACAAGGGGATGGAACAGGGCACTGACAAGGGCGAGAAAGACCCGCTCACTATTTCCGCCTGAACCGGTAATCCCATCCAAAGGGGCCAGTGCATCGTAGCCAATGGCGAGCAGGCCGATCTCCACTGCCAGCACAAGGCAGAGGATCATCCAGCCCATGCCGATCCGGCGGGCCGAGGCGACATCCCGCACTCCTTTAATGCCGATAAAGCGGGCCAGGATATGGGGTTGACCAAAATAGCCCAGACCCCAGGCCATGAGCGAGGCCCCTGTGAGCCAGCTGGTCTTGAATTGCAAGGCCTCGGGTCGCACAGCAGAGATGTTTATCCCGGAACCGGAAAGGGTAAAAAGAGCCAGCAAGGAGCAGGCAACCAGAGCTGCAAGCATGAGTAATCCCTGGATGAGATCAGTCCAGCAGACTGCCAGGTACCCACCAAGAAAGGTGTAGGAAACCACCACCAGCGTGGTTATAAGCAGGGCCGTCTGCTCACTGGCCCCAAAACTATGGGCAAAGAGCAGGGTGCCGCCTTTCAAACCTGATGCGACATAAAGAGTGAAAAAGATTAGAATCACCAAGGTGGACACGGTCTTGAGGATGCCTGTGTTGTCATCAAAGCGCCTGGCAAGAAAGGTGGGCAGGGTCAGGGCATTCACCTGCTCTGTGTACGTCCTGAGCCGCGGCGCAACAATAGACCAATTGGCATAGGCCCCGATAATCAGGCCCAGGGAAATCCAGACGCCTTCGACCAGGCCGCTGGCAAAGACCGCACCAGGCAGTCCCATGAGGAGCCAGCTGCTCATGTCCGAGGCACCGGCGCTGATAGCGGTTGTTACCGGTCCCAGAGTACGACCGCCAATAATAAAGTCTTCGTTGTTTTTGGTTCGGCGCATGGAGTAATACCCGATGCCCAGCATGAGCAGGAGGTAGAGGCCGAATTGTATGGTGAGTATCATGAGAGGTTATTCTGCTTCAGGATTTTGCGCGGTGATGGGAGCAAATAAAAAACCGGGTGACGCGCTGAACACGTACCCGGTAAGGCCAAACCATTTCACATAACATTAGGCGTTAATTTGTATTATTAGAAGCCGGGAGTTAGATTCATGCGTCTACCCATTTAGCAACTAGATTGCCATTATTAAGGCAAATTTTAAATATTTCTTTAAAAGAACGCACTCTTTCTAATGAAGTTGCTTTGTTAGAACAATCTTCTTTGAACGCATCTATATCACTATGCTCCATAGCACCGATAGTGATTTGGTAAGTACCGCATTTTGGATTTTCGCATATAAATTCTTTTACATTCCCGTTGTCAATTGTGTTATCAATTTCTGCAGGTTCACCGCATAAAAAACATTTTCCTTTCATTATAGTCGTCTTTTTCGAGTAGAGATGAATGAGTAACCAGGGACGGGGTAGACCCTAAGTACAATAAATAATGATTTCAGTCTACCAAAAATACATGTTGCATTGAAAAAGTCAATAAAAAGTAATCATCCCGGCATAACAAGGCGAAATCAGAGTGCGCGGTGATGGGGGGGCAAAGTACAAATCGACGATAATTTTGCACTGTTTCTTTGCAGCGAGCCATCCTGAAAAACTTAAAAAAGTGGCTCTCGAAAGCGCAGTGAGTTTTGCTTCCGACAACACTCGTACTCTATTCACAATTACAGCATGTTGAAAGGGGAATTTTATAATTTCCTATACAGTAAAAAACCGGGTTACGCCTTGATCACGTACCCGGCTAAACCAATTAAAATTGGTCTTGTTCTATATACTTTCCTGCTTTGCCTTAGCCTCAATAGATTCTAACAAGTTGACAAAAACATCACAGTCAGTTTTGAAAGTAGCTAACGCCTTACGTCCCTCCTGACTCTTCCTTTTTTCTTCAGGCATCTGTATGAGATGTTTAATCTTCTCATGAAATTCTTTGTGAAGAGTCTCTATACGGCGCATCTCAGAATAAGCAGAAAATTCCTGTAGCCCAGAGCTATACAGCCATTTGCCAAAGTCGCAGCTTGCATGATCAGGAACTTGAGAAACACTCAATTGTTCCACACCATAAAAGAAATCAGAGAGCTTAGACTTCCATTGTAAATGCGCAATGATTGCTGTCTGAATGTGTGTGACATCCATAACCCACTCCTTTTGTAATAATTGTTCATATCATGTTTGCAAGTAAGACAATATAGCAACGGTCGAAAAAAAAGCTACCTCTTTTAGGGTGTTAAGGAGTCTGTTTGAACAGAAAATGCTACAATGCAGTACGTTGCTTTCAAATAAGAATAGCATAGCAAGGGAGTTACAAAAGGATAGCTTGACGAAAAAAAACACATCAAGCCGTTTCGACCAAAGGGGAGACCAGGGAAAAGTCTCATTCCGGTATCACACCCCGCAGCCATGCGGGTTTCAGGCCGGGGTCGCGGGTTCGATTCCTGATATCTTTCTCTCCCCCTCCACATCACACCCCGATCCGACATAAATTCATCGGGTATCAAACGGATCGTTTATCGAGTATCAAAAGGATCATTTATCGGGAATGCCCCTGACAATTCATCGGGAATGCCTCGACCAATTCATCGGTAGTATTTTTTACCGAAACACACTCGCACGTACATAAAACAATAAGTATGTATCAATTTTAAAGAAAACCCTTGACAGGATAGTAGCGGCTTTTTAAAATGACGGCAGATATTTTCTATCGTTCCAAGACACTATCCCTCTGCAACGGAGAACCGCCATGCCTGCGATCCACTGTAAAATCGAGCCTAACCTACTGACCGTTCCGGAAACCTATAAAATCCGCTTCATCCCCAACAATAAGCTGATGACAGACGATATCGCCGCAGAGATGTGTGCTGTCGCCCCTATCCTCACCCCGGATGTGGCCAAAACCGCCATGAGCGCCTATCATCAGACCATTCAGAAGAATATGATGAACGGCAATCATGTTACCGTGGATGACAGCCTTATCTACACCCTCTCCTTTACCGGTCGCCTGGACAATCCCGACGACCCGCTGCCGCCTGTTGCCGAGACGCTGCATGTGCGGATTCACGCGACAGCGAACTTTATGAAAGAGATTCACCATCAGGCCAGGCTCGAACGGGTGGATATGACGGAAAAACTGCCGCAGATCAATCTTATTGAGAACAGTACCCTGCAACTCGATAATATCCTGAGCAGCACCGATATCCTCCAGCTGCACGGCGATAATCTGGATTTTGATCCGCGACTCGGCAACGGGGAATGCGTCATCACCGGGACCCGCAGCGGCAGTGCGGTCCAGAGCCAGTTCGGGCCGATCACCGATACCAATATCATCCTTATCCCGACCATTCCGGCTCAGGACGATCCCTGGAATAATGAATATACCCTGTCGCTCTCAGTGCGTTACACCGAGCATGGCACCCTGCGCACCAGTACCTACCGCAGCAGACTGCGCTCGCCCCTGACCGTGCCTGACATGGGACATCCCAATCCGCCCGAGACCGGTATCCTGACCGGCAATGCCGCTGCGCCCTATGTCGTCATCACCGGCGGTACGGTCACGGCGGATGAACGCCTGCGCATTGAGGTGCTTCAGGATCTGACAGAGAACTGGCTGCTGTTCTCGCTGCTTGATATGCTGGAGGACGGTGCAACAGGTGAGGAGGTGGTGGTGAAGGAGAATGGGGCGTACAGCCTGCCCGGTTTTGCCGATTCCGCTGTCAGCAACCTCAATATTACGGTCAATGATTACACCGCACTCTGGGATATGCTCCGCAACGATTACAGCGGCAGGCTGGTGGATGTGCTGGATGTGAAGATAGGGTAAATGATTAGATCATCAGCTGATAAAGCAGCGGCAAGGTTGCGAAGCTGAGGATAATCCCTATACCGACCAGGGCCGCTGTGAGGGCTGGCGACAGGTTGGCAAGAATGGCTAAGGCCCCGGCAGAGACCATAGGCGGCATCCCGGCCTCAAAAATCGACACCCGCACTGCCTCCCCTTTTAAGCCAAAGAGTTTACACATAAACAAGGCGACTAAGGGTGCGATGATGAGTTTTATCCCAAGACCTATGCTTAACTGAGAAACAACGTCTTTGCTCAATTTCAGGGTGAGCTGAAAGCCCACAGCAACCATGACCAAGGGAACCAAGGTGGCAGACATTGTTTTGAGCAGGTTGGTCACTGTAGCAGGATAGGCAGAGGATTTCAAAGCAAAGGCCAGGATCAGAGCGATAAAAGGGGGAAAGGTTATAATCTTTTTAAGCGCAGTCCAGATACTGGGTTTGTTTTTACCTGCTCCATAAACAGCAAGGATAAGCGAGCCATAGGTTGCAAGGCCGAGGAAGGTGCCCAGTTGATCATAGACCAGGGCATAAGGTATTGCCCCTTCCCCGAAAAACGATTGCACCATAGGGATACCCAGAAACGAGGTATTGCCCAGAGGAATGAGCAGGAGCAGGCAGCCGGTTGTTGGCCGGTCCCAGCGAAAAACCTTGGACAACAGCAGCACCAAGGCACTTGAAAACAGAAGCATTACCCAGGGCATGATCGCTGGTACCAGAAGATCACGGGAAAAAGTCAGCTCTGGAATCTTGAGCAGAACCAGGGCGGGAAGGGAAATATAAATAACAAAGAGATTCAGTGCCGTGCCTGTATCCTCGGGAAAGGTGGGCAGGCGCTTGATCAGCATCCCGATGAGAAGAAAGGAGAGGGTAATTATAAAATTTTCCATGATGTTGTCAGTTTGTACTTCTTTTTAAATGTTTTTTCTTCAACAAAATTGATGGGTTTTCCAGAGAAATACATGCATGCCTGCATAGGCAGAATATGCTGTTGGAAAACGTATCCTTATTTTACCGTCTTTTCAAGAAGTGTGTTCGTCAATCTGATAAGGAAGAAAGTAGAGTGCTTTTTTATTGAATAAAGTCTAGATGCTTGGCTAGGTTTTGCGTTGACACTTTATGATCAAGGCGGCAGCGGACAAGGCTGCGACGGAATTTTCTGTTCCGGCTTTTTGATCTGCATGAGTTGTCAGGAAAACGGAAAGGTACATGGAGTGTGTGGGTTAACGGCAACTGGAGGGTAACATTCAGCTTTGACGGAGTTGATGCGGTTTCTGTGAATTACGAAGACTACCACTGAAAAGATACATTGAATCAAAAACACGGGAGGGATAAGTAGAATGATCACCCAAAGAAAGCCTACTCATCCAGGTGAGATATTGAAAGAAGATGTGATCGTACCGTTAGGGTTGAGTGTAACGGAAGCAGCTAAACGTTTGGGAGTTACTCGCAAAACATTATCTGCTCTGATAAATTGTAAAGCTGCTCTCAGTCCTGAGATGGCGATCAAGATAGCTCAGGCCACAGGCACTTCTCCTGAAAGTTGGTTTAACATGCAGGCCAAACTCGACTTATGGAATGCCTCTCAACGTACTTATAAAATGATGAAATTTCCAGAATGTCGAGTGCCCGCTTAACTGGAAAGGCTGATGAAGTTCCCAGGGGCAACAGAAAAGGAAACCTATGCGCAAAACAGAACTCCTTGAAATAATCTGTAACGGCGAGAACTCTGGTGTAGAGTTCAAACGGGATGACATCCGTCCCGAACAGCTGGCAAAAGAGATTGTAGCTCTCGCCAATCTGAAGGGCGGGTATATCCTCATCGGCGTGGAAGACAACGGCACCATATCCGGTATCAAACGCCCGGATATTCAGGAATGGGTCTTGAACGTCTTCCGGGACAAGGTACATCCCCATATCATTCCCTTTTACGAAGAAATACGGTTTGACGAAGAACGCAAAGTCGCCGTTGTCACCCTCTCCCCCGGCATTGCCAAACCCTATGTGCTCCGCCATAACGGCAGAGAAGATGTATATATCCGCATGGGTGACCGCTCGGAACTGGCCTCACGGGAACAGCAGGTTCGTCTTTTTGAGAGCGGCGGCATGCTCCATGTTGAAACCCTGCCCGTTGCCGGAACCACAATAGATTCACTAGATCTGGATCGGCTCAACTTCTATCTCGCCTCAATCATTGAAGACCCAGAAGTACCGACCAACCAGGAACAGTGGATCGAACGCCTGCTTGGCCTCGGACTCATGTCTGAAGACGGGCTGGGCAATACAGTCTGTTCCATTGCCGGGCTGGTCTGCTTCGGCATCCGCCCGAGGCGATACCTTCCCCAAGCCGGACTGCGGGTCATGGCCTTTACCGGCGGGGACAAGGAATATCAGGCCCGTCTGGACACCGTGCTTGACGGCCCGCTGGTGGGACGCTGGCGCATGGTGAATAAACATCGTGAGCTGGTTGACCGGGGAATGATTGAGCAATTCGCTGCAACCATCCATCCTTTTATCTCCTGCGAAGACGATGATATCGACGAAAATATGCGGCGGGGCAAAGAAATCTTCTACCCTGTCCAGGCTGTGCGGGAAACAGTGGTCAACGCCTTGGCCCATCGGGACTGGTCCAGATCCGTGGATATTGAAGTCAGCGGCTATGCAAATCGGCTGGAGGTGATCAGTCCGGGTTCCCTGCAAAACTCCATGACCATCACCAAGATGATCGCCGGTCAGCGTTCTCCCCGCAATCCTTTGATCATGGAGATTCTGCGTGATTACGGATATGTTGATGCCAGAGGAATGGGCGTGCGGACCAAGGTCATCCCCCTGATGCGCCAGCATAATGGAGTGGAACCGATTTTTGAAGCGCATGAGGATTACCTGAAGACCATCCTGCTACGAGGAACCGCAGATCCTGAGAGCTGAGACCAAGCTCCTTGCTTAGATTTTCCAATTTGACGGAATTAACAATTTCACGTATAGTGTGCGCTGTAACTTAAAATAACCTCACCAATACACCAACAGAATATACCAATAAGTATGATTACGTACTTTTACTTTTCTTACTGACTGTGCCGCAAGGAGCCGCCCCGGGTCGGGTGGACGAATCGCAGGCGCATTCCCCTCTTTTCTTCCTGAATTAACTCCTTTCAGAGTTTCAGTCTTCAAGAAGCCATAGATGAGATCTCGCCTGCTCCTTTCAGGCTCATCAGGTTATTGAAGGATTGAATACCCAAACAAAACTCAAAGGAGTACCAATGAGGAAGAAAAATCTACTGTTTACGTTACTGTTCACCCTGTTTTTCTCGGCTCTGTCTGTTGCAGGTGCATGGGGAGAAGTTCCTGCGGTTCAAAAGACCAAGGACGGCTATGTGATAATTGACACGCTTGGCCTGAAGAAACTTTTGGACACGGAACCCACAGATATTGTAGTCGTGGATGCTCGGAACCCAGAGGAATACCAGGAAGTGCATATTAAAGGCGCGATCAATGTACCCCAGAAAAAGTTCAAGAAATATGACCATCTTCTACCCAAGGAGAAAAGCTCCCGGATTGTTTTTTACTGCAATGGAATAAAATGCGGCAAGAGCCGAAAGGCTGCAAAGGCAGCTTTGAAAATGGGCTATGAACGAATCTTTGTCTATGCTGAAGGCATGCCGGTCTGGGAGGAAAAAGGGATGCCCATCTATGCTGGCCCGGATTATGAAAAACGGATCGAAACGGATAAGCTTTCTCCGGAGGAGTTGAACACCCTTATCCAGAGTAAAGCAAATACCTTTACGGTGGTAGATGTCCGCGACCCAGAGGAGTTCAACAAAGGACATATCCCCGGTGCTATTAATATCCCTTCGCCGACCTTTGCTTCTCAATCCGAGGTGTTGGATAAAGACAAACAGATCATTGTCTACTGTAACGGCGGAGGCAGGAGCTATAACGCCTATCGTAAATTGATGAAGCTGGGATATAAGGATATCCGCCAGACCCTGTTCTTTGATTGGCAGGAAGCTGGGTTGCCGGTGGAGAAATCTGAGGAATAAGAGTTTTTTTTATCTCTCTCAGGGAACCAAGAAGAGCCGGAGGAGCTGAAAGTTAGGCTGCTCCGGCTTCCTTGGGGCGGGTAACAAGTGATGGTTCGAAAATGAAGCAATACTGCGCTGGGTATTGCCTTAATGTCTCGTTGTTTTCTTTTTTGTAAAAACGTTAACAATTATTTTGTTTCGCTTGAATCATCTCTTCTTTTTGGCAACTCGTTAATCTGCTGAAACAGCATCTGAACATTGTTCTTTCCAATTGCCTTTCCTGTACCGGCATAAGCATTGCATGAAACAAAATATGCAAGTTGGTCGGGTGACTCCAAGGAGTCACCCGATACTTTCATATATAAACTTCCAGCCCGGTGCGGCAGACCGGGATAATATAACATGAAAGGCCGGAAGCGCCTTCGGGTTTGCTAACCGTTTTCATATACATTCGAGGAGCATCATGGAAGCAGTCGCTTTAAAAGAACGGGAAAATCAGATTCATGTCAAAGGGGAAACCCCTTTAAAAATTGTTTGCAATAAAGATAGCCTGGCAGGTGCAGTCAGTCAGCGTGCCTGCGTGTTCTGTGGTTCACGAGTGGTTTTATACCCCATTGCTGATGCCCTCCATTTAGTGCATGGCCCCATTGGCTGTGCCGTGTACACCTGGGATATTCGCGGTGCCCTTTCTTCCGGGCCGGAATTACACCGCCTTTCCTTTTCCACGGATCTTCAGGAGATTGATGTTATCTTTGGCGGAGAAAAAAAGCTGCGCCGTGCCTTAATGGAGCTTATTGAGCGGCATAAGCCCAAGGCCGCTTTTGTGTACTCCACCTGTATTGTCGGTATTATCGGCGATGATTTGGAAGCCGTATGCAGAAGCGTTACCGAGGAGACCGGTGTTACCGTGATTCCCGTGCAGTCGGAAGGTTTTAAGGGCAATAAGCGGGCCGGTTACCAGGCTGCCTGCGATGCTATGTTCCGCCTTATCGGCACTGGCGAGACAAAAGGCATCTCCAAATATTCGCTCAATATCCTTGGTGATTTTAATCTTGCTGGCGAAATCTGGATGATCCGTGAGTATTACGAAAGGATGGGTATTGAGGTGGTCGCTAATATTACCGGTGATGGCCGGGTGGATGATATTCGGCGGGCACACGGTGCTGGTATCAACGTGGTGCAGTGTTCTGGATCAACCATGCAGCTGGCAAATATGATGGAAGAAAAATACGGGGTTCCATCCTTGCGGGTATCCTATTTTGGTATTGAGGATATGTCCGAGGCCCTCTACGATATCGCCAGGTTTTTTCAGCAGAAATATCCTGATGACCCGGAAACCCATCGTATCATGGAGCGAACCAAGGCCCTGGTCCAGGAAAAGGTTAGTGAGCTGGTACCAAAATTAGAAAAGTACCGTAAGGCCCTGGCTGGTAAAAAAGCAGCTATCTATGTGGGGGGTTCTTTTAAGGCATTTTCTTTAGTCAAAGCCTTTCGCCTGGTGGATATGGACGTGGTGATGGTGGGTTCTCAGACCGGTACAGAAGAGGATTATCGGGAACTGGAAGCAATCACTGATCCAGGAACTGTTATTGTGGATGATGCCAACCCGCTGGAGTTGAATAGCTTTCTCAAGGAAAAAGGTGTGGATATTTTTGTTGGCGGGGTTAAGGAACGACCCATTGCCTATAAATTAGGGATTGGGTTCTGTGATCATAATCACGAGCGCAAAGAAGCCTTGGCAGGGTTTGAGGGGATGCTCAACTTTGCCAAGGAGGTTTATTCCTCGGTGATGAGTCCGGTGTGGCGTTTTGTGCCCAGGAATCAGGTTAACGATAGCATGTAATATTCTGTTGTCTTTGGTTTATTTCTTCAAGGTCTGGCAGTCCTGCTAACCATTCTCATCTTTAACACCTCAGTTATGCATACTGCGTCCAGTCATTATCATTGTGGTACTGGCTGAACGTAGTATTTGGTCTTTTCATTTTCCTCTCTTGAAACGGATTGTTTTTTAGAGAAAATAATTGTTATGGGGCAAAATAAGATTCTGCCCAATGGGGAAATCATAGTTGCATTTTCGTATGATGTGTAGTTAGTTCAAAGTGCCTTTTGTTGATAAAGGACAAAGTGATATCATTTTGATTGCATTGACCGTTTTATCGAAGGTGCGGTGGGAGTTTTCCGTGCTTCGAATCAAGTAACAAGAAAGAGGAAAGAATGACCGTAGCAAAGAAAATGCAGGAGTTTGCTGATAACTCTTCCTGGATTCGCAAGATGTTTGAGCAAGGTGCCAGGATGAAAGCGGAATTTGGCGCGGAAAATGTGTGTGATTTTAGTCTCGGGAATCCCGATGTTGCCCCGCCTGAAAAGTTTTTTGAGGTACTGACTGATCTAGCAGAATGTGATACTCCGGGGATGCATGCCTATATGCCCAATGGCGGTTATCACTATGTGCGGGAGGCTGTTGCGGCTCGTTTATCCAATGAGCAGGGAGTGGAAATCGGGATGGGTGATGTTCTGATGACCTGTGGAGCAGCAGGTGCCCTGAATGTGGTTATGAAATCCCTTCTTGATCCTGGTGACGAGGTTATTGTTCTGAGTCCTTTTTTTGTTGAATACCAGTTTTATGTGGATAATCATGAAGGAGTGGTCAAAGTCGTACCCACAGACGATACATTTCAGCCTGATCTTGCTGCTCTTGAAGGAGCCCTGACCGAGAAGACCAAGGCTGTGTTGATCAACAGTCCCAATAATCCTACCGGCCAGATGTACAGTGCAGAGTCTCTGACTGCCCTTGGTGCCTTGCTGGACCGGGCTGGAGAGAATTTTTGCACGACAATCTATCTGGTTGCTGATGAGCCGTACCGTAAGATTGTTTTTGATGGAGCAGAAGTCCCCTCTATTATGGCAACCACAACCAATGCCATTCTTGTTTCTTCGTACTCCAAGGATCTTTCCCTGCCTGGCGAGCGGATCGGTTATCTTGCTGTTCATCCGGAAATGCATGAAAAGGATCTTCTCCTCAATGCAATGACCCTGGCCAATCGTATTCTCGGCTTTGTCAATGCCCCGGCCCTGATGCAACGGGCTATTGCTGAGTTGCAGGAAGAAACCGTGGATAGCTCTATTTATGAGCGGCGGCGTAAAGTTTTTTGCAAGGTGCTGGATGAGGCTGGTTTAGAGTATGTTATGCCCAAAGGAGCTTTTTATCTGTTTCCCAAAACTCCTATTGCTGATGATGTGGAGTTCTGTAAGTTACTTCAGGAAGAAAAAATTCTGGCGGTTCCGGGGCAAGGATTCGGAACTCCCGGTTATATCCGACTGGCTTTTTGTGTGGATGAAAAGGTGATTGCCCGATCTGCTGATGGATTTAAACGGGCTGTGGTCAAAGCAACTGAGTAATAAAGGATTTTTTTTCGAGTAGACTGAGATGGATCGCGCTGAATCAAGGTGTTCTGGTGAGGGGATGTTCTGGGGGAGCTGATGCAGAATACGCGCTTTGAGTGCAGGAACAGGCGGAATTGAGAGCAATGAAAGGGATTTTGCCGAGCATAACTCGCATCTTGGCTGCTCTTGCCTGTTTTTTTATCCTGATCTGCATTCCGGCACTGTTGGCTGTCCGACAACCGACCTTGAAAATAACACCCTTTCCAGCAGGTCTACGGGCCGATCCTGACCGATTGCGTTGGCATGTTGAGCATTTGGCAGGAGAACTTTCTCCGCACAACCATAATCATCCTGAAAAACTTGCTGCCACAGTCCGTTACATCACAACAAGACTTTCCGTTCCCGGTGCTCAGGTTTCTCTTCAACCCTATATAGCGGAAAATGCAGCGCCGGGTCAGCAGGAGCAAGTGAATATCATTGCCCGCTTTGGTTCCAAGCAAGGGCTGGTGGTAGTTATTGGTGCCCATTATGATGTTTTGGGCGATTTCCCTGGTGCAGACGATAATGCCAGCGGCATAGCCGGGCTTTTGGAATTGGCTCGACTTTTGAGTCAGCGAGAGAGAGGGGGCAATATTGAGCTGGTCGCCTATGGGACGGAAGAGCCACCTTTTTTTGGAACTGACCAGATGGGTAGTGCTGTTCATGCCCAGAGTTTTGCAGAGCAGGGGAGGGCGGTCAAGGCCATGATTTGCCTGGAAATGATTGGGTATTTTGTAGAGCAACAGGAGTATAAATCCTGGGATCTCCGCTTGGCCTATCCCCGGAACGGGCTCTACGCTGCTATTGTCGGTCGATGGCAGGACCGGTATTTGGCCAAGACCGTCAAGCGCAGTTTTAAAGGGGCCTCTGATTTGCCCGTAGTGAGTTACTCAGGCCCTGTTCTTTTTGGTGCAGACCTTTCCGATCATCGTAATTATTGGCAGCATGGCTATCCGGCTGTCATGATTACTGACACGGCTTTTCTGCGAAATCCTCATTATCATACTGCTGAAGACCTTCCTGCTACATTGGACTATCAGCGTATGGCCCAAGTGGTTGACGGTGTCCTGAATGCAGCTCTTACCCTTTTATCTCCTTAGTCTGGCGAGAAAAAAGTGGAAATGTTATTAATTGAACGTTAACTGAGTTGTTAAAAAAAAAGTATGATGTCGAGCAGGGGGGCCTGGGATGAGGTCAAAAATCGAGTCCGTGAGGCTGCAGATATTGTCCAGGTCGTTGGAGAACATGTGCAGCTGAAAAAGGCTGGAGCTAACTTTACGGGTTTATGCCCGTTTCATGGTGAAAAAACACCGTCTTTTTCCGTGAGTCCGCAAAGGCAGAGTTTTCATTGCTTCGGCTGTGACGAGTCCGGTGACGTGTTTTCTTTTATGATGAAATATCATCATATGACCTTTCCTGAAGCACTTAAAGACTTGGCTCAACGGTATCAAATTGATCTGCCTGAACGTAACCTGAGCAATGCTGAACGAGTGCGTTTACGTCAACGTGAACAGTTGTACCGGGTTCATCAGGAAGCAGCCAGTGTTTTTCATAAGACCCTGGTTGGTTCAACTCAGGCCAAAGCTGCCCGGTTATACTTACACGAACGAGGGGTACCCCAAAAGGCCATAGAGAAATACCAGCTTGGCTATACCCCTTCTCCGGAAAACGGAGGATGGCAGTATCTTATCTCGCGTCTGCAAAAAAAGCATTTTCCTGTGGAGGTTATTGAGCAGGCTGGCCTTGCTGTACGAAAAACGCAAGGCCGGTATTATGACCGATTTCGTGATCGGGTGCTTTTTCCCATTTATGATATGAGTGGGCGTGCCGTGGCCTTTGGAGGACGTATCCTTGGTCAGGGGAAACCTAAGTATATGAACTCTCCTGAGAGCATGATCTTTACCAAGAGCAAGCTTCTCTTTGGCCTGTATCAGCATCGCCAGGCTATCCGTTCTGCCCGGCGTGCCATTGTGGTGGAAGGAAATTTTGACCTGCTCCTGCTGGCGATTCACGGGATTGATAACGTGGTTGCACCCCTGGGAACAGCCTTGACTCGTGAGCATATCAAGGCATTACGACGCTATTGTGATGAGGTGGTGTTGCTTTTTGATGGGGATTCTGCCGGGCTCCGGGCTGCCCGACGATCAATACCTTTTTTTCTCAGTGAGCAGCTGGAGGTGCGGGTGGCTCTGCTGCCAACAGGGCATGACCCTGATACTTTGGTCAGGGAAAAAGGGGCTACAGCTGTGCAAGCCCTGGTTGAAGCAGCTGATCCTTTAGCAGAATTTGTTTTTTCTGCTCTGAAAGAAGAGCATGGGCTGACCTTGTCCGGGAAAAATCGAATTATAGCTGAATTAGCTGAATTAGTGGGGCAGGCTGCGCATGCGAATCAACAAGAGCTTATGGCTGCTCATTTTGCTGAGCAACTTGGTATTTCTCCTGAACGTTTTCTGGTTGAGAAAAAGGAGG
This sequence comes from Desulfobulbaceae bacterium, assembly GCA_011389815.1. Taxonomy (GTDB): domain Bacteria; phylum Desulfobacterota; class Desulfobulbia; order Desulfobulbales; family Desulfobulbaceae; genus Electrothrix. Next base: position 4,645 of record JAABTP010000009.1, on the reverse strand, counting down.
TTAGTCAAGTCCCGCACCCTCTTCAGATTGATCAGGTGGACCGGCCACCTATGCCTCAATGGGAGCCAGAGGGCGAGGCTGGCATGCCCATGGGAGAGGAGTGGACTCTGCCGGTTTTTCCTTCAGATAGTCAGGATGGGTGGGATGAAGTCTCTGGATTGGGGGAAGCAGAGTGGGAGGCAGGTTCTTTGTACGAGGCCCCGAAAAAGCAACGGCAGTTGTTAGAATTTTTGCTGCTTTACCCAGAGTTCCTGCCAAGATTACTTGCTGGAAAGCTGAAAGAGGCCCTTGGCTCCTCGCCAATTATGGGGTTGGTTGAGGCAATGGAGCAGCTGACATATGCTGGTTCTTTTACACCTGAGCATTTGCTTTCTGTTGTATCGTCAGGTTCTGATCGGCAATATATTGCAGAATTATTGAGTCGAGATGGCGGCAGTCCACTAGGAGAAGAAAGTGAAGAGCAGGGGCGACTCCTTTGTGAAGAATTACTTGTATGGTTACAAGAGCTGCAATGGCAAAAAAAGGCTGATGACTTGCAAAAGCAGATTATAGCAGCTGAGCAAGAGGGGGATTATGAGCTTGTTAGTACGTTGCAGAAAGAATTTTGTTCTGTAAAGGAGAAAAAAAAGGAAAACGATAATTACTAGCCAATGGGATGCTTTCTTGATAGGGGCTGAAATTGTGCTACATTGTAAGCGTAAAGGAAAATTTTTCTTTGCAAGAGAATGCAGTTTTGTACTCGAACAATTGTTATTGATAATTGTCTGAAAATTTATTATATTTATTTCTTAAGCAAAGGTCTGTTTTCTGTTTGCAGGGGGATTTTCAGGTGAAAAAAGAAAGAATCTTTTTTTACGTGTAAAAAAAACTGTACAACCAGTGTAGGAAATTGTACATTATAGGGTAGGGCATGGATGGTACTGCCTGTTTTTGGATGTGTTGAGTGAAGTTCTTGTTTGTTTTTTTTTCAGTCTAAAAAGTTTGTAGAGCAATAAGATGGTTGAAGCAGACCAGGGCAGTTGGTGTTGGGGAACACCTGTTGACTGTTTAATTTATATTGCAAACTTCTTTTTAAACTGGACGACTTATTTAGGTGATAGAAGGGTTGAACGCCTTGGATGTGAGTAAATCTATTGCTTAGAGTCGGAACCTAGGAAAGCCGTTTGCGTGAGTCCACGGGGAGAGGACTTTACCAGAGCTATTTCGGTTTGTTGATGATACGGAGGAGGTATCTACGTGAAGAACCAGACAGAAAAATCTTCAGGAATCTATGAAGAAGATGGCTTATCAATTGTCAAAAGTCCCAAAAAAGGTGATGAGACCGTTGAGGATAATCATAAGGAGGCGTATAGCACCGATCCTATGAATATCTATCTTCGTGAAATGGGCAGTCTTGATCTGCTCAGTTATGAAGAAGAGATAAAGCTTGCGCAGAAACTGGAAGATGGAGAAGCCAAGATTCAGAATGCTGTTCTGCGATTGACTTTGGGGCTTAATACCTTAAACGGCCTGAAGGATGGGCTGGAAAGGGGAAATATGCGTATCGGATCCGTTCTTAATGGGATTTCCGACAGCAATGAAAAAGAACTTGAAGCAGTTAGAACATCTTTCTTGGCGTGTATAGAGGAAGCGAACACGCTTAATCAGCAAAGGATGGAGTTGTTCCGGAAATTACAAGAACAAGGGGCAGCCGATCAGAGTGACGAACTCTGGAAGGAGATTCGCTCTGTTGGCTTGCAGATTGCTGAATTATTTAAGCCTTACCGAATCGGTTCTAAGAAGCTTTTGGCAACAGCGAAAACTGTCGAAGAGTTTAATGCTAAACTGAAAATGGTTCGTGTTCAGGCTGAGAGAGACGCTTTGCTTGCTACCCATAAGGGTGAGGCTGAAGAAAAACAACAGCAAATAAGCAACAATCAGGAGCAGGTTGATCTTGAGCTGGCAGAAGCCATTGGTATAGATTGTCCAGGTTTTGACGAGCTTTTTCGAGAAGTCAAGGAAGGAAAAGAGACTGTCAGGGAAGCAAAAAAACACCTTGTACGGGCAAATCTCCGTTTGGTGATTTCTATTTCCAAGAAGTTTCTCAATCGGGGTATGCTGCTTCCTGATCTTATCCAGGAAGGTAATATTGGCCTGATGAAGGCGGTTGAGAAATATGATTATAACAGAGGGTATAAGTTTTCCACCTATGCTACCTGGTGGATACGTCAGTCAATTAATCGTGGCATAGCAGATCAGGGGCGGACAATCAGATTGCCTGTGCATATGATTGAAGCTATCAATAGGATGCTTCGTTTTACCCGTGATTTTCAACGAATAGAAAGCAGAGAGCCGAGTTTGGAAGAAATGGCAGACCAGCTGGATACAGATGTGGAATATGTTCATGCCGCATTAAAGACAGCACGGGATGCGATTTCCCTTGATGCACCTGTGGGTGATGAAGAAGATACCATGCTCAGTGATTTTATTGTTGACGATATTAATCTTGGTCCCCAGGAATTTTCCATTACAGAAAGTCTGAAACGTTGTCTTTCTAAAGTGATGGGTGAATTGACTGAACGGGAAGAGCAGGTACTCCGCATGCGCTATGGTATTGAGGTTGACTGTGATCATACCTTGGAAGAAGTGGGGCAGCGATTTGACGTGACACGGGAGAGGATCCGTCAGATTGAGGCTCAGGCAATCAAAAAATTGCGGCATCCTACCAGGAGTAAATATCTTGAATCTTTTATGTTCGATTAGTTGACTGCTTGATGGAAGGACGCAATGACATCCGGGAATGGCTGGCATTGGCCGCTTTACCCGGTTTGGGTTGTGTCCTTACCCGTCGTCTTCTTGGTGCCTTTGGTACACCGGCCAGGGTACTGGCTGCTGGCAAAAAGGTTGCCCAGGTTGATGGCATTGGCAGAAATCTGATTGAACTTTTTTCTTCTCCAGCCCGCTTAGATAAAGCCCGCTTCTGGGCTGATCAGGAATACAAACGAGTTTGTGCTGCAAATATTCAGCTGCTCTGCTGCGATGACTCGCTGTATCCTTCCCTTTTGTTGAATATTCACGATGTCCCAATTCTTCTTTACTGTTTAGGTGATCTTGATTGCCTGGATGTCCCGGCAGTGGCAGTTGTTGGTTCGCGAACACCCACTGATTACGGGAGAAATATCAGTGCAGAGTTTGGTCGTCAGCTGGTCAGAAATGGTTTTGCTGTGGTCAGCGGACTTGCTCAGGGGATTGATGGGCAGGCCCATAGTGGTGCTCTGGAGGCAAATGGCAGGACCATAGCCGTGTTGGGCTGTGGTCTGGATGTGGTGTACCCCAGAAAACATAGTCATCTGTACAAACAGATAATAGAAAAGGGGTTGTTGCTCAGTGAATATCCGATGGGTACTCCACCAGAGGGGTTCCGTTTTCCGGTGCGTAATCGAATTATTAGTGGGCTTTCCCTGGGTGTGGTGATTGTTGAAGCTGCTGTTCGGTCTGGAGCCCTGATTACAGCCCGGCTTGCTCTTGAACAGAACCGGGAGGTGTTTGCAGTGCCTGGCCGGATTGATTCGCCTAAAAGTGAAGGGCCACACGGCTTGCTCCGGCAAGGTGCTGTCTTGGTTCGCTCTGCTGAAGATATTGTGGCAGAGTTGCCTCCCTCCTCCTATGCAGCAGAGAACACCTTATCTCGTGAACACGAGATCTCATCTGTTGTTTCACCCAATACCTTTACGGCCCTTCCTGATGATCTTTCTCAGGAGGAAGAGGCCTTGATGACGGTAATAAAAACAGATCCAATAGATATTGAGCAGCTCTCAGAACACATGGGCCTGCCGCTGAATGCCCTCCATAGCCTCCTTCTTGGTCTTGAGTTGCGTGGCTTGATTCAGCAGGTACCAGGCCAGCAGTATATACGATCTTGAGAAGAGCTGTTTGCATTACCTGAGATTGTATGCTATTTTTTTATCAAGTCTGGTGAATAATGCTCTTTATAAGGGACTCAACAAGAAATACTCTACCCATTATTTCGGTTGACGTAGCCCAACTTTGTGAGAATCATTATCGAAACAATCCTAACTACCTGATTATTCGTTGGGCGTAAAAATATTTTTCGTTTATTATCAAGTAATTATATTTTTCAAGGCTTTTGCGGTGCCAAGAAATGATCCAGATGGCTTGAAAAAACTAGAGATTCGTGTATGCTGATGTCATGTTTATTAGAAGAACGGCATGCAGCAAATATGGTGTCAAGCAATATTTCACCTACAGGCTTGTGGAAAATGTACGTACTGGAAATGGTACGAGCCAACGCATTGTTCTCAACCTGGGGAGTGATTTTTCTTTTCCAAAAGAGAGCTGGAGGTCGCTTGCCAAGCGTATTGAAGAAATTCTGTATGGGCAGCAGCCATTGTTCGCATCACCTGATGACATAGAAGTAGCCGCCCAGCAGTATGCGGCAAAAATCATACGAAAACAAGAGGATATTAATGTTGACAACAAAGAGGTCTCACAATATTATTCTATTGATATTGAGAGTTTAGAAACATCCAGACCAAGGAGTGTAAGTGTTGAGCATGTTGCCTATGAGACTAATGGCACGACTTTAAGGCTTGGCCTTTATGAACGAGTTGTATTTATTGAGAATTCAGAAAATTAATTTAGCCAC
>JAABTP010000097.1 GCA_011389815.1 Desulfobulbaceae bacterium | reverse complement strand
TGGAAACGGGAGCCAAGTAGACAAATGCCCTCTGGGCTTAACCAATACCACCCCCTCTGGGGGTGGATTCTTTATTCTACACTTCACCTTTTAATTCCGCCTCAATTTCCTCAATACTCGGCAGACTGTCTTTCAAATTATCAGGCAGGGTTTCAGTAAGCTGCGTTTCCCATTGCGCCACACCCATAGGTTTGTTGAGGCTGCGCAGAGCATATTCTACCACCAGTTCGTTTTTACTCTTGCACAGCAGCAACCCTATCGTCGGCTTATCATCTGGATGCCGCATCAAATCATCAACTGCGGACAGGTAGAGATTCAGTTGGCCGGTAAAGCCGGGGTCAAAAGGTACAGCCTTTAATTCCACCACAACAAAACAGCGCAGCTTAAGGTGGTAAAAAAGCAGATCAAGACGAAAATCCTGATCTCCCACTTCCAGCAGCATCTGACGCCCGACAAAGGCGAACCCGGTCCCCATTTCCAGGAGAAACTCCTGCACATGATCCATCAATGCCTGCTCGACTTCGCGTTCTTTTCTGAGGTTGGCGGTGCCGAGAAAATCAAACAGATAAGGGTCTTTAAAGATTTGGGTCGCCATGTCGGAATCAGGCGGCGGAAGGGTGGCAGCAAAGTTGTTTACAGTCTGCCCTTGACGCTCATGCAAACGGCTTTCGATCTGCATGACCAGAATGTTTCGGCTCCACCCGTTTTCCACGGTTTTCTGGGCATACCACAGGCGTGTTTCCACATCATCCAGCTTTTCAAGCAGAGCTAAGTTATGATACCAAGGAATTTGTGCAAGCACCTCTTGCACAATTGTTTGATCTGGCCAAGCTTCGGCAAATTTCCGCATGTACTTGAGGTTACGCGGCGAGAATCCGCTCATTTCCGGAAAGCTGTGCTTGAGGTCAAAGGAAATACGATCAATGATTTTGGCACCCCAGCCTTGCTGCTGCTGTCGCTCTACAATGATTCTTCCTATATCCCAGTACAGAAGCACCAGAGCTGAATTGGCCGCCAAGGTGAAGCGCAGGCGTTCAGACTGAATTCGCTCCTTGAGTTCTTTCAGTACGGCAGCATAATCATTCGGGAGCATATTTTTCCCCACAGACGTGGGAAAAGATGCATCGGGTCGGCCAGCCTTTTTTATCTCTTTGGTATTATTCTTCTTCACTGTCTTGACCTGTTGGCTTTGTCATCAGCCCGGCTCATCAGTTTAGGCTGGTGCCTAAGCTTTGCTTGGGTACAGACATCGTGAAGCTCCGCTTCATACAAGAAGCAGAGCTTCAGCAATAAGGGTTCCCAAGCTGGAGCTTGGGAACCAGAAAAATTCGAGGAATTCGAGCAATTCCCCTACCCCTCATAAATCGCCAATTTCGTCCTGAAATCCAACGCCTCAAAACTCTCCCCCTGCGTGATCGCCCGCCCGATCATTTCTCCGAACCTGCGGGCCTCAGCCAACTGAATCGTGGTATGCCCGTACTTCTTATAATGGGGCCGCATCCAGGACATCTTCTCCGGCACCTTACCGGCCAGTTTTAAGAAGACCCCAATGGTACACCAAGGCTCCTTGTTGGGATGACTAAAAATGATCCCATTGGGCACCGTGGCCCCAAGCCCCTTGAGCAAGGACCGGATTCCCCACCAATGCATCCGCCAGAAACCACGACAGGAGATCACCGGAATCGCCACCTGATTGTGGAAGAGCTGTTCCCCATCCCGATCCAGCAAAGAAAGCACTGGCCCGCTGGGATTATAGGACCAGGTTGGTCCGGCCAGAATGATCAGATCATACTCCTCAAAGCATTGCGGCGACAAGGGTTGAATCGGAACCCGCTGCCGAAACAGGGTCACGATCATCTTTTTCAGGGTCTTTGGAACAGTGCCAATGGGAAAATGCTGCTCTTCCACCGGAGTCAGACGCTCCCGGAAGAGAGCAACTGGATACTCTTCCAGGCCCTCCACCATTGAGCGGACAAGGTTTCTTGTCTGCGCACTAAAAGAATACTGAAGAATAAGAATACGCTTGGAAGGTGCCGTAGTGCCGGACATGGGATACTTTTGCAGGTAAAGGATAATAAGGACAAATCAGTTGCATCACTTTTTTTGATAAGCAAAAGTAAGAGAGTTACTCTACCATAGAATCGAAAATAAAAAAAGCCTCCTGATCATTTCTGACCAGGAGGCTTGATATACAGTCGGATATGGTAGGGGCACGGCGCGCCGTACCCCTACACCAGCACCCTTTTTACTACTGCTGATGACAGGACCAACAGTCTGGTGTCTTCACTGCTGCATAGGCGTGACAGCTATCACAGAACTGCTCTTTCTTGCTATGACAGCCAAAGCAGGTCATTGTTGGCATTTTCTTGCCATTTTGTTCAGCCAGCTTTGCATCGGCATTGGCATGAATGGTTTTCAGCATCATCATATGGATAGTGCGCATCTCCTCTGCCGGAGGATGCTTCAAGTCATTGGGCAAGGTGGCATATTTCACCATCTCCTGAGCCTGAGCACGATCCTGGGGCAGATTAGGGTCTCTGGTCGGTACTGCACCACTATCACCGTGATTATACCATATGGGAAAGGTGACCAGTAAAACAAAGATCACCAGGAACGTTATGGTTTGTCCTTTATCATACATATTTTTCCTCCGCTCTCATGTCGGGCTGTTTACACCAGAGTCCGCAGACCCTCAGTAAGTTCCTGTCGATTTTCGCCCTCAATCACCAAGGCATTACCGACTAATTCGCTCACACCGGCTACTTCCACTTCAGGAACCCAGTAGTTCATCAGGGTCGTCAGGGTAGCCCGGTCAATGGCGCAAACACAGGCCAGGGTATTAATGGCATGTTGATCATAGACATGTTTGACCGCATTAGCACGAGGCAGACCAGAACGCATCCGCAGTTCCATGATTTCATCCGTGTTCAACGCAGTCCCGGAACCGCAACAAAAGGTTTTTTCGCGGATGGTATTTTCAGGCATCTCATGCCATTCTTCAAGCACATTATCCAGAATATAACGCGGCTCTTCCAGCATGCCCATCGCCCTGGAGGTATTGCAGGAATCATGAAAAGTCGCCTTGACATGGGCATTCCGGCTCTTATCCAGTTTAATCTTGCCGTTCTTAATCAGGTCAGCCGTGAACTCGCTGATATGCACCATCTTGGTAGAGGCTGCATTATCAAAAACCGTACCTGTGACGGGCGATTTCGGCACTTCAAGGAAATCAGCAGGCCCATTCATGGTATCCATATACTGGTTGATAACACGCCACATATGGCCGCACTCACCACCGAGAATCCACTTCACGCCCAGACGCTCAGCTTCAGCATACATCTTGCCGTTCAGTTTCTTCATCATCTCGTTGGAGGTAAAGAGACCAAAGTTACCGCCCTCAGAGGCATAGGTGGACCAGGTATAATCCAGGCCAATGGCCTCGAACAGGAGCAAATAGCCCATACAGGTGAAGAGACCAGGCTCGGCAAAGACATCCGCAGACGGAGTGATAAAGAGAACCTCAGCACCCTTACGATTAAATGTCGGGTTCACCTTAACGCCGGTGAGACTTTCCACATCTTCGCAGAGAAAGTCCACATTGCCCTTAAAGGCCTGGGGCGTCAATCCCATGTGGTTACCGGTCCGGTTGGAGTTAGACACCGGCTCCATAGCCCAGTTGATACCGCACCCAACAAGATGCAGCAGCTCACGCAACATCATGGTGATCTCGGCGGTGTCGATCCCATAGGGACAGAATACCGAGCAGCGGCGGCATTCTGTACACTGGTAGGCGTACATGAACCACTCTTTCAGCACCCCGGCAGTCATCTTACGCCCGCCTGCCATCTTGCCGAGAATCTTACCTGCTAAGGTGAATTCCCCTCGATACACGGAACGCAACAGCTCGGCCCGTAGAACCGGCATGTTCTTGGGATCACCCGTACCCAGGAAAAAATGACATTTATCTGCACAGGCTCCGCAGCGGACACAGCAATCCATGAAGATCTTCAGGGAACGGAAGCGATCCAGGCGATCAGCCAATCCGTTAATAATAATCTCTTTCCAGTTTGCCGGAAGCTTCCAGTCTTCGTCTTCAGGATTCCAGACCCGGGCATTGGGAAAGCTGACACCCTGTTGGCTGTCCAGGTACTCCAGTTTTTCCACCTTGGTGGGATAGGCATAGTTTCCTGGCTTGAATTGTACCGGTGTATCCATCCATTCCTTGGGCGGAGTGGAGCCGGTCATCATAGAAGGCTCTTCAGCCACATTCTTTGACAACTCATCTTTTGTTATAACTGCCATTGTTCAATCCTTATATATTAGAGTTAGTCGTCAGTCTTCAGCCTTTTCAGGCAGTTCCTTTTCAACCGGGATTCCCTGTTCAACCATATCCTTGCGGAATTCATCCTCGTAGGAGGCATAGGAATGCGGTTTGATGTCAGGGTTCCAAGGATTAATATGGCGTTTCATTCTGCTGTCATTCGCCATATCCCGGGTCGGACTCATGAATACCCCGCCCATATGCACCAACTTAGAAAAGGGAAAGTAAGCTAACAGACAGGAAACCAGAAACAGATGGGTGTAGAAGATCGGAGCAATATCAGCGGTGATTTCCGGCTGAAAGGTAGCCAGCCCCACAAGCAGACGTTTGATAGCGATGATATCCACACCGCTGCGCAGGAAGTAACGCATGGAGATACCAGTGATCACAATGCCGAGCAAGAGGAAAAGCGGGAAGTAATCATTGGCTAAAGAAATGTAGCGTACTGGGCGGAGGAGAAAACGCCGAAGGAGAAGAGCCACCAGACCGAGGAGAATGAGTCCGTCTGTAACATAGAGCGAAAGCTCTGGGGTGGGATTGAGTGTAAATCCGTCCAGCGCATCCAGTGCGCTGATCAGAAAGGGTACTGGCTCTACAAAGAGGCGCAGATGACGCAACAGGATAATCAGCATGCTGTAGTGAAAGAGGATACCAAACAGCCAGAGCCAGCGGGTTGACTTGTAGGTCAGGACAGGACCGGGTTGCATGCTTGCCTTGGTATTCCGCCATAAGGAACGGAAAAAAACAATCTCCATGAACAGCCGGCCAGCAACCTCAGTTGTATTCACCGGGGCTTCCAGTTTATTCCGCTTTATCCAGGGCAGGGAATAGCCTTGCCCGCAGGTTGTTGGGATTTTAAACGGGACCGGCGATTTGGCCCAGTAAACGACCCGCCAGCAGAAGCCACCGATAAATAAAATCAGGGCAGCATAGGGCACGTCAACGCCAAACACATATTGCATGCCGGGAATCGTGGACCCTACCCATGCAATTCGCGCCAGGACAATGACGGCAACCAAGGGGAAGAGGTACTTCATTGATCGCTCCTTCTCTTCAGGTTAAAAAATAAAAAACTATATCTTTAAGCATCGAAACGTCGATACTTCACCACTGTGTTGTATCCTCCTCAGCTTCCTGAGTTTCCTGCCAACGAGGCTATGTCCTGCAAGTTTTCACGGACAGCTGCTGAGGCGCAGGAAGAGTCTGTTAAAATATAACTGCCGCTTTTCAATTCACGGATTCGGGCCTGATAGAGTCGATCCCGGCAGTTCATATACATGTCAAAGGCCATCAAACCTACTCTGTCGACTTCACGGTCAAAGGGAACAAGCTCTGGCAACAAAGCACGTCCCTTTTCTTCGCCGGAAAGAACTTGCTTTACCACCCATTTCAGCTCAAGTATTGGCGCAACTGCCTGGCTCGGAGTAAACTCTTGCACAGCCCGAATCCGAACGACCTGATCAAGTGGTTCAGCAAAATCCTGTTGTTCAGCCTCAGAAAGAATTAACTGGAAAATCCTGGTCAACCCTGTGCGAATATTTACCCCAACCGGATTGGCGAATTGATCCTCGGTCTGCTTGAAAAAGTTCGATGAGATGTACGAATCCAAAGCCCTCTCCACCCAGACGTCGATTATCTTTTTCTCTTTATTTTTAAGAAGTTCAAGCAGTGTCATATATTTCTCTCAGTACGCTTCCCGTGATCATTTGACAGTGGACATCTGTTCAGTGCAAATTGCTCTATCATGATTGTTGATTGATTTCAAGAAAAATTTTTCTTGATTCTGGAAAAGGAGGATTCCATTAATGTAATGACAGGACAAAAAAGAAAGGCTCCAGAGTGTCAACCCTGAAGCCTTACGAGAAATCCCTTCGCGCCAAGAGACTGAGAAGAAAAAGTTATTTTTTGGTCTCAGCAGCCAGTTCAACAGGTTTGGAATTATTCATCAAAAAAACAGCCAAGTTCACATAGAGATCATGGGCAAGTTTTTCATCCAGGGTCTTTTCATCTTCCTTATCAGCACCCTCTTCATCTTCCTCATCAGCAAGAACCCCGGCCTCTCTGGCCTCTTTTCTGGCCTGTTCAAGTTCTTTGCGCTCTTTGATAACTCCGGCTAAAAAAACAGGCACTTCAGTCTCTTCTTTGCGTTTCTTGGCCTTGAGGCTCTCTTCTTTGATTTTCTGAAATCGCTTATTCTTTGCCACATAGTTGCGGCTCTGCTCCCGGGCCTGGGCAAGATCAAAACGAGAACCTGACCAAATAGGGTGAGAAACAGCATCAACCCGATCCCAGGGAAGAGAATTATCCATGTATTGCTCACCGGTTTCCAGATAGTCCAGCATGCTGGGCAGAACCACATCCGGCACAACACCTTTGTACTGGGTTGAGCTGCCGTTAACGCGATAAAATTTCTGAATAGTGACCTTTAACGCACCAAGGTCATCATATTTCTTCAAATGAAGCAAAGGAAGATTACGATTCATATCCAGCAGGGCCTGCACAGTGCCCTTGCCGTGAGTATGGGCTCCACCAACAACCAGGGCCCTGCCATAATCCTGCATGGCAGCGGCAAAAATCTCGGAAGCAGAGGCAGCAAACTGATTAATCAAAACGATCAATGGGCCGTCATAAACAACGCCCTGATCTTTATCCTCAAGTACCCGGATCATTCCCTGTGAATTTTTCACCTGAACCATAGGGCCACCAGGTAAGAACAGCCCGGAGACATTGACTGCATCGCTCAGAGAGCCACCACCGTTATTACGCAAATCCAGGATGAGCCCGTGAATGCCTTCTTTTTTGAGTTTATTCAGCTCGGCACGGGTGTCATCCGTAACATTACGCCCATCCTTGCCCAGTCTTCCGGCGGAAAAGTCTCTATAAAAGCTGGGGATCTTGATATAACCAATCTTGTCTCCTTTATCGCTCTCAATTACTGTGGACTTAACATAGGTCTCTTCCAGCCTGACCACATCCCGGACAATGGGGATAACCAGACGAGTTCCATCAGCCCTGGTTACAGTCAGACGAACTTCAGTGCCCTTGGGTCCACGTATATAGGAAACTGCTTCCCGGATACTCATTGAAGATATGTCTACAGGTGCCTCATCCTTTTCAGAAACCGACATAATCACATCTTCGGCCTGGAGCTGTCCCTGGGCCTCAGCTGCACTGCCAGGTATGATACGAACCACCTTAATATGACCGTCATCCTCCCGGAGCAGGGCTCCGATACCTTCCAGAGAGCCACTCATGTGGATATCAAAATCCTCTTTTGAGGTAGGTGCCATATAATTGGTATGCGGGTCAAAAGAGCGGGCAACCGCATCAAAATAGCGATTATAATGTTCCTGGCGGGTGACCTTAAGCAGTCGTTCCAGATAGGCATCGGTTTTTTTCTGTACCTTTTGCAGTGCCTCAGCCCAAAGCTCCTTATCAACCTCCTGCTTATAATCAATATCAGCAGACTTTTTCCCTTCCTTTTTCTGTTTTTTATTTTCCTTGTCCACCGCATCAAGATAGCTGTCCAGGACTTCCATTTTTAAGGAACGCCGCCAACGGTCTCTCAGCTCTGCACGGTCAACAGCTGGAGCCAACTTATCCGAATCAGTCTGGATATAATCCTTTTTATCAGGAGAAAAACCTGCTGCCATGACTTCTTTAATCAGGGCTTCCACTTTTTTCACCCGCTTATTGAGCAATTCCATCCCCACATCAGGCAGGGCAATATTTCCGTTACTGATCTCATCGTCAATCTTGTCAGCAAATGTCTCCAGTTGGGCAACATCAGAGGCAAGCAGAAACTGTTTTTTTGGATCCAGTTGATTCAGATACAATTTATAGGCTTTCTTAGACATCTGCTCATCAAAGGATCTATGACCAAAATGCTGGGCAGAAAGCTGGCTTCTCAGCATTGCTGCAATAAGGCGATTTCGACCACGGTCGAACTCAACCGGCATCACCTTGCCGTACGCTGCTGAGCCTGCCAGCATGACAACAAGAACCAGACTGGAAATGAAACGATGGATACGCATAACCGACTCCCAATAAAAATACAGACAGAAATATCAGAAAATAAAATTATTACTGGTTACTGAACAGGTCTGTCGAAAAAACAAGAAAAAAAAACTGCCCTTTCAGGACAGAATCGGACATAAAGCGAAAAATACTGTACTGTAGAATACCACACCGTTTTCTTTTTGCCAACCAGCTGAACAAAACAAGCTGGCAGGGGCGTGTCATCAAGAAGGACTGACCACCTTTACAGCCTGGTTTATTGTACTCATAATCGCGTACATATCAGTAAGTTTTCCGACCTTGAGGGCTGATGTCAGCTCATAGTAATTCAGGCAGGTTCCGCAGGCGAGAATCTCTACTCCCTGTTCCTGTAAATCTGCCAAGGCCCTTAAGGCTCCAGAATCTTCTGCCACCAATCGCACCCCTTCATTATACAACAAGATTTTATCGGGCAGTGGCTTAATTTTATGAATTGTCTGCACATAGGTCTGGAGCAAAGCCCAGCCCAAATCAGCACTCCCCTGCCCCATTGAGACGGAGGAAATAACGTACACCAGTCCGCCAGCAGGGAAAGAAGCCGCACAGCTGTAATTTTCCACCCCAGCCTGCTTACGGCGACAGACCCGACCCGCCTTTACCCTCAAGGTCCAGCAGTCATGTTCCGGCCCGGATACAGTGACCGCACAATTGCGATCCTGAGCAAAACGGATGACATTATCCTTGGCCGCTTCATTATCAACCAGCACCTCAAGGAGACGATTGCCTGCCTCCAAGGCATCTTTTGTTTGAATAACCGGCTGAGGACAGCTCAGTCCGCAGCAATCCAGTTTATGGGTTTTCTTTTTCCAAAACATTAAATTCATAGCAACAGTTCTTTTTTTACGCAACAGCATATCCTGTGTGCTGGCGGACATCTGGTTCATGAAATCCCAACACAATACGATTTTTCGGAATACCTGCCTCCTCTAGCTCGATTGCTATCCCGTCCTCAGTTCCGTCTCTTTGTACCCAGACCATGCCGTCGATAATATCAATATGAGAATAAGGCAGCCGTGAATACGCCGGACATGCTGCCACCCTAAGGACATGACCAAATAATGATCACTGGTACGGTCAAAGATCAGTTCATTCTCTATTTCTCCGTTGGCATAAGAGATAGCTACATAACTCCTTAATACTTTCTCAATAATCTCGCGCCAACTGTTCAAGGTATCCATTTTCTCTACTTCAATTCCTGAGCAAACAGCTTATTCGCTAGCTGGGGATTGGCCTTGCCCTTGGTCTTTTGCATCAGCTGACCAACAAAAAAGCCCATGACCTTGGTCTTGCCGTCGCGGAACTGCTGGGCCTGATCAGGATTAGCTGCAATAATCTCCCGGACAATGGCGACCAACTCGCCCTCATCGCTCATCTGGACCAGCCCTTTGTCTTTGACGATCTTTTCAGGATCATCACCGGATTGCAGCATATCGGCAAACACGGTCTTGGCAATCTTGCCGGAAATGGTATTTTTCTCCACCATCTGAAGCAGGGCAGCCAGCTGGGTCGCCGTCACCGGACAATCATTGATCTGCTCAGGACTGTATTCCCGCAGCAACTCGGTGCTGATAAAATTACTCACCTTTTTCGGGTTATCATAGTCCACACAAACCTGCTCAAAGAAATCCGCCAGATCACGGGATGAAGTCAGGGTAGCGGCCACATCTTCGGGCAGGCCCATATCATCCATGAAGCGTTGCTTCCGTTCCCCGGCCAGCTCCGGCAAGTCGCCCCGTACCCGCTCAATCCAGTCCTCATCAATATGAACCGGCACCAGATCTGGGTCTGGGAAATAGCGGTAATCATGGGCCTCTTCCTTACCTCGCATGGACTCGGTTCGATTGGTATCAGGATTCCACAGCAAGGTGGATTGAATAACTTCGCCACCATCCAACAAAACATCACGCTGTCTTCGCTCCTCATATTCCAGGGCCAGCTGGACATTACGGAACGAGTTCATATTTTTCAGTTCGGTGCGGGTGCCCAGCTCTTCCTGCCCTTTGGGCCGCAGAGAGATATTGGCATCGCAACGAAAACTCCCTTCCTGCATATTGCCGTCGCAGATATCCAGATACCGGACAATGCCGTGCAGCTTTTTCAGATAGGCCACAGCCTCTTCCGGGGAGCGCAGATCCGGCTCACTGACAATCTCTAACAGGGGTGTGCCGGTCCGATTTAAATCCACATAACTTTTCGGCTCCAGCTCATCATGAATCAGCTTGCCTGCATCTTCTTCCATATGGGCTCGGGTGATGCCAATGGTCTTTTTCTGACCATCAATCTCTATCTCCAATTGACCATGCTCGGCAATAGGGAGTTCAAACTGGGAAATCTGATACCCTTTGGGCAAATCAGGATAAAAATAATTTTTCCGGGCAAAACGATTTTCCCGATTAATGGCAGAATCTGTGGCAAGGGCCAGCTTAATCCCGTTTTCCACCACCTGCTTATTCAACACAGGTAAAGAACCAGGCATGCCTAGACAAACCGGACAGGTATGGGTATTTGGCGGCGCACCAAATTCGGTGGAACAGCCGCAGAATATTTTACTCTTTGTTTTCATCTGGGCATGGATTTCCAGCCCGATCACGGTTTCAAATTCCATAATGTCATTCAGTTTTAAATAGTTTTACAGCTCAAGATGTGTTGGAAACTGCGGGACAAGGCCGGAACGCTCAATAGTTCCATCAGCAGAGAAAAATTGCATTATCCCGCCGCTGCAGCTGTCCTTCGCAGGCTGGGGCAATCTCCCATGCTCCCTTGGTATTGCCGCGAAGGTCATCGTTCTCAAATATGCTCTTCCATACCGGCCTGTTCCTTGTTGCTTACAAAGCAAGCTGGTCCGCACTGGTATGGACCCAGGACCGAATCTTCACCAATTCATCTGACCATTCACCTGATGTTCTGATATTGATAAAGAGGCGAAACAGTTCATTGACCAAATCTATCCCCTCTTCAAACAGGGAAATCCGCTCCAAGGCCTGGCCTTCAAACCCCTCCGGGTCATCACCATCTTCTGTTCCAGCAGTCTTGGGCAAACGGACACTACGAAACTCCATGGTGGCTGCTGTCAGGGTGATACTGAATTCATAATCACCACTGCTGATTTTAATCCTGGCCTGTTCTGGCTTTTTGCCCAAGGCCAAACCAGCCCGGGCCTCCCGCAGCTCGGTTTGCAGGCCTCGGCAAATCAATTTTTCACTTTCCGGCCCCTCTCCGTATTCCAGCAACATATGCTTTTCAAAAGCAACCAGAATATCGCCCCGCTCAGGAAGCTCAATACTGCCCCCTCGTTCTTCGCTTTTAAACCAAAGCCAGGCCAGAAACTCCTGGCCGATAAAACGTTTTTCTTCTATAAGATCGACTAAATCCATAAAATCCTCAAAGGGATACAAGGGCAGGCCAGATACAACGCTCTCCCTTCTCGCTCCCGTTTTTTCGTTCGATTAAATGAGTAATGCTGGTTGCAGATCAGCAAGCTTGTCTGCTGTGCCCTGATCCGTGAGCTGAAGCGCAGTGTTCCAGGGAATCTGCATAATCAGGGAAAGATCAAAGGTCTCCTTAAACAGATCTTCCAGGAGAGCAATGGCCTTACGACTGTTGGAGAAAAAAAGCAGTGTATTGGCGGAAAGATTCCAGCAAAGATCATACACCGCAGGGATAGGCGGGGACTTGTGCACCATCTCTGCCCGAATTCGCTCCTTGATCTCCAGCCGCACATTCCGGCTCAAACGCCGCACTCCTTGTTCCTGCCTGATACGAGCCTCTTCCTTGGCTGTAAACTTTTTCAGCACTGCTGGCGAGACCTTACGTTCATCAATACGCAGAGACAGCACCACATAATCACCAGCTGCATAAGAGCTAAAAGCAAACTCGCTATCAAACATATCTGCCACTGAGACCCAGCCAACGGAATACTCATCAATGGTCTCATCAATATCCTGAAAAGAGTGCTCTGCCACCTGACGGGCAACAAAATCCCAAAAATCCTCTGGCACCTCTCCTTCCACCATAAAACGGCTGAACGAGGCACTTCCTGATAATAATCCCATAAATTGTCCTGGTAAAATCCTGTAAAAAAGCCCTGCCTGGGCTGGACTGATTGTTTATCTACATCCTCTCCCTTTTATCTGAACAGGGAAAGGCTCATACGCTTGCAAACCACACCAAAATCTTATAACAAAAATAGCAAGAAGCAACAAGCACTATAGAGGCCGGAAGCACCTCGTTTTAAAAAACGAGAAGAGTATATTTTTTTAATTGACACGGAGCGAGGATTCGTGGTAAAAAGACCTCGCTCTCAGCAACCAAGGGTCGTTAACTCAGCTGGTAGAGTATCTGCCTTTTAAGCAGAGAGTCGCGCGTTCGAGCCGCGCACGACCCACCACATATATGTCCCCATCGTCTAGTCTGGTCCAGGACACCGGCCTTTCACGCCGGCAACACCGGTTCAAATCCGGTTGGGGACGCCAGATATATCAAGGTCTTAGCGGATTTCCGTTAAGACCTTTTTTTGTTTACACAGCCGTCCTTATTTCTTCTTTTCCTCCTTCTTCCGTCCTCCACCCAAAACTCCATACAAGGTGACCTGATTGGCGAGCCGGGCCAAGTGGAGCGAGATCAAAGCCTGTTGCTGTCCATAGAGGGAGCGGTGGGCATCCAGCACGCTGAGGTAGCTGTCCAGGCCCATGGTATAGCGTTTATCAGAAAGCTCATAGGTAGCTTGGGCTGATTCCACCAAGGCTTCCTGGGCCGCCAGCTGATCACCGATGGTGCCTTGCACAGCCAAGGCATCTGCCACCTCCCTGAAAGCAGTCTGCACGGTCTTTTCATACTTGGTCAACAAGATTTCCTGATCAATCTTACTGGTCTTCAAAGCAGACCATACCCGACTGTCAAAGACAGGCACATCAATCTGCGGCATAAAACTCCAGATATTAGTACCGGAACCGAACAATCCAGACAGTTCATCGCTGGCCGTGCCTGCTGAAGCGGTCAGGGAAATACGGGGAAAGACCGAGGCCCGGGCCGCGCCGATATAGGCATAGGCACCCTTGAGTTTATGCTCTGCCGCCACAATATCGGGCCGGTTGAGCAGCACTGCCGAAGGCAGGCCAGGATCAATCTCCTTGAGTGCTGCCACAGAACTCAATTCGTTGGGCAGGAATTTTTTCGGCACCGGCGCACCGACCAACAAGTTCAAGGCGTTGCGATCCTGAGCCACCTTCTGGGTGAAACGGGGCACATCCCGCTTGGCTGCCTCCACCTCGGTCTGGGCCCGGCGCAGATCTATCTCCGTAGCCAACCCGTTTTCGTAGCTTTTACCAATCAGATCATACGAGTCTTGCTGGCTTTCCAGGGTTGCCTGGGCCAGTTTGAGGTTTTCCTGGTCTGCGGCTAAGGTCAGATACGCCTTGGCAACTGCGGCAATCAAGACCAGTTCTGCGCTACGGCGAGCCTCTTCTGTGGCCAGATATTCCTCCAGGGCCTGATCGGTCAGGTTGCGGATACGGCCGAAAAAATCCAGTTCCCAGGAGGGAACCTCGGCCTTAAGGGTATATTTTTCTGTGGATCGAGGCTGTCCCGATTCCACCAGATCAGCAGAGAGACGCTGCTTATTTATACTGCCGCTGCCATCAACAGACGGATAAATACCAGTGCGATGCACCCCGTACATGGCCTGGGCACGTTCCACATTCAGGGCTGCCACCCGCAAATCCCGATTATTCTTCAGGGCCTTGCTGATGACCTTACGCAACTTGGCATCAATAAAAAAATCCTCCCAGAGAATCCCTGCAACTGTTTCAATCGCATCCTCCTGAAGTTCCTTGTAGGCATCTCCTTGAGGCCACTCTGCCGGGACAGGGTCTTTGGGACGGGTGTACTGCGGAGCCAGGCTACAGCTGCTCGCTAAAAGCAAGGTCAGAGGTTAATGGCACGACCTTAAGTGGTTGACCACAGGATTACGCCGTTTGTCTTCTTGGTACTGTCAAACGAGGGTAGGCCT
>JAABTP010000096.1 GCA_011389815.1 Desulfobulbaceae bacterium | reverse complement strand
TCGGCGCCAGGGGCTGGATGTGCCTCCTCTGCCTCTTGCTGCGTAAAAAAAATGAGAGGGGTCTGAACGGTTACGACAAGCCTGCTGTAACTCCAGGGGCGGCAGAGGAGATTGGCGCATATTATCCCTTAGATCATTTTGATGTAACCAATCAATACATCATACAGGAAGGAATGCGGGTACTGGATGATCGGGAAGAGCTGGAACTCAAACAACATGCAGAGCAAGGCTTCATGACAACCACAGCTTTGCAAGCCCTGGAGTACGCCAAACAGGACTGGCTGAAAAAGGCCTTTGAGGCAACCCGTGATGAGGACCGGGCAATCACCTGCCAAAACCGAATTCATGATTATCAGGCCCTGAAAGTTCTGGGCCACGGCCTCCATACCCTTCAGGACTTTTATGCCCACAGTAATTACAGTGAGCTGTTGCTCATCTGTATGGCAGAGCATAACCTCCTGGATCATTACTGGAACCAACGGATTCAGCATCTGGTTCATAACACTGCAATCGGCACCTTTAATGCCTTTGTTCTCTGTAAAGAATCGCCTGATGACCTGCAGGGCAGTGGCGAAATAACTCCGGTGGTTACAGGGCGCTTTGACACCATTGACACAGTACATACCCTGCTCCATCTTGCCATTGAAAACATTCACAGCCATGGCAACGAAACCAATCATAATGAGAAAGAAAAAAAAGACCGGATCGTTCGACTCCTCTTTGGCACCTTCTCAGAAATCGACGTGGTTCAGAAAATGCAAGGCAGCGTTGAGGCCTATCGTACCCTTGCCAACCATATAGATGTAATCCAGGATAAGATCACAGACTTTTTCATGGACTACCTTATTGATCCCTTTGTCAAAAAAACCTTGCACGGGCAAGAAACCCTTGTTAACGCCTATCTCCTGCTCAAAGATGCCACCCTGAATAATGACCGCACTCTGCAGGAGTACCGTAAGGCAGGTGAAATGCTCTTTCATCAACATACCATTGAAGATCATCTGCGCAAGATCATGACAAAGGCTGAGCAAGCAGATAAAATCATCCTTCCTCATCATGCCTTATTAGCCAAGGATCATGATAAGGACAATGATGCTGTAAAACTCTCCTACAAACTTTCCTGCGCACTGGCCGCTGAGGCAAGTACTGAGGTTCTGGTCAAATACTTCCAGGGCGCTGAATTTAGTGAACTGGAGCCGTTACTGGAACGACGCTATGTTCACCCCAGGTTTCATAGAGAACAATGTGCAACAACCGGAAGCCTGAACAGAACCATCCAGAGCTTGCAGGGGAAAAAATGGTTTCAGCATGCTGTGCAAAACCCGGAGAACGGGCAAAGCATCTTAGGATTTGACACAAATGCATTGCTGAATAATTGAGGAAATATCAGGTAAAAGCTCAGACTTGCACTCTGAATAGCCCTTGCTTTACCTCAGCTCCCTTCTCAACAAAACTCAAAACAGGCCCAAGGCATAGTTCCGGCAACAGGCTTCCAGGTCAAAAACATTCAGTACCCGCAGGTTACGATCCCGCTCTCCTCCAGTCAGAGGCAGTGAGGGAGGATAGGCTGTGACCAGCTCCTTTGCCTGCTCCAGATCAGGAATCGCATCCATCCCGGTAGCCAGTACCTTACCGGTCCGGCTTTCCAGCAACTCAGCATCCTGCCCGTTGGTAACCACAGCCAGGGGAATGCAATACGCTTCATCCAGCACCCGTGCTGCGGCCAAGGCTGGTTTTTCCCGGGTGACGATGGAACCAGGCCCGTAACGGAGCACAAAGAGCCGCTTTCCGTCTACTGAAACGGTGAGATCAATAATGGAGCAAACAAAGATATGGTTGAACAGGGTCTTGATGCTCAGGCGAGGCTCCAGGTCTTTCCTGGCAAAGCCTTTGTCCTCCACCATCATCCGGGATAATTCCTGTCGTAAGCGCTCATCGTCGGTATCCGGCAGTTCTTCACCGGTCAGGTAATCCTTCAGGGTACCGTATACCAAGTGATGGTCTGGGGTTTTGCGTTGCATAGCCATTATTCTGTCCTTGCTGCTGTTGTCCATGGTGGATTTGCAATAATGCAATCGCTTAAGAAGACGGGGTGTTGTCCAGGTTTTCTTCAAAGAGCAAAACCCCGAGGGCAACCCCGCTGGTCACGGAATAGGTCGGGCCAATAAACCAGCCTATGACCGGGATCATGGTGAGAAGCAGGCCAACTGCCCCGAAAAAGAACATCTCTGTCTTTTTGCTCCAGAGCAGGGCAAGTGCCTGTTTCGGGATCATGCCACGACGGTCCAGATAGGGATCAATAAAGGCCGCACTACTCAGAAACATCTGAAAGAAAAAGACCACAGCGGTGGAAAGAACCGGGCCTGCAACGGGTATTGCTGACAGAGCAAAGCCAGCGACCACAACCAGCAGCGAGGCGAGCACTATAAGCAGGAGCATCAGGATGATCCGGTGGACAGAGGAGAGAATAGTCCGTCCGGTGGGGATAGGTTTACCGGTCATGATGGACTCTGTCTCTTCAGCCACGAGATCAAGAAAAGGGGTGAAGACCAGCAGCACAAGACTACGAAAGATGATGTACAGCGGCCCCGCCGCTACCACGCTTAGGGCTATCCAGACTGCAAAGCCGATCCATTCGGTCCAGGTTTGCTCCGGGAAGAGCAGGTGCTGGAGATAATCGGACAGTTCCCAGCCCAGGGTAAAGAAGCCTGCGATGGAAAGAGGTACCAGCAGGACGGAAAGGGCGATGGGAAGGCGGAGTTTTCGCCATTGCCCGTGTTTCCAG
Organism: Desulfobulbaceae bacterium; assembly: GCA_011389815.1. Taxonomy (GTDB): domain Bacteria; phylum Desulfobacterota; class Desulfobulbia; order Desulfobulbales; family Desulfobulbaceae; genus Electrothrix. The sequence goes on along the minus strand of JAABTP010000096.1, from coordinate 12,048 downwards.
AGAACTTCATGGCCGACCTTAAAGGCTTTGATGGTGTTTTTCATGGCTCGATAGAGTGAGGTAGTTTGTTTCGGTTGTTCGAGGAAGCAGCTTTCTATAGGGTTATGATGAGGCGGGCCTGCCAGGCGGCTTTCTTCTCTCCCTGCCTAAGAAATAATCAAACACCGCATTGAGGTTGATTCCCACACCAAAGACTGAAGGCTCCAGTTTAAAGATGGTGTTCAAGGTCGAGCCGGTCTGGTTCATTGCTCCACCCTTCCTTTCTCCATCAGCTAAGGCGATCATCTTTTCTCTCTCGCTCTGGCTGTCGAAATGGACACCGGCGAGCAGTCCTCGTACACTGTACGCCTTGTTCGTGCCTTCCGGGATTATCTTTTCCATATCCTGTTCCGCATAGTTGAGCAGAGTTTTGTAGGCAACGCTGAGGGCAGGATTATCCGGGAGCGGCACTCGTCCGTTGCCGCTGTATAGCACAGCTCGAAAAAGTTCCGGCGGCAGGGAGGATAGGCTGTTAATGTTGAGGTTAAGCTCACTCAGGTTACTTAGTTGACCGATTCTAACCAGCGCAGGGTAACACCCTGTGCAAATCTGCGTAAGTCCCCCTACGATCCCCCATCATACCCGCAATCTGTACATCCCCGCAACCTGTGCGTGTGATTCACCAATCACCCCTGCACAAAGAGACCATCGTATGATCGGGCGAAAGAGCATCGAGCGATGGAAATAAAAAACCTCGAGCGAGGGAAAGGAAGAGTATCGGGCGAGGGAATCAGAAACCCTCGTACGAAGGAATGAAAAAGCATCGGGCGAGGGAAATAAAAAACCTCGTACGAAGGAAAATAAAAGCATCGGGCGAGGAATCCAAAATCCTTCACCCGATGAAAATTTACTGCTCCGACTTCAATCCTTCCACTTCCTCCACCGTCAGCCCTGTCGTCGTCGCAATCTTGTCAATATCAAGCAGGCCGGAAAAGAGGAGGCTGGCTGCAATCGCCTTTTTCTCCTCTCTTCTTCCCGTTGCCTCCCCTTCCTTACGTCCTTCCTCTTGCCCTTCCATCTTCGCCGCCGTCCATGTGGACTCTGTCATGCTGGCCTGAAAGTGTAGTTCCTCCTGGTAAGCAGCATAGGCCCGACGCTCCTCCTCGGAGAGTTTCATGATGTCCAGCTCCGTCTTGGCCTTCTCTAAGCCCTTTGCACGGAAATCGTCCCTGATCTCCTCGTTCTTCAGGAAATATATCCACTCATCCAGGGTGTCCTTGGCGATGTCGTCAAAGCTGTTCACTTTGATGAGCCAGTATTCCGGCAGGAGTTCATAGACCTCGTCCCTGCCGAACATGGAACATGGCCCGCTGCCGCCTGGACAGCTGCAACACGTCGCTGTTGTGCAGCCCCCTGAACGAGGTTGTGCCGTGATAGACATAGTCTGTGCCCTGGCCCAGATCAAAATAGAGGATGCTGACCGAGATGAGCTTTGTTATCTCGGAATACGCTGCTCCCTCCTGTATATGTTCGGTGACCGCCTTGGCTGTGCCGTAAAAGATCCGCTGGAGAAAGTCGAACTCCCGGTCGTACTGTACTTCGATAATGATTATGTCGCCCTTTGCGTTCTTCACCTTGAGATCGACACGGTTGAACCTATCTGATCGTGTCTCTTTATTGCTCTCGCTCTCAAGGACTTCCTGGATACGGACATCTTCTTTGAGGAGTTCGCTGAGAAAGCCTTCGAGTATGTCAAAATTGGCCTTGCTCCGCAGCAGCTTCTTCATGGCCCAGTCAAAGCTGATCAATTTTCTTTTGGACATAACGGTTCTCCGTTGTTTTATACAGCCTTACTGCTCCGATTTCAAAACCGACAAAAACGCAGACTGCGGAATCTCCACATTCCCCACCGTCTTCATTCGTTTCTTGCCCGCCTTCTGTTTTTCCAGCAACTTCCGCTTCCGGGAAATATCACCACCATAACATTTTGCGGTAACATCCTTGCGCAAAGCAGCAACATTGGTTCGGGCCACGATATTGCCGCCAATAGCGGCTTGGATGGCAATCTTGAACATCTGGCGGGGGATTTCCTCTTTCAGGCTCTCGCAGGCTTTCAGGCCCCGTTCACGGGAACGATCCCGGTGGGTGAGCTGGGACAGGGCGTCCACCTTTTCGCTGTTGACCAGGATGTCCAGCTTGACCAGATCACTGGGCCGGTAATCAATCAGCTCGTAATCAAAGGAACCGTAGCCTTGGGTCACAGACTTGAGCTTATCATAAAAATCATAAATTACCTCAGCCAGGGGTAGCTCACAGGTGAACTCAATCCGGCCTGGCATGGGATAATGGTAATTGGTGTTCTCACCTCGTCGCTCCATGCACAGGGTCATGACCACGCCCATGTAGCGTTCCGGAATCAGGATGGTGGCCTTTATAAAGGGCTCTTCGATCCTGGCAATGGCACCGGGATCAGGAAAATGAGAGGGGTTTTCCACGGTCAGCTCGGTATCGTCCTGTAGGGTTATCTGATAGCGGACCGAAGGCACAGTAAGGATCAGGGGAATGTCAAACTCCCGTTCCAGTCGTTCCTGGACCACCTCCAGATGGAGCAGGCCGAGAAAACCGCAACGGAATCCAAAGCCCAGAGCAGCAGAGGTGTCCTTTTGAAAGGTCAGGGCCGCATCGTTGAGCTTGAGCTTTTCCAGGGCCGTAGCCAGATCTTCGTACTCATCTGTGGAGATCGGGTAGATGGAGGAAAAAACCACCTGTTGCACTTCCTGAAAACCAGGGAGCGGGGCAGGACAGGGGGCATCCTTATGGGTGATGGTGTCGCCGGGTTTGGTGTCAGCAACGTTTTTTACGCCTGCGATGATGTAACCAACCTGACCAGCAGATAAACTTTTCTGAGGTGTGCGGGTCAGGTAAAACTGGCCCACTTCTTCAACCCGGTATTCGGTCTTATTATGCATGAACAAGATTTGCTCGCCCGGTTTAAGGGTTCCGTTTATGATTCGCACCGAAATAACCGTGCCCCGGTAGGGGTCGTAGGAGGCATCAAAGATCAGTGCCTCCAGAGGTTTGTCAGGATCGCCCTCTGGCGGCGGCAGATGGGTGACAATGGTCTCCAGGATTTCCTGAACTCCAACGCCGGTCTTAGCCGAGCATTTTCGGATAACCTCTCCGTCCAGCCCCAAATCTTCCTCAATCTCCTCTGCCACCTTGTCCGGTTCTGCGGCAGGCAGATCAATCTTGTTGATTACCGGGATGATTTCCAGGTCATTTTCCATAGCCAGATACAGATTGGCCAGGGTCTGGGCCTCAACACCCTGGGCCGCATCAATAAGGAGCAGGGCACCTTCACAGGCTGCCAGGGCCCGTGAGACTTCATAGCTGAAATCCACATGACCAGGGGTATCGACCAGATTGAGGGCGTATTCCTGGCCGTCTGCTGCGGTAAAGGGCAGGCAGATGGTCTGGCTCTTGATGGTAATGCCCCGTTCCCGTTCAATATCCATATTATCCAGAAGCTGGTCCTTAAATTCCCGATCTGTGACCCCCCCGCAAAGCTGGATCATCCGGTCAGACAGGGTGGATTTTCCATGGTCGATATGGGCGATTACGCTAAAATTTCGTATATTTTTCATGGGTATCGTCAATGCGTATCTCTGCCCGCTCAAAGGCTGGGCTGTTATTTTTTCATCTGAACGCCGTGGACATGGCTGGAACAGTCTGAGGGGAACGTAGCATAAACAGGAGGAAATTTAAACTCCTTCAAAAGGGATAGGCCCGCTTTCCTGTGCTTGAAAGATTTTTTACCTTATTGCCGTGAACTTTTACAGGAAATGAGGTAGACTATTTATTCATTGTCTGTTCATAGACTAAATATTGTCAGGAAAGGCCCTGGGGCCCCATCATTTATAGATTATGAGTGAGGAAAAGAAAGTCGGTCAACAGTATAATAATCCCTTAGTGGTGACATCCACTGATGAAAATTTACCAGCAGTCAGCAATCCTGCCCTGCATCGCTATCTTCAGGAAATCAGCCAGTACGAGCTGTTGAGCCGGGAAGAGACCGAAGAGCTGGCAGTCCGCATTAAAGAAACCGGTGATCCAGATGCTGCCTACCGATTGGTTTCGTCCAACTTGCGGCTGGTGGTCAAGGTCGCTATGGATTTCCAGAAATACTGGATGCAGAATTTTATGGATTTGATCCAGGAGGGGAATGTTGGGCTGGTACAGGCAACCAAGAAATTTGACCCCTATCGCGGTGTCAAGTTTTCCTATTATGCTGCTTACTGGATCCGCGCCTATATCCTCAAGTTCATCATGGATAACTGGCGTCTGGTGAAAATCGGCACCACCCAGGCCCAGCGGAAGCTGTTCTTTAGCTTGAATAAAGAAAAAAAGCTACTTGAGGCCCAAGGCTTTAAGCCAGATGTGAAATTGCTGTCTGAGCGATTGAATGTCAAAGAGAGTGAAGTTATTGCGATGGATCAGCGCATGGATAGCTGGGATGTCTCTTTAGAAGCACCGATACGCAATGACTCAGAAGATGACCAGAAGAGCTTTCTTCCTCATCAAGGGCCGGGCATAGAAGATATTGTAGCTGGCCATGAGGTGCGTGATCGGATATCTGATGTTTTGACCAGTCTTGAGACTGACCTGAATGAGAAAGAAAAAGTCATCCTTGCTGCCCGCCTGCTCAATGATGAACCAGAAACACTCCAGACCATTGCTGATCGCTTTGGCATCTCCCGGGAAAGGGTCAGGCAGATTGAAGCTAACCTGCTCAAAAAGCTGAAAGGGGTATTTGAGCAGGAATTGCCTGATGTACAAGACTTTATAACTTCCGAACGAATCGTTCCCGCAGTTGGTTCTAATGGAGCCTGATCTTGTCAAAGAAACCGTCGGTACTTTTATAGAAATTTTCATTCCACCCCTTGGGGTGGAACAACAAACTGTTTTGCTTGTTACATCGCAGGTAGCGAGGTAGCAGGCCCGGAGCTTCGCAATAATGAAGGTACCTCTTTTAGATCTGCAACCGCAGACAGCATATTTTCGTGAACAGATTATTCAGGAGATCACTGAAGTCGTTGATTCGACCTGCTATATCCTTGGCCCTAAGGTAACCCGACTGGAGCAGGAAATTGCCGAATACAGCGGAGCAGCTGCGGCTGTCGGGGTTTCCAGTGGCACAGATGCCCTGGTCGCCAGTTTAATGGCTTTGGAACTCCAGGCCGGTGATAAGGTATTGACCACCCCCTATACTTTTTTTGCCACTATGGGGTCAATTATCCGGGTGGGTGCTCTACCGGTTTTTGCTGATGTGGACGATCGCACCTTGAATCTTGATCCTGTTAAAGCCGCAGAGATTTTGGAAGCAGATGCTGCTGGAGAACGAAAAATTAAGGCAATTATGCCGGTTCATCTTTTTGGCCAATGCGCAGACATGTCAGCCTTGATGGATTTGGCCCGTCAGTATGAAGTTCCAGTGATTGAAGATGCTGCCCAGGCCATTGGTGCGGAATATCCTTTTATTGCCCCGAAGAACAACGAAAAGGCTACTTGGAAAAAGGCAGGTTCCATGGGATTGGCAGGCTGCTTTTCCTTTTTTCCATCCAAGAATCTTGGTTGCATGGGCGATGGCGGCATGATCACTACCTGTGACTCTGCGTTTGCCGAAACCCTTCGCTGTTATCGCAATCATGGGGCGGATCCCAAGTATTATCATTCTAAAGTCGGTGGAAATTTTCGTCTTGATCCCATCCAGGCAGCTGTACTCAGTGTGAAACTGCATCATCTGGAGCGATGGCATACGCAGCGGCAGGAAAATGCTCAGCAGTACCGAAGGCTTTTTGCTCAGGCCGGACTGGCCGGTGATCAGGTCGCTTTACCAGAGGCAGTGTACAGTAATGCCTCAGATGCGGAACAGCATAATATCCATATCTATAATCAGTTTGTTATTCGTACTGAACGTCGTGATGCCTTAAAAGAATATTTGCAGGGAAAATCCATTGGCTGCGAGATCTATTATCCAGTCTGTCTCCATCAGCAAGACTGTCTGGAAACATTGGGTTCTTACGCAGCCCAGTCATTTCCTGTGGCAGAGCAGGCAAGCAGAGATTCCCTTGCCCTGCCGATTTATCCAGAATTGAGCAATGAACAGCAAGAATATGTGGTTGAAGCCATAGCTGAATTTTTCCGTTTATAGTCGTTCCGGTTGTCCCCCTTCTTGCTGAAGCCCGTGGTTTGTTTTTTATTGCCTCGCCCTTTTGGACGGGGCACTTTGTTTTTATTAATTTTTAAAGAAATAATGTTTTCAAAGCAGTAGAGGAATAAGCATGGTTGATCGTATCCCCATGTCCAAAACCGGACACGTAACGTTGAAAAATGAGCTTGAACAGTTGGAAAAGGTGGAGCGTCATGAAATTGTCAAGGCCATAGAAATCGCTCGGGCCCACGGAGATCTGAAAGAAAATGCCGAATACCATGCTGCCAAAGAGCGGCAAGGAATGATTGAGGGACGGATCATGGAGCTGAAAGATAAACTGAGCCGGGCAGAGGTGATTGACTGCACAGCTGTCAACACAAGCCGGGCTGTCTTTGGTGCAGTGGTTACCCTCCTGGATATGGAAACTGATGATGAGGTGAGGTATCAATTACTCGGACCAGAAGAGGCTGACGTGAAGAAAGGCTCTATTTCAGTGTTGGCTCCCTTGGGACGCTCTATCTTGGGCAAAGAAGTAGGAGATGAGGTGGTCACCAAGACGCCAGGTGGTGTTCGCGAATTTGAGGTGATGGAGATCGAAGCTGGCTCTGTCTGCTGATTGCTACGGTATAGGTCGTATTTTTATTGACATCGCCCCGAGCCGAGTGGTATATAATAAAATTTTAATTTTTTTTACTAACCTTCCCGCTCTCTCTGGAAAGACAGTGAGGGCCATTATGACCGCGAGGAGGAATTCATGCGTCATTACGAAACCACGTACATCCTTCGTCCTAATCTGGGCGAAGAAAAATTTACAGAGATTATTGAACGAACCAATGCCATTATTGAGGGTGATAATGGAGCGATTATTGAAGTTAATCGTGGTGGTGATCGCTGGGGCATGAGGAAACTGGCCTATGAGATCAAGAAAGAAACCCAAGGCTACTATGTGTATATGAACTACGCTGCTCCTGGAAGCACAATTCAGGAAATGGAGCGTATTTTTCGTATTGACGATAATGTCCTTCGTTATTTGACCGTCAAGCTGGATAAAGGGAAAACAATTGATGAAACAGGGGTAGAGCGGGAAAAAGAGCGAATTGCCGCTATTACTGCTGCCAAGGCAGCAGAAGCTGAGGAACTTGCCAAGCCGGATGAAGAAGGCGAAAGCAGTGATACTACAGCAGACGACAAGGCAGCAGAAGAAACTGAAGAGAAGACAGCTGTTGCTGAGGAAAGTGCAGAGGAAAATGACACGCCAAAACAGGAACAGCAGGACGAAGCAGCTGCATAAGGCTCTCTTCCCTTGCATCGTAAACAAAGAACAATCATAAGGAGAAAATGATTATGGCACCCCGAAAAAAAGTATTTTTTCGTCGAAAAGTTTGTAGATTCTGTGCTGATAAAGAGCTGGTCATGGATTATAAAGATGCTAAGGTTCTGAAGAGCTTTGTTACTGAGCGTGGCAAAATTATCCCGAAACGGATTTACGGCACCTGTGCAACCCATCAGCGGCAACTGACCGAGGCCATTAAGCGTGCCCGGCATTTAGCTTTGATCCCTTATACAGGTTCTATTCAATATTAAGAAGATAACCTGAAAAAGAAGCAATCTTGTTGTCCAATTATTGCGACAAAAAAATAGATTCGATCAGCTGTGAGACCTGCAAAATGCATCTGTATCGTGAGACCGTAGACAGTACTTTGTGATGGGACGATATGGAAATACCTCGCAGCAAAACGGTTCTTTTTTGACTGCCCGGCCACTGTTGGTGGCTTTTTTGTTTTTTTTGCCAATAGCCTTCCCCGGTTTGATCGGTTGGTTGCACGGCCTGCTTGCCGTGCCGATTTTTCTGTTGCTTCAAACAGCAGCAGATGACCAAGAAGCTGGCCTGGAAGTCAGAAACGGGTTGTTAATAGTTAGTCTTGGGGCTCTGTTGTTGGGGCGTTTGCCAATGTTTTTCTTTACATTGACCATGCTTCCCTTGGGGTACACTCTGCATCTGGGTACAATCCGACAAAGAGAACCTGCTCAAACCGGTGCTTCTGGCATTATAGCCTTGACCATTGCCTGGCTGGTTTTTTGGACGGTATATGGCATCATATCCGGGAGCAATCCCTATGTAAGCCTGCTCACTGATATGGATGCCTTTATGGGGCAGATTATTACAGTGTACCGGACAAATGGTGAGTTGCCTCCAGAGGCTCTGTATGCTCTTGAGCAGCTGATAACAGGAGTACGTGAACTGCTGCCAAAGATTCTTCCTGGTCTTCTTGCCGGAACAGTGTTGCTGACCGTTGTCTTGAACATGGTTGTTGGGAGAGTTATTTTGTGCAAGCTGGCACCGGAAAAGATTCTTTGGCCGCCATACAGTGAGTGGCGCCTGCCGGATAAGACAATATGGTTTCTTATTATCGCCTTTACTCTGCTTCTTTTGAGCAAAGGAGGCGGGAGTATCGGTGTGAGCCTGGCCTTTACTGCCGGGTTGCTCTATTTTTTTCAGGGTGCGGCTGTGCTTATGCATACCCTGAATCGCTGGAACCTTCCCCGTGTTTTTCGCCTGTTTATTTATGTGATGCTTGTGCTGCAACGATTTGGCCTGTTGCTGGTGATGATTGTCGGGATCATTGATACTTGGGCTGATATTCGCGAATTGGACCATGAAGATAAAACTGAATGATTAATCCTGTACCTGAGTGAGGATAATACATAATGGAAGTTATACTGAAAAAAACAATTGATACCCTTGGGCGCGAAGGGGAAATTGTCCAGGTGAAGCCTGGTTATGCGCGTAATTATCTTATTCCGCAAAATATGGCTTCAACAGTGACCAAGGCCAGTCTGGCTCGTTTACAGAGAGAACAAGACGCTATTGAAAGCCGTCGTGCAGAAGAGAAAAAGAATGCGGAAATACTTGCTGCCCAGCTTGAGAATATGATTGTTGTTATCACCCGTAAGGTGGGCAATGAAGGTCGCCTGTTTGGTTCTGTGAATAGCGGTGATATCGTAGCTCGGCTGGCTGAGCAGGGCATTATCCTGGATAAGCGAGCAATTATGTTGGCTGATGCCATAAAGAGCATAGGTGAGACCAAGGTTACAGTGAAGGTTGGATATCAAATGACCACGGAAATCACTGTTCAGGTTGCTCCGGAAAGAGAAACTGAAGTGGCGTAATTTTTCGGCTTGCAGCTTTCTTGAGCGGCGTATTGCCTCACAGGTGATACGCCGTTTTTTGTTTGCAGTATTTGTAGTATAGGTAGTTACCTGTATATTTCCCATCCCTCCACTCTTCAAAATCGTCTGCCGTGTCTGATAGTTCATCCTTTTTCGAGAACAGAGGCACTCCACCTGCTTCTTCTCCTGCCTCTCAAATGATTCCGCCCCAGAATGTAGATGCGGAACAGGCCCTTCTTGGTACCATTCTCATTCAGGATAAGGCCCTGTTAAAAATTGTCGAGATCCTTTCTCCTGATGATTTTTACAGAGATGCCCATAAAACGATTTTTGAGATCATGGTGGCACTTTTTGAGCGCAGTGAACCCCATGATTTGGTTACTGTGACCAGTTCATTACGTGATCAGAATCGCCTGGACCAGGTTGGTGGTTCAGCCTATCTTACCAACCTGACTGATGTTATTCCTTTTACTGGCATGCTGGTTCATCATGCCAGGATTATTCGGGAGAAATCCATCCTACGCCGGTTGATTGAGACCAGTAGCGATGTGGCAGCCCGTTGCTATGATGCCCAAGGGGATCTTGAGGCCCTTGTGGACAGGGCTGAACAGACTATTTTTGAAATAGCTCAGGCCAGGAAAAAGCAGGGCTTTGAGCCTATGTCTAAGATTGTTCCCAAGGCCTTTGACAGGGTGACACGACTCGCAGAGCGTAAGGAACATATCACCGGGATCTCTACTGGATACGACGAGCTGGATCGAATGACCGCTGGTTTGCAGTCCTCGGACATGATTGTCCTGGCCGGAAGACCCTCAATGGGAAAGACGGCCATGGCAATGAATATAGTGCAACATGCTGCCCTGATTAATAAGGTGCCGGTGGCAGTATTCAGCCTGGAAATGTCTATGGAGCAACTTGCCCTGCGTATGCTCTGTTCTGTGGGTCGGATTGATGCGCAGCGAATCCGTACCGGCCATTTGCAGGAAAATGATTGGCCCAAATTAACCAGGGCCACAGGTATGTTGGCTGATTCACCGATTTTTATTGATGATACTGCTGGAATGACCGTCCTGGAGATGCGGGCCAAGGCCAGGCGTTTGAAATCTGAGCATGATCTGGGGCTGGTGGTGGTGGATTATCTCCAGCTCATGCAAGGTAATGCCAGGATTGAAAACCGTACCCAGGAAATCAGTGACATTTCCCGTTCTCTCAAGGCCATGGCTAAGGAACTGGATGTTCCGGTTATCGCCCTGTCCCAGCTCAACCGAAGCCTGGAAAGCCGAACGGATAAGCGACCTCAGCTTTCTGATCTTCGCGAATCGGGCGCAATTGAACAAGACGCAGATGTTATTATGTTTATTTATCGGGATGAGGTCTATAATAAGGCCGAAGATAATCCTAATCGGGGCATTGCCGAACTGATTGTCGGTAAACAGCGTAATGGTCCTATCGGCACCGTGAAATTAACCTTTCTGGGCCACATCACCACTTTTGAAAGTTATACTGCTCAGGAACCGCCTATGGGGTTTGAGCAACAGTGAAATACCGGAAACTTTGATTGACAATATTTTTCAGGCAGGTAAGTATAGTTGCTGTACAACATTATGGTAATCATGTAAGCAATCGAATCATAGCCTGAGTTGAAACATCATGCAGCTGACAGAGCGCGAACTACCGCAGTACACCTATGAAGATTACACCAATTGGGAAGGACGATGGGAGCTGATTCAGGGCATTCCTTATGCCATGTCCCCTTCTCCCAGTTATACCCATCAACGGATCAGCCAGAAAATTGCCCGCCTGCTGGATGAGGCCCTGGATGATTGCGCATCCTGCCAAGCTGTGTTGCCGGTTGACTGGAAGATTTCCGATGATACGGTTGTCCAGCCGGATAACATGGTGCTCTGTTATCAGCCCCAGGGATCCTTTCTCATCAAAGCTCCTTCCTTAATTTTCGAGATCTTATCACCATCTACCTCCAGTAAGGATCGCATCACCAAGTTCAATCTGTATGAAGAAGAAGGGGTTGATTATTATTGTATTGTTGATCCGAAAACCGGGACAGCCAAGGTCTATGTCCTCCGGGACGGTCGTTATGTAAAATTGCTGGATGCAACCGATGAAACTGTAACCTTTACCCTGAAAGGGTGTGTTGTTGATTTTGATTTTTCTCGGATTTGGGAATGAAAAAATGCAGAATACAGAGGAAACGATATGAAAAAAAGAAAAGTTTTGTTTTGCACAGCACTTGCGCTTTCAGGAGCGATTTCCGTCGGGGCCTTGGCCGCTGATTTGGGCAATCCTGTTATTGCGCCTATCATTTCTCTGTTGTTGAACCGGGATAAGAGTATTCCCTACTCCGAGTTGAATGAGCCTGTCAAACTGATTTCCGTAACCTCCGGTAATTCAGACAGCCTGACAGCTGATTGGCTTCCATCCGCAGATTCGGAAACACCGGTTTCTCTCATGCACTATACCCTGCATGTTTCCACTGATGAAGGATTCGAGCCTTCCGCTGCTACAGCAAAGGGAAGCGTTACCGGCAAAGAGACACTGACTGTTACAGAATTGCAGCCGGACACCCCATATTTCGCCCTGATCGTTGCAACAGCAGCAATTCAGCTCGTAAAAAAACACCTAAACATTCAAGCGGGATAACTTAATTACCGAAATTTTTTTTTCCAGCT
>JAABTP010000095.1 GCA_011389815.1 Desulfobulbaceae bacterium | reverse complement strand
AGGCCTACCCTCGTTTGACAGTACCAAGAAGACAAACGGCGTAATCCTGTGGTCAACCACTTAAGGTCGTGCCATTACTCTATATCCTGTTTTTTTCCTGTGAAACATAATCATCTCAAACTGGTATATAGTCAGCCCTGAATATAGCGGTCACGTTTTTTCTTTTTCAGCAGCGTGATATCCACCACAACCAGACCGTCCACGCAGTTGTTGAAGTCAGGGTCAACATTGAAGTCAAGAAACCGCACCCCGCCTGGTTTGCAGAGGGAGGAGTACTGTTTGTACAGGGTGGGAATATTGGTTCCCATATTTCGGAGCAGATTCTTCAGTTTTTTCAGATCCTCTGCATAATCAAGACCGCTGAATTCCCGGACCAGCCGTTCCAAAGAGCCGGAAAAGATAAAGGGATTCCTGGAGCAGGCACCATCTTCTGACCCAAAATAGAGCCTGTAAAAAAAGACCAGCAGTTCCTTGGCAGCCTGGGGCAGACCGTTGCTGATGGAGACCGGGCCGAACAGATAGCGGTGTTCGGGATTGTTGGTCAGAAAGGCCCCGATACCGTACCAGAGATAATCCAGACTGCGTTTGCCCCAGTAACGTTGCTGGACAAAACTGCGGCCCAGCTCCAACCCCTTATCCAGAAACCAGCGGTGTTCAGGCGCAAAATTGAACAGGCTGTCCGTGTACAATCCCTGAGTGCCGTGTTGCCGGATGACCTGGGCAGCATCAGCAAGCCGGTAGGCCCCGACAATCTCCAGGTCATTTTCATCCCAAAGGATAAGCTGCTGGTAATAGCTGTCAAACCGGTCTGTATCCCGTCTTTTGCCCGTGCCTTCTTCCACGGCCCGGAAGGTGATTTCCCGCAAGCGACCGATCTCCCGCATCACCGGTGAGGACTCTGTGGTTGTATAGAGAAAGATAAGCTTGCCATCTGGTGTCTTTCCCAACAGTTCCGCGTCCCTGAGTTCTCTTTTCAGGTCGCTGCGTCGCTCAGGCCGGGCAATAGCACTCTCGGTTCGCAGCACATCTTTTCCGCCCCTGCCGATCCTGTAGAGATGTTTCTTAAAGAGCTTGACCTTTTCCTCGGAGTTGAGGGGCAGATTGCTGTAGGATCTGTAGGGAATAATCCTGCCCACAGTAAACCTGATCTGTTTTTTCTCCTGCCTGAACATCTCATTGACCAGCATGACCATAGAAAGCGGTCTGCAAAGCAGAGAAGCCGTGTAAAAGGAAGCAGAGTTTTTCCCCGTGATATGGATCGGCAGAACAGGGGCCTTGGCCCGACCGGCTATACCAAGGAAGCCCTTGTGCCATTTTCCGTCCTTGACCCCAATCGGTCCGAGCCGTGAAACCTCGCCTGCCGGAAAAACAATAACCGCCTCTTCATTGAGCAGGGCTGAGGAAATATGCCGGAGTTGCTCCCGTGAGGACTTCCCGCCCATATTATTGACCGGCAACAGGCAAGGGTGCATGGGTTTGATGTACATGAGCAGGTCATTGGCCAGCACCCGGACATCAGAGCGTACCTCGTGGACCAGTTTCAGCAGGGCAAGGCCGTCCAGGGAGCCTATGGGATGATTGGCAATAATGATCACCCGGCCAGCAGGAGGGATATTTTCCCGATCTCGGTCGGAAACAACATAACTGAAGTTGAAGTGCTCCAGAACCTGTTCAACAAAATCCATCCCCCGCACATGGGGGTATTGTTCGACAAAACCGACAAAATCTTTTTCGCGCAGGAGTCTGCGCAGGACAGGGCGTATTGGCGGCCCAAGGACAGGATTGTTATGCAGGCCAGGGTATTGATCCGACAGCACCTCATCAACCGTAAACATAATCTTTACTCCGATATTCCTCCAGGGCAGGGATGAACAAAGGGAACCCGGCCCGATAGTGCAGGAGATGCGGTTTCCCATCCGCCATGCACCTCCTTACTTCCTTTTGCGAGAATAGAGCGTACGGATAAAGAAAAGATTAGGAGCGTATTAGTTTTTGATGTTGGGTGATTATTGGTCGCTATCGTACAAGGTTATCCGATTTTATTATATCCTTCCTCTGTCCTCTGACCGCACGGTTGTCCAGTCTGAAAACGGCCTGTGATAGCAAAAGAGAATTTCTAATGTCCTTTTGACTGCTTTCTTACAAAAAAATAACAATACATTGGTATGGTAAAGATTTGCATAATAAAAAAAGTAGAAATCTGTGAACGATTCACCAAAAAGAATGAGCAGGATCATGAGAAACCAAGAAGAAAAAATACTCCTTTCAATACTGAATAACTTGCATGTACGGTATGAATTTATTCCAATGGATAATGCTGCCGACTATACCCCGATTCTGGAGTCAATTATTGAAGGAATAATGGAAGGGATAGCAACAAAGAAACAAACTGAGGAGATCGAAAGAAAACGGCAAAAACTGTATAGTCATGCAAGAGAATTCATACTGGAACTCTGCCTGAGACATGAAGACTATGAAGAAGACCTTGATCGCTTCATAGATTCTGGAACAGTCTGGATTGATTCCAAGAGCGCATGACCCGGTCTTTTTTCTCCTTTCCCTTGTTCTCCGTCATTGTGCGGTCTGAAAAGGTGATGTTGTACCAGGATATTTTGATCATTCAATTGCAAAAAACAATACAACAACGTGGAATTGAAGCGATGAATGACAGCAAAATACATTGTTGGGCATTTAAAAAATGTGGTAGAGAACCGGGAGGCAAAAATATTGAGAGATACGGCGTTTGTTCCGTAGCGGTATCTATAAGATGCAAGGAAAGAAATGGAGCGCGGTTCTGCTGGTCTCTGCGTGAATCAGCCTGTGAAAGTATAATGCGAGAGTGTTGCGTGAGTGAGATCAAGGAGTGCCGCCAATGTACTTATTATATCTTTCTTCAAGAATCAGAGGGATTCTTCAGTAAATATTGCTCAAGACGAGACGGACATTTACGAAGGATAATCAACAGTATGCTGAAGGGATTAAGGTTTTATTAACTTGCGATCATCTGGGTCGAAGGGACCATCACCGATGCTCCTCTGCTTGTTCGGCAATGGAGGTAAGTCAGGAAGTAATGAAAAGGCCGTCAAGCCAAGCTATAAAAAGTGTGAAAGAAGTCCAGACACAGGAGAGTAACAACAGCCCGACAGCATCCCAGTCTCCTTTGAGGAGCATAAAAAACGCACCGAAAAACAAGGACAACCCAATAAAGATGAAGAACAGAAATAGCGGGCAGCCGAACGCTCTGCGGCATCTGTTTCTTCCAACCTCTTTTACTCGTTCCTGTGTATCTATTCCGAGAAACTCGTTGATAACTCGGCTCATCCTCCGGGCTTCATCGGCTTCTGAGCGCATCAGAGGCACCTGTTGTCCGGGAGTGTCTTTTTTGCACTTGTACCATAGATGCATGTACCTCTGTGCCTCTTTTTTGCTGCTATAACTGACTCCTGCTTCTTGAACGCCGCTCAGGTCATATTCTTTTTCCGAACAACGCAGCATGCTGTGATACTGTATCCGCATTACCCACTGCTGTTTATCGAATGTGCAGAGAACCGGCTTTTTAACAAAGAGAAGAAAGGCTACGACGATGGTTCCTCCTGTGAGGAAAAGTATGGACCATAGTTGATACATCGCCTGTCTGGAAGAGCTGTCTGTCCAGGTATAAGAGGGAGGCGGATTGGGTTTCTTAGCGCAGATATGAAGATAGTCATTCATCTTTTGGACCAGCTCTTCAGGGTCATAGCATGGTACAGAGATATCTCCCATCTCTGTCGCCAGCAGCAGGCTGCGGCTGTTTCCCTGTATCGCTGCCTTTGCAGAAAAGATATATTCAGCCTCATAAATATCTTCCCGAAAGGGATGCCTGATTCTGTTGATCCCTTTATCCATCCCTGACACTGCAATCGTACAGGAAACCGCTCCTTCCTGCATATGAACGCAATGTAGCCTGACAGATTCATCCTGAAGAAAAGGTAACAGAAACAGCAGAAAATAGAATGGCAGCGCAGTAAGGACCACAGTCCGAAGGCACTTTCGCGAAGAAGGTGGGGAATGCTCTTCTTTTCCGATTCTAAGAACAGAACTGCTGTGCTCAATTATTTGCATGATCAACCTTCTGTTTTCTCGAAATCAGCAATGCTTTAGTTCTTCAACGTCGCATCCTGCTGTCTTTCCTCGTTTCTGTAGAAAGTGATCTTTTTCAGACAGGCTTTGCTCTGTCCCTTGTCCAGACCACTGGTGTCCAGCTCAATACCGATACCTGTGACAGGTGGCACAGTGTCTGTTGCAAACCATTTGCGGTAGGCATCATCTATTTTGAAATTCGAGACAATGGCTGTACCGCTGTCAGGGCTGTCAAGGCAGACAAAACGAGATGTTTTTCTGTAGCTCTTCCCTGAATACGGGAAATTGACCTTGTCGTTCTGACAAAGAAACAGGCCGATGAAAAAAGGGGTGTCAGGCAGATAGAAACGATCCGCCTTGACTGGAGGACCGAAAAACAGGGTCACCATGATTGCTTCCCGATTAATGTTTTGTTCCCAGGAAGCCCCGGTCGGATACTGCTCAACCCTCCATTGCACAGCAATCTTCTCCATATCTTTTAGAGAAAGCCCGTCCTTGACAGCCACAGCAAAGGCAGGCTGGTCCGTATGGAAACACAGTCCGCTCCCGTCCTTGCTCTTGGTCACCTGAACGGCACCGTCTTCGTCCATATCCCGCTGCAACCTGAAGCCTTGTTCCCTGAGCCAGGCTTTGCCGTCTTTTCCAGCCTGGCTGAAATCAATCTGATAGGGGATATTGGTTGAATCTGCATCAGCGGCTGTGCCGATTGATATGCTGCACAGGGCGGTAGAGTGAAGCAAAAAGAGGAAGAGTCTGATGAACATTCTATGTTTTTTATATGAAAGTTGGACTAATCTCTTGCGAATCTGGGTACCCCCCCCCGATTCTCCTTCTGGTTATAAGAGATCTGCTTTGGAATGCTGACGATGCTGCCGCAGAGTATTAGCAACAAAGCCTAATAGTGGTATAACTGAAAAAAGTCCGGTATATATTTTGTTATCATAGCCAATGTAAAAAGTAAAACAAAATTGGCCAGCGTACCTCGGCACGATAATGCGGAAACAATAGTGATCAATTCCGTTGGAAAATGTGGGCACTCCAAAGTGGTTTTGAAGTGACAGGATACCCTGGTATCGGTTACCTTCCAAAGAGGAAGAAGTGGAGCCGGTATTGCGGGGAGACTTTTAAATGGACTCTTTCTGTGCTGTTCCCTCTATTCTGCTTTGCTGAGAGTCCTGCTCTTGCAGTGCCCGTTCATTCCGTTCATAAAGAGCAAAGTACAAAGCAAACAGGATGCCAATGGTAAAGAAAATCCGGGCAATCCTGTCCCAGGCAGGTTGCTTGCCTTTATGCAGAAAACGAAGGAATAACACCAGAATCCAGGTAATACCAATACAATATGGTGCTGTGGTCAAGAGTTGGGCTGCTGTGCCTGTTATAATACTGAGTGCTGAAGGTCCGAGCCGGAGATGAAAAAGCAGATATACTCCGGCGATGAGAGTCAGCGTGATTTTTTCTTGAAGCGTTTGCATATGTCTTTTGATTTTTCGTATATCTTTCCTGACATCCTGCCGGAAGATGGCGTGGTTTTTTCTTTATCCCAGCTTTTTCCCCGGCTTGTTTTTTTGAGACCGGTTGAAGATGATCTGCCAGAGATGAAGACCTCCCTGTTACAGGCTATGGCACATCAGCAGGCAGGATCCAGCTGGCTCAACTATACCTGTCCAGCTCCCCTTGGCAAAGACCGTGACCGTTTTCTTGCCTTGTTCCAGGATATCCGCTTGCGACCTGATGAGTATGCAGGGCATCTTTCGCACCTGTCAGCTGGAGCTATCCCTGTTGTGCAGGAGAAAGAACGCGAGTCTTCTATTATCAAAACCCTGCTGGAGCAAACCGGTATCCGGGCAGGATCTGGTGAGCATACTCCTGAACCAACAAAGGAGCAAGAAAAGAACCTCTCTGATCTTGGCCTTTGGCAGGCAAGAATGTTGCTTAAGCTGGGTGAGGCTGTGGATATTCAACAGGATGAAATCCGTACCGATCTGGCCAGAATGACCCGGCAACAGGAAGAATTGCTCAGCGTACTGCGCAGGGATGAGAACGATTTTGCAGATATTGAGCTGCCAGCGACTCAACCAGCTGATGGAATATCTTGGGAACAACAGCGCTTGCGTCTTAAGGCATGGAGCCGTCTCTTTTTCCTCAGTGAGAATTCCTTTGAAAAGACAAGCTTTATCTGTCAAAATTCTGATATCATTGAAGCTCTGTTGGAGCAGTATCAGCAGCAGTATGCCTGTGCAGTCAGTCCTTTTTTAACCCTTTCTCTCCCTGCTTTTTGTCCACCATCTGCAAACGATGATGATATCCTGGCCCGAACAAGGCATTTTCAGCAAGAGACCAAGGAGGTACTTTCTGTCATCAGGGATCTTTCCTATAGATCAAGGACATCAGGGGATTCATACCAGAGAGAAAACATACAGCAGCAATGGATTGCTTTGTTGGATCATTATTACCCCATTGCAGAGCACGGACGCTGTACGCTTACCCTGTATTTCCTTCCTGGTGTCTTGCCGCAACAGTTCTTTTTTCAAACCTTTGCTGCCCAGAGGCAATCAGTTGCTCAGGAGCGTTCTCAATAAACAGACCGAACAGATACTGGGATGGTTCTTGGTTTTTTGGAAAAATAAGGGAAAAGAGGTGGGCTGTATGAAAAAAAAGGCGGTCCAGGCTATGTGGTTTTACAGAGATGGTGGCAGGAAGGAGTGGAAAGAAAGGGTAAAGGTGTGGTAAGAACACAGGGAACTTTTTTTATCCCACCTCATCAAGGGGGATGGGAAGGATATTATAACATAACATCTTTACAAGGCAATGAATCATACCTCATATAATCATACCTCATATCAACTCTCTGATATTTTTACCTGCACCCGTTGCGGTTATTGTTGCCAGGGCGATACCACCGTCTCTCTGGATACGGATGATCAACAACGGATGATCAGCAAGCTGGGGCTGACCCGACAACAGGTGGAAGAAGAATATTGGCAGATCAACGGCCCGGTGGTGCAGATGAAAACAGTGGATAATCACTGTATTTTTTATCAACAAGGAACAGGTTGTAGTGTGCATGAAGCACGGCCCTGGCGATGTGGTCAATGGCCACTCCATCCGAGTATGCTGGATGAAGAAACGAACTTTTATACGATCCGTGAGTCCTGCCCAGGCCTTAATCAGGAACTGAACTGGGAAGAGTTCTCACGTATTTTCAAACAACTGCTTGAGCAGGAGGAACAACAGCAAAAAAAGCTGCTCTGCTGATTGGAAACCATTTTAAAAGCTGTAGGCAATTCCCACCATACCAAAGAGGCCTGTTTCATGATCCACAATGGGGCTGTCTACAATTTCCTGATCAAAGAGTTCTAAACCAACAGCACTGTTGAGCATGATATTTGGACGCAAGCCGACTCGAAGTGCCAGTCCTGCCTGCCAGTTAACGGTCCAGCCAAGGTCATATGCCGAACGCCCGGCAATGGCCTCGGTGCTGTCCACTCCATAGTAATAGGTGGAAAAATCATCAGAGAGCAGGGAAACCCCCAGGTAGGGAGCAAGAAACAGCATCCGCCATCGAAAGGGTTTGATCACCCGCAGTTCAACTTCCTGGCCACTATGCTCATTCAGAACATCTGTCAGAACCTGAGCCGAGAGAATAACTGGGTCAAGGCGTAAGCGTGCCTTTATTCCAGCCTCTACAGTACCTTTTCGATCATGTATCCCAACCAGTTCCGCACTGTCGCCGCTCTCATAGGCCTCAAAACGATATTTCGCCAGCAGGTCAACAGAGAAAGGCCCATTCTGATAAAGATGCATGCCTCCTCCGGTTCCTCTGATGAAAAACTGTTCTCCGGAAAACATGAGCAGGGGAATCGGGATAAGAGTATTGCTCGCTCCCTGATATGGGTTTGTTGAGAAAACAGCTCCAGCACCCAAAGACAAAGTCGGAGCAGTTCTTCTTGATTGGCCAGGAGCTTCAGCAGCAACTGACAGAGAAGAGAAGAGAAAAGGGGCGGAGGAAATAATAAAAAGAGCAAGGAGATGTATCTTCATACTGTTATGGCGGGAGATTTGTAGGGACACGGCATGCCGTGTCCTTACATGCTGAATGGAGAAGATCAGGCAAGATCAATCTGTAAGGGGATGCTATGCAGGCTTTTTTCCGGCTGTTGGGTTCGTCCCAGTTTCCATGCCCCGCATTTGGCCTTGCCATCCAACTTTTTCTCTACATCCGTGACCAGACCTTCAATGTCTATTACCTTGTGGCGGGAAAAGACTTCAGGCAGTCCGCTGGTCAGATTACAGGCCAGACAACGACCAGGTCGTTCGTGCAGATCCAGGTTGAAATGCAGGCTATTGCTCTGCTCATCATGCCCTTGAAAGCTCAGGGAAATATCATAGGCACCTTCATTGGCATCACCAAACAGGGCCTCGAAAAAATCATCAGCCCGGTTAGTGGGAAAAAGCTCCCGCAGAACCTCATCTGTAAATACGTCATTCATAGAATTCATAGTCTCTTTTTTTGCTTCTTTTTTTTGCTGTTGAATGGTTACATCATGTAGGTTTTTCATTACGCAGGCTGTCCAACCTGTATATACCTGCTGAAATGTAATCTGAGACGTTAAAGCTGTCAACATTCATTGAACATGCATTGCCATGACAAGGGGGGTATGGTAAAGAATGGCCTATGGAAAAGAATATATTTTGTAATAATCCGGCAGCTGGATGAGATGGTATGGACGATATGGATGGTATGGAAAAGAAAAGAAAAGCGGGTGTCACTATGGAAGGCCTGAATTCGTCCCAGCATAAGGCTGTCACCCACGGTGAAGGACCGGTCCTGGTTATTGCCGGAGCAGGCAGTGGCAAGACCCGGACCCTGGTTCATCGTATGGCCTGGTTATTGGATCAGGGCGTGCCACCGGAATCCATTCTCTTGCTCACTTTTACCCGGCGGGCTGCCCAGGAAATGCTCCATCGGGCGGGCCGTATCTCAGGTCAGGCCTGTAATCGGGTGGTGGGCGGTACCTTCCATGCCAGTGCCAATATGCTCCTGCGCAGGCATGGTCATCACCTGGGCTTTGGTGGCGGATTTACCATTATTGATCGGGGCGATGCTGAGGGAATTGTTAACCTGATTCGTAATTCTTTAGGACTTGTCGGCAAGGATAAACGTTTTCCCAGCAAGCGGATCATTCTCAATCTCCTGTCCGGAGCCATCAATAAGTCCAGAAAGTTAGAGGATCTCATTTGTGAGACCCAATCTCATCTTATAGAATTCACCAATGATATTATTAAGATTCGTAAAGGGTATG
Source organism: Desulfobulbaceae bacterium (assembly GCA_011389815.1). Lineage (GTDB taxonomy): Bacteria > Desulfobacterota > Desulfobulbia > Desulfobulbales > Desulfobulbaceae > Electrothrix. The sequence goes on along the minus strand of JAABTP010000095.1, from coordinate 5,727 downwards.
AAGAGTTTAAGCTGAATAACGCCCTGATGGATTATGATGACCTGCTGGTGAACTGGCAGCGCCTGCTTGCTGAGTCTGTCCAGGCCCGGATGGAGATATCCTCCCTGTTCCGCTATATTCTGGTGGATGAGTATCAGGATACCAACCTTATTCAGGCCCAGATCGTTCGTTTACTGGCCTATGGTCATGATAATGTAATGGTGGTGGGCGATGATGCCCAGTCCATCTATAGTTTTCGTGGGGCAGATTTCTATAATATCATGCGTTTTCCTGAGCAGTTCCCTGGGGCTGAAATTATCAAACTGGAGCAGAATTATCGGTCTGTTCAGCCTATTTTGGCCCTGACTAATGCCGTTATTGCCCAGGCTGAAGAGAAATATACCAAGGAACTGTTCAGCGAGATTGAGGGCAAGGTAAAACCTGTGGTCTATTCAGCCCGCAATGAGGCTGGTGAGGCTCGTTTCATCGTGGAAAAGATGAAATCATTGGTCAAGGCAGGCACAGAAGAGAAGGAGATTGCGGTTCTGTTCCGTTCCGGCTTTCATTCCTATAAGCTGGAAATGGAACTGGCAGCCCATTCCCTGGATTTTGAAAAGCGGGGCGGGATGAAACTCACTGAGGCAGCCCATATTAAGGATGTGCTCTCCTTTTTGCGGGTGTTGATCAATAAATGGGATAATCTTTCCTGGAATCGTATCCTCTTGCAGCTGGAGAAGATCGGTCCTAAGACGGCTCTGAAAATCCTGGACAGGATACTGGCTGATGATGAGCCGATTACCGCCCTGGCCGCATATAAAACCACGGCTAAGTGGAAAGGCGCTCTTCAGCGTCTGGCCCAGGCAATGGCAGGCATGGACCGCCTGGAGTTGACCCCTTCAGGTGTTTTTGATCTGGTCATGGAGTATTACAGACCCATTTTTGAGCGGATCTATCATGATGATTATCCGAAACGGGCCCGGGACCTGGAACAGCTCAAGGCCTTGATTGGTGGCTACGGAGATCTCCAATCTTTTGTTGATGACACAACACTGGATCCACCGGAGAATGCACCGGGTGCCCAGGAGACTGCACCGAAGAAGCTTATCCTTTCCACGATTCATTCCTCCAAAGGCCTGGAATGGGATGTGGTTTTTGTCATTGGGCTGTCTGAGGGCCGCTTTCCCCATCAAAAAACCCTGCCTGAGAGCGAGCAGTGGGAAGAGGAACGGCGTTTACTCTATGTGGCGGCAACCCGAGCCAGGAAACAGCTTTTTCTGACCTACTCCCGGACTATCATGACCCCGGATCGTAAATTTCTTAATGTGGTGATGTCGCCCTTTCTTCGGGAGATTAACCCAGGTTTGTATATCCATGAAGACCCGGCACCAGCCACTGGAGGCAATGTTTTTGCCTATCGCAGCGACCCGGAAAGCGCCATCCCGGAACCAACTCCTTTGAATAAAACAACGGTACAATCTGCCCGTACTGAGTTCAGCAAAGGAATGGCAGTACGTCATCCCTTTTTTGGCATTGGCAAGGTAAAAGAGATCCCTGCTCCCCGCCGGATTGAGGTGCATTTTGATCGGCACGGGGATAAGCTGCTCCATCTGGATTATGCCAAGCTGGAGGTTATGGAGTGAGGCCCTGCCTCCTGTGACTCCGTAGGTTGTTGACTATGTCTGTAAAGTTGTGGTGATGTTTTGCGGTATAAGAATTACGATTCTTCCATACTGCTGGTATAATTTCATTATGTTACATTATTTTTATCCTCCGGCATAAGTTCCATTGCGCCTTTTCCGTACTTGCTATCCCCGTCATAGCACTGCTTCATGGTGTCCTTATTTTTGAATTATTGAAACACCCCTTTGAAATCATAATCGCATTATGATATAAAGGGTGTGTTTGGATTATTGTATACGCAAAGGAGATCTCTTTTTATGGAACGACAACAATTACGATTTCTTGATAACTGGTTGCGTAATAAAAACCGTAAACCATTGATTATTCGTGGTGCGAGACAGGTTGGTAAATCCACCCTGGTTGATCTCTTTGTCCAACGGCATAACCTGGAACTTTCTCTTGTTAATCTGGAACGTTACCCAGACTTGTCACAGGTTTTTTCTGGTAATAATCCTGAACTGATTCTTCAGCAGATAGAATTTTTGCCAAATATGAAGAAGATTGGCAAGGATTCTATCTTATTTTTGGATGAGATTCAGGCCGTACCAGAGGCAATTCCTGCTTTGCGCTATTTTTATGAGGACATGGGGGAACTTCCGCTTGTCAGTGCTGGTTCTCTTTTGGAATTTGCTTTGGCAGATCATACCTTTTCCATGCCTGTGGGAAGAATCCAGTATCTCCACATGGGGCCAATGACCTTTACCGAATTTCTATCAGCAATGGACGAGGACGCCCTGAAAAATTTTATTGAGCAGTATGAATTCGGTCAGGAGATCGGAGAGATCGTTCATCAGCGATTACTGGAGCTGTTGCGGTCATATTATTATATAGGCGGGATGCCTGAAGCTGTGGCGGTTTTTGCGGATAGTCGCAGTTACAGAGATGTCAGCGAGGTTCATAATGCAATCATTGAGACCTACCGTGATGATTTTCCTAAGTATGCGGGATCCAGAGATCTCAATCGTATGTTGAATGTTTTTAATTTTGCCGCCAGAAATGTGGGGATTAAAGTGAAATATTCAAATATATCGTCTCAGGATCAAAGTGCTACCATCAAGAAGGATATTGAGCTGTTGGCAATGGCCCGGGTAATCAATAAGGTTGTCCATAGTCATTGTACTGGCTTGCCACTTCAGGCTGATCAGCAGGAGAAAATATATAAATTACTCTTTCTTGATATCGGGCTTATGAATGCAGTTTGTGGTCTGGACTGGTTGAGTTTTTCGCGAATGGATGACTTGAAATTGGTCAATCAGGGGGCTGTTGCTGAACAGTTTGTTGGTCAGCATCTTCAGGCCATGCTTGCAGATAAACCAAACCGTGAATTGAATTATTGGCTACGGGAAGGAAAGGCAGCTAGTGCTGAATTGGATTTTGTTGTCGGAGTGAGTGGGAATATCATTCCCGTTGAGGTTAAATCAGGAGCTGCTGGTACTCTGAAATCTCTACACCAGTTTATGGGGAGCAAACAGGCTCCCCTGGCTGTCCGCTTTGATATTAATCAGCCGTCTGTTCAGGAGGTGGATACTGTTATTACGAAAAATAAAAAAAGGAGACCTGTGCAATACCCGTTGGTTTCTTTGCCCCTTTATCTGGTTGAACGGTTAGGTGCTGTTGTCCATGCGGTGCTTGATCAATAACACCCTGCGCCAAAGCTCCAACCATGTATCAATCTGGAGGTGAAAGACGTCGTTATCGAGGCCGGGAGTGATCGGATCGGTTCTTTCTTTTCGGCTCCAATGTGATCAGGCGACCTTTGAATGCCTCCTGTTTCTTTATAATATCATTATGATATTTCAATATATTCCAGTCGTGCTGTCGAAGTATCTCAGCTCGATTTTTTCTTATTTCTGCAACAAGCGGGTCTTTACACGTCATCGTTCTCCCCAGTTAATCCGCCATGTTCTATGTGTTTTGCTGAACAGCATCCCAGTCCGGTACTTTTTTGTTTTTGAGGACAGCGTCAAGCAGTTGGGAAACTTTTGACTTCAGAGCGGAGATGCCCTTTCGGGCTATTCGTGATTCTACCACAGACAATGCCTCTTACTGACTCAACTGCGTTGTCAGAAAATAGTTGGCAAGGTTATTCAGTGAAACACCTTGCGATTATGCCTCATGTGCCAAACGATTTTTTAGTTCGGCAGGAACTCGTAAAGTTAAGCGTGAATACTTGACTTGAAAGTATTTATTTTTAATGAATTTTTACCTTCTCTTAATGAGGAAATGAACCCTTTTGTTTTTAACAATCTGGCAAATTTCAGATTAATTTGATTTTTATCAATTTTAGGGCGTTTCCCGTATGAAGATATCTCACTAAAAGGCTCAGGTAACTCTGCAAGAACCTCCATAGTCTTTTTCTCATCCCAAGTCAAAAGGCACTTCATAAGAAGCTGAATTGAATCCGAAGATGTCTGAGCATTGATAATTGCTGAGGACAGTACAGTGTCGTCAAATTGTGAGCAGTCTACCTCATTAGACAAAAGAAAATTTGCAACCAGAAGAGATAGGTGCTTGTTTTCTACAGCACCGTTCGGTGTAACATCAAGACATACCGTCAACTTATCCTTATTATTTATTTTACTTGAAAGCAGCAACTCACGAATATCATCATCAATTGGATATTTCTTTTTATCTTTTTGATACGTATCAAAGTTTTTACTGATCAATATTGCGACAAGTTGATTATTCTTTTCAAGAAAGCGGAAAGAGTCTTCTGTAAGTCGTACCTTCCTTTCTCTAGCTAGACATACCTGCTTTTCTTCTGAGATTAATTTTGGAAAATTTGTATAGCTATAAGGGAGGCACTTTATCAGTTGGCAATAGTCAGTGTTTTTCAATTCGTCATTTTGAATGATAAAATAAGATAATATTGAACTATTGTCCTTTCCAAGCTCAGTTATAGAAAATTCTAATTTTGAGAGGGTGTCAATAACATTCTGCCGTCCTAACAGGCTGGTCACAACTGACTTGTCATTATCTTTATATCCGAGATACTCCGAAATATTCTTCCAGGAAATAGCTACTTTCTCTTTCTGCAGCAAGTGAAACCAAAGGTTTTCCGGGATTCCTTCAAAGTTCTCAAATATATAATTTTGTTTTGATATTATCTTTGTTTTGTGATCAGACTTCAGCTTTTCCTGATTAAGGAGTATCTTGATTGCTGTTTCACTTTCCTCTGAATTATCCGGGAGAGAAAGAAACACCTCTTCGAGGTAATAGGCTAAATTTTCTTCTATATATTTTTTGAGCTGTTCACTCCCAACTGCCAGTATTGATGTGTAATTTGCCTTTTCAGCTTTGATGTTACCGACATCTTTTGCATCCGTAAATGCCTGAAGTACATAATGCACATTTTCAACAGTTATAATATACAGGCACTCTTTATGGACAAATTCAAGTAAGGCATGATTTTTTTCTAATGACAGTAAATCATGGAAGCGAACATTTAACCTTTTAAGCACGTTATAGTTATCGGGCAACGGAAGGTCGGAAGCCAAGACATGATGGCCTTTTTCGGAGAGATAGTTTGTAAGCAGGTTTTCTGTATTCATATTCTCACAGACATACTCAGCTTCAACGAATTTAAGTATATATGCAATCTGTTCTGCTCCATGTTGAGATGATATTGCTGCTGACGCAAATCCAGGCCATTCTCCGCTCAAATAGCGGATCAATTCCGCATTATGTTTGCCAGTAATAAAATAAGCCGTAAAAAAGTCTTCAGACTGTTCAAAGTTATGAGAAATATAATGCATTGCCGACTTGAGTCGATTCGTATTTATTTCTTTATGTTCGAGTAAATAGTCAATAAGTGTCACATTCAATACATACTTTTGTCCAAAGTCCTCCTCTCGAATATTTGCGCAAACTTCTTCAGGTGTATCTATTTTTTGATTTGGATTATCTTGATTGAAATTACGGATAGTGAGTATGTAATCACGGTCATTTTTAGTTAAGCGTCCTTCATGGAAATTTGATATGTAAAGATGGTAGTGTAACCGTTCAGACCCCTCTCATTTTTTTTACGCAGCAAGAGGCAGAGGAGGCACATCCAGCCCCTGGCGCCGA
>JAABTP010000094.1 GCA_011389815.1 Desulfobulbaceae bacterium | reverse complement strand
GAGAGCCTCCAACCTGAGGGCTGTCGGGTTATTGCGCCTTATGTCCATTTTACAGAAAGGCTGTCAGGGGCCTGTAATATAATAATTTTATGGATATTCCTGTAGATTTTTGGAAACTGGCAGCTGGCTTGTCGATATTTCTTTACGGCATGTTCCTCTTGGAGGACTCTGTCCGAATCATGTCCGGCAAGGCCTTTCGTCAGATGATTCGCTTTTATACCGATGGTCGTTTACGCTCCATAGGGAGCGGTGCCCTGATCACAGCAATTCTTCAGTCCAGCTCGGCTGTTTCTCTTATGGTGTTGGCCTTTGTCGGTGCTGGCGTCATGACTATGGAAAACGGCATCGGTGTGATGCTGGGGGCTAATATTGGCACAACGCTGACCGCATGGATTGTAGCGGCATTTGGTTTTAAAATCAAAATATCAAGTATGGCCTTTCCTCTGATTGCCTGCTCCGGTCTTATTTCCATGATCATCAATCCGGCTTCAAAAATTTTTCAATTGAGCCGGCTGTTGATCGGCTTTGGGTTCATGCTCCTTGGTTTGAGTTTTATGAAGACCAGTGTAGAGGCGTACACCCAGCATGTTGATTTAACCGCTCTTGTTGGTTACGGTGCCTGGCTTTACCTGCTGTTCGGCATTCTTATGACTGCAATAATGCAGGCAAGTGCCGCAGCTATCGCTATTATTCTCACCGGGCTGAACAGTGGTCTGATCACCTTTGAAATTGCCGCAGCTATGGTCATCGGGGCCAATATCGGAACGACTGTGACCGTACTGCTTGGTGCAATCGGGGGTATACCGATAAAAAAACGGGTAGGAGTCAGCCATCTTATCTTTAATGTGGTTACCGGAATAGTGGCCTTTCTTGCACTCAAACCGTTATCTCATGTGGTTGAGCTGTTTTTTGATACCTCAACCAACGCTGTGATGGGCCTGGCTCTCTTTCATACCCTGTTCAACCTGATAGGTGCGATACTCTTTTTCCCGTTTATCGGTTATATATCCCGCTTGCTTCTTCGTTTTTTTCCCGAACGGAAAGCAGTGCTTACGGTCTACCTGAACAACACACCCACAGAGGTGCTGGATGCGGCCACGTCTTCCCTGCGCAAAGAAACCCTGCATCTTTTTGAGGAATGCCAATTCTATGCCCTAAAGACCTTTGGTATTGATGATAAACTGGTCTTTGATCATACGCTGCCCTTTCAAAAAAATCTCGGTCGCCGAAATACCCTGAGAGATTATTATGAAAATGCCAAGCTTCTGCATGGTGAGATCATTGAATTTTATGCCAAACTCCTGAAGGCCAAACTGGAAGAGGAAGAGGCCAAGGCCCTGGAGCGGATGATCTATGCCTCCCGGAATATCATGAATTCCATGAAGAATATTAAGGGACTTCGACATGATATGGAGGAATTTGACAGCACGGAAAATAAGCATCTGAACCGGCAGTATCGTTTGTTCCGGCGGCGGCTTATCGGCCTCTATCACAGTATCAACAGTTTCTTCGATATGATGGGTAATCATCAGGAGCAGTACCGCATCCTGCTTCGCACGGTAATCCATATTGAACAGCAGGACGCCCAGTTTGTCAGCACAGTTATGGAATTGGCTGCTACAAAGGATGTTGATGAACGGGAGATTTCTTCATTGCTTATGGCTAACCGCCTGTTCAGTCAGTCCTGCCGTCTCCAGGTCTTTGCCCTGAAAGACCTCCTGCTCAGAAAGGAGGAGATTAAGGAGTTTGATCATGCTATGGAGATGAAAGAGCTGCTGGATGAGGAGCATGGGAGGTCGGAAGAACATTGATTTTGGTATAATTTTCAGGCTGACCGTAAAGTTAATCGAGATATTTTATATTATCCCGGACAGCGAAACAAAAAATCCTTGACAAACTCCGGGAGATGCGTTAGCGTTTTTTCTGTCTGATATCTACGTATAAAATATACGTAGATTACGTATTCTTCAGGCTCTCTGGAAATGAAGAGAATCCTGATGAAAAAGATAAACCAAATAATATCTGCCGGGAGGTGATGCAAGAGGTTATGTGACAAACATATTGCTTGAAGCAACAGGAAGTCACCAAAACCAAGAATACACAAATAATAAAGGAGAATTCTATGAAGTTTTCTGTTATAACTGCCAAAATTTTTTTGCTCTGTATAGCCGGGCTGCTTATGACAGTGCCTCTGTCGCTTAAAGCCGCTGAGACAGCTTCTCAAAAAAGCGATGGACAGTCCCAGGCCGGGCAGTCTGTTCAGGCGGATGTTGACAGAAAAGTAACTGATGCGTTTTCAGAGAAACGCCAAAAAGTACTCACTGACGCGGTCGACGCACTTAATGCAACGTGGGATGCGTTAACTGCCCTTGAGAAGAATAAACCCGATCAGGCAATTGAAGACCTTTCGAACGCAACAGGCAAACTTGAGCTGGTTATTGTGCGTTCGCCTGATCTAGCGCTGGCACCGGTAGATGTTGACATTTCCATTATAGATCTGACTGCCGATCCTGCTGTTGCGCGACAGGCTGTTGAAGAAGTGGAAGAACTGATAGAAGATGGCAAGGTGCAGCAGGCCCGACCTCTGCTGGCGCAACTGGCCAGTGAAATTCAGATTCACACCACGAATATCCCTCTGGCAAGCTATCCGGCTGCCATTAAAGCAGTCATCCCCTTGATTGAGGCGGGTAAAACTGAACAGGCCAGAACTGATCTCCTGTTCGCTTTTGATACTCTTGTGGTGACCACGGAGATATTTCCACTGCCCCAACTGCGTGCGGAACTGCTTCTTGATAAAGCCGAAAAACTGGCAGAACAGAAGGATCGTAGCAAGGCAGAAGAAAAACAGCTTAAGGAAAACCTTGACGCTGCTGAAGAATATATTCAACTTGCTCAGATCTTAGGTTATGGGAAAGAAGAAATGTATGACCCTATGTATAAATCCCTTGAAAAGATCAGAGAAAAGGTTGATGGTCAACAGGCCGGAACAGGCTGGTTCGATGAAATCAAACAGCAGTTCAAGGAATGGTTCTAACCATGATCCATAAATAAACAACCCCGTCCCAAGGGGCGGGGGATTGGATAAAGAATCATGTGGGCGACCCAGCTTGGGTCGCCTTTTTTCGTCATTACAGCAGAACAGGATTGCGAGATCCGAGGGCATCTATGCGCAAACCACTGTCTTGTACTCTCCCTCCCTCAACGCCCGGACCAAATCGGCCCTGCTCTGAACAGGAACAGTAAACTGCGTGGGAACTTGACCGAGTTCGTCCAGGGTATGGGCATCACTGCCACCGACCAACCCGACCTGGTAGTGCTCCGGCCAAGACGCAATCGCCTGATTCGCCTGCGGCGTGTTTCTGCCATTCGTTCCCTCAATAATTCGGCACAGTCCTTTTTCCAGCAAGGAAATGTCCGTGGATCTGCCGGGTCGGCAGGGATGGGCAGCGATTGCAACACCGCCAGCGGCCTGCACTGTTGCCAGTACTGCTTCAGTAGGAAGCCCGACAGGGAGTTTTTCAAAAGGGCCAAAGAGAAGAAAATCAACCCCTTGGGTAGCATATTCCATGCCGATAAGGACACAGAGACCGTTTTCCTGCATGCCTTCTTTGATCAGGTCAGTAGCGGCCATGGTATCATGATCCGTGATGCAGACCCCGTCCAGCCCCTTGGCTTGGGCATTATTGAGGATTTGCTCCAGGGTCAGTTGACTACAGGAGGAGAGTATGGTATGAACATGGAGATCGAATTTCATCCCCCGAATATTTTCCATTCCGGCGGGAATGTCAACCCGTTTTTCAACACGGGCAGGGGGACTCGCCTTATAACATGACCTGAAGCGGAGAGATTATGAGCACAAGACGAACCGCTGATCGTTGTATCCTGATTCTCCTTGATGGGTTAGGTGATCGCGCCTATCCCACACTGGGAGATCGCACCCCTCTGCAGGCGGCTCAGACACCACATCTTGATTCTTTTGCTCAAAGTGGCTCCTGCGGCCTCCTTCATGCAGGTCGTCCTGGCATTGCCCTGCCCAGTGAAAACGCCCATTTTGCCCTGTTCGGTTATCAGGAGCAGGAGTTCCCTGGTCGGGGGCTGTTTGAGGCCCTGGGGGCTGGATTGGATATCAGGCCGGGAGATATCGCCTTTCTCGTTCATTTCGGAGCAGCTGAGGTCCGGGAGCAGATCCTTTTTCTGAAAAAACATCGTCCTAAAACTTCCTCAGAAGAGACAAGGGCCTTCATAGAGGCGATTTCCTCATACACCTGCACTAGGAATGATGGTGACGAAACAGAGTCTATTCAGATAGATTACCTGCCGACCAAGGGCCTGGACGGCATTCTCCGGCTGCGTGGAAAAGGGTTGAGCCGCCAGGTCACTGATACCAGCCCTCCCCAGCATGAACACCCCCTGCTCATGGCACTGCCTTACCGAAACGCGGACGATTTGCCTGCTGCCCAACGCACAGCTGCGGCCCTGAACAGCTATATCGCCTGGTCGCATATCACTCTGAGCAAACACCCACTGAACCGGAAACGGCAAGAAAAGCAACAGGAACTGGTCAACGTTCTGGTTACCCAACGTCCTGGAACATCCGGAAAAATTCAGCCTTTTGCAGAACGCTGGGGAATCCAGGGCGCATCTTTAGCCTCCGGTCTTATGTATTGGGGGCTGGCAAGTTACCTGGGAATGCGGGTGGAACAGGTCAAGGATACTGATAATCCGGGCCAGGATTTGGCAGAACGATTGCAGCTTGCGGACTCTTTGGGCAAGGAATACGAGTTTCTTCATGTCCATACTAAGGCCCCGGACGCAGCAGCCCATACCAAGGATCCTCACAAGAAAGTCGCTGCCATCGAATCCCTGGACAAGGGCATAGGCGAAATGCTGCCGAACTTACTTGATGGACGCACCGTTGTTATCATAACAGCTGATCACTCCACCCCCAGTGCTGGCCCTCAGATTCATTCAGGGGAGCCGGTTCCCATTGCCGTGGCCGGGCCGGGTATTCGTCGCGATCTGGTGACTGGCTTTGATGAGGTGCAATGCGCTCCCGGATCCCTGGGATGGGTGCAGGGCCAAGACCTCATGCCCATGGTGCTCAATTTTCTTGACCGGGCAAAGCTGGTGGGTTTGATGGATACCCCGGATGATCAACCCTATTGGCCAGGCAAGAGGACACCGTTTAGACTGTAATCTCAGTTCCCCTTCAATATCAGGAGGTACCCATGATCAAGACAGGCGTTATTCATGGTCGTTTTCAGATTCTCCATAATGATCACCTGAAATATCTCCTGGCTGGCAAGGCCCGATGCGAGCATCTGGTGGTGGGTATCACCAATCCTGACCCCTGCCTGACCAAGGATGACACCGCAGATCCGAAACGAAGCTCGGACAAGGCCAATCCCTTCACCTATTTCCACCGTTACCAGATGGTTCGTGCAGCCCTGACTCAGAGCGGTGTGGACGAAAAAGACTTTTCAGTGGTTCCCTTCCCTATCAATTTTCCAGAACGATACCACTATTACCTGCCTATGGATGCCACCTTTTTTCTCACCATCTATGATGAATGGGGGGAAAGAAAGCTGGAAATGTTTCATAGTCTTGGCCTGAAAACAGAAGTGCTTTGGCGAAGAACATTGGCTACCAAAGGTTTATCTGCAACTGATATCCGGGAAAAGGTGGCTGCTGAAGAGCCTTGGCAGCATCTTGTGCCGTCCGGTGTTGTCGCAATTATCAAGAATACCCTGAGATAGGGAGCACGTTCAGGTTGGTCACTTGTCTGCGGGCTAAGGTGAAGTTATTGGAGGATGTTCTGGGAGAGAGAGCAGACTGGTTATGAGGGAGGGAGATAAGCAGTTATCAGTGAGGCTCAAAACTACTTATCTCTCTCCTTCCTAAGCAGGTACTTTTGCATCTCACAAACGTTATTGACTTTATCTCATACGTGCTTGTGAGATGAGGTCATGCATACACTGGTCGGTCAGAGCAGACGGAGGACTGTTCACGCAAGTTGATAAATCAAAGGTCGAAAACGAGGTTCAGGTATCGCTTCTTTACGATTTCGGGCTGCCTCAAGCCATGCCTCTTTCGCCTTCAACACTTCCCTCAGTGCTTCTTGCTGAGTTTCACCAAATGCCGAGCAATGTTTCAAATCAGGAATATCAGCAATATACCCATCATCTTTATCGCTGTAAAACACATTGACATGGTAGTCCTTCATTATTATTCCTCAAGTTGAAGGTTGTATCTCTCGATAATATCAAGCAATTGCTTTATCTGGTATGGTTTTGCTTTCCCCTTAACATTCTGTAAGTTTACCAGATCAGACACATCGGGATGGCCAAAAATATGATGACTGCCACGGATACGCTGTAAACTAAATCCGAACATCTCGGCACAGGAAACTGCTTCCGAAAATCGGATATTTTTTGAACCGGATAAAATTTTCCGCAGTAATTTACGCTTTCTCATGCAATCTTTTTAACTGTATGGAATTGGACATCATCACCTTGTTGCAGAAAGATTACTTTTCAATAAACAACTGAGACAAGACAGCACCCTGAACTTTAATCTAAATTTTGCCGTTGTCAGCGGATCAAGTATAGTGCCTGAGTGCGCAAACTATTTCTCTATTTCATCCTTCAACCGTGTCCATAATGGTTTAAGCTGCTTTCTGATAGCGTTTGATTTCATAATATCTGCACTCCTGAATCCGTATCTTACAAAACTCCTTTTGCCAAACGCCGAGCAATGTTTCAAATCAGGGATATCAGCAATATATCCATCATTTTCATCGCTGTTAAATACATTGACTATTTGAGGTAATCTCTTGTTTTATTCAAACAGTGAGAAAATGGCTGAAAATCCTCCTCAAAGACCATTATCTTATTTCGTCTGAACGAGTTGTCGGCCATTTTTTTGGATTCGGTTATCGTGAGATACAGATATTCATCAACAGTATACTGAATATCAAAAAAATATGTGCTTTTTCCGGCAAAAACTTTCTCGGAAAACAGTTCGTTCATATCTTTCCTTATGTTCATAAAATTTATAGCCCTCCCAAAACCGTTGGAAAATACTTGAAACCAGTGTTCGAAGATTCTGATCTGACGTGTTCCTCTTTTCCATGATTCGGAAACCGACAAACACCTCTTTCCGGTTCTTGCATCATAACGGATATCGAAGAGGTATGTTCGTCCGCCCGCCGGAAGCTCTTCTGAATACAGCCTTTCTTCGTTTTTTAACGAATGACCGTTTCGGATTCCGTGAAGTTTGCCATGACACTTTCCACAGACAACAAGAAGGTTATCAACATGATCATCTTTGTATCTTTTCGGATAGGCGATATGATGTACCGCCTTGTAAGGTTCGCTACAGAAATCACATTTGTAATTTGATCGCTCTAGGGCCACGCGTCTCAGTTCTTCCCAACGCCTCGAACCTAGATAATTATCGTAACTTCTTTTGCGAAACTTTTCAAAAAAATCACTTATATTTTGAAATATTTTCATGCAAAAATGATGAGTTGAAAAACAAAAAATTGTCAGTGTAATTTTGTTGAATCTGCCTAAGCATTGCTGATCGGCTATTCCTCCCCGACAAGGGATAAACATGCTGTTATTAGAAATAATAACATATCATCCGGTATGGTAACACCAATAAAACCAGCTTGTCAACATCCCTCACAAAACAACTCCTCTTCCCCTCCCCCAATCTCTTTCACCAGCTAACAAAATTCTAACATTCCCCTAATCACCCTATAATTTATGCTCAGTATAAATAGCGACAATACAAAAGATGGTCAGCATACAGGGCCGGAAGAAAAAATCTGTTCAGCAGTGGAAATATATGTCGGACAATATGAGTGACACAGAAGAAAAAAAGGTACCAACAAGGGCCTCTGCAATGGAGCGGGTTCAGCTCGGTTTGGCTAAGCGGCGGCGCAAAGAAGAGCGGTTCAGAAAATTGAGTTTTTCAGCCGTGATATTGAGCCTCAGCTTTCTTGTGCTCCTGTTCGCCTCAATTATTTCCAATGGCTGGCCAGCGTTTCAACGGACAGATATCCTGCTTGATATTCATTTTGACAGCGAAGTTCTGGATGTGGACAGCCTGGTTAAAGCAAATTACGGCAAGCTGGTAAAGCAGTCCATGCGGGAACTCCTGCCCGATGTCACATCACGGCACAATAAGCGGGAAATGTACAGGTTAGTCAGTTCAGGGGCCTCGTATGAATTGCAGAAAATGGTGGTGGCTGACCCAACCCTGATCGGCAAGACAGTTTCCTTATGGCTTCCAGCTGATGACCTGCCTGATATGCTGATGAAGGGCAAAATTAACAGGAATCTCCCGGAAACAGAGCGTCCTATATCTGATAAACAGATTCAATGGATTGATCAACTTATCGCTCAGGGACGACTGGAACAGCATTTTAACACCACTTTTTTTCAGGCAGGTGATTCTCGGGAACCTGAACTGGCCGGAATCAGGGGGGCGTTGACCGGGTCAATGCTTACCTTATTTGTCACCTTGCTGCTCTCTTTTCCTGTGGCTGTGGCTGCTGCGGTTTATCTGGAAGAATTTGCCCCCAAGAATAGATGGACCGATCTGGTTGAGGTGAATATTAATAATCTTGCGGCAGTTCCTTCTATAGTCTTTGGTTTATTAGGCTTGGCAGTTTTTTTGAATTTCTTTGGAATGCCCCGTTCCTCACCCTTGGTCGGAGGCGTGGTGCTTTCCCTGATGACTTTGCCAACCATTATTATTGCCAGCCGGGCCTCATTAAAAGCTGTGCCGCCCTCTATTCGCGAGGCTGCCCTGGGCGTGGGCGCATCCAAGATGCAGACCGTGTTTCATCATGTTATTCCGCTGGCTATGCCTGGAATGATGACCGGAACCATTATCGGTCTTTCTCAGGCCTTGGGTGAAACCGCACCGTTATTGATGATTGGCATGGTGGCCTTTATTGTTGATATACCGGGGAGCATGACAGATCCGTCAACTGTCCTGCCTGTGCAGATTTTCCTCTGGGCTGATTCCCCGGAACGGGCCTTTGTTGAACGGACTTCTGCTGCCATTCTTGTCTTACTCATGTTTTTGATCTCAATGAACGGTTTAGCAATTTACCTGCGCAGAAAATTTGAACAGCGGTGGTAAGTGTTCCACTCGCTTTTATTGTGGCACCAAATGTGAACCAGGGGCTATCCATCTCCTACAAAAAAAACAGCCTCTGGTTTGCATCTTTTTAACTTAATGAATCTTATGAACGAGAAAGGAGTGAAAGGAAAGAAAATGAAGAAAACTTTATTGATTGCAGCTTGTATGCTGCTGGCTTCGGATGTCTGGGCAAGTGGAAGGGATTATGTCTCTATTGTGGGTTCATCCACAGTTTATCCTTTTGCCACCACAGTTGCGGAACGATTTGGTAAAACCAGTTCCTTTAAGACCCCAAAAATCGAATCAACCGGTTCAGGTGGCGGAATGAAGCTGTTCTGTGCCGGCACCGCCATTGACACCCCGGATATCACCAATGCCTCGCGCAGGATTAAAAAGTCTGAATACGATTCCTGTATGAAAAACGGGGTCAAGGAGATCGTTGAGGTCAAAGTAGGTTATGATGGCATTGTGTTGGCCAACTCAAAAAAAGCTCCACGCTTCAAATTGAGCAAAAAAGACATCTACCTTGCTCTGGCCCGAACAGTGCCGGACCCCAAAGGCAGCAAAACCTTTGTTGACAATCCCTATACAACCTGGAAGGAAGTAAATGCCTCCTTGCCTGATACAAAAATTGAGGTTATGGGGCCTCCTCCCACCTCAGGAACCCGTGATGCCTTTGATGAATTGGCTATGCAGGGTGGTTGTAAGACCTTTCCCTGGGTAAAGGCGATGAAAAAGACCGATAAAGAACAATTCAAGGCTGTTTGCCAGGCGTTGCGCGAAGACGGACCCTATATAGAGGCCGGTGAAAATGACAACCTGATTATCCAAAAGCTGGAAGCTAACCCTGATTCTCTGGGCATTTTCGGCTTCAGTTATCTTGACCAGAATGCTGACAAAATCCAGGGTAGCATCGTCGACGGAGTTGAGCCTTCTTTTGATAAAATTTCTGACGGAAGCTACTCTATCTCGCGTTCACTGTACATGTACGTAAAAAAATCGCATGTCGGGGTTGTGCCGGGACTGGAGGAGTATCTGGCTGAGTTCACCAGTGACCGTGCCTGGGGTGAAGAAGGCTATCTCGCTGAAAAAGGTCTCATTCCCATGCCGGAAGAGGAACGTACACAGGTCGGGAAAGCCGTGAACGAGCTGATTCCTTTGCAGATGTAAGAATCCCGGTAGTAGGGACACGGCATGCCGTGTCCCTCCTTATTTATGCACACAGAAGCTGTTGGAAGAACATTCCGGCGGCCCGAGAGGAATGAAGATGATCACAGCAGAACATACATCCATGAATAAAGCGCCCTATTTTGCTGGCTATGGAAAGGAAGCGTATGAAGTTATACCGACTTCCTCTATCCTTGCCAGCCAGAGAACGCTGTCCGAGGAGAAAGAACAGGCCAGGGAGGAAACCGTTGGCGAGCCCTTTGTTGATGCCCCTCGTATGACCTGTCGTGGTGTCGATGTTTGGTATGGCGACAAACAGGCTATTATGGATGTAAATATTGATATTGGCAAAAATCAGGTGCTGGCCATGATTGGCCCGTCTGGCTGTGGCAAGTCAACATTCCTTCGCTGTTTAAACAGGATGAACGATACCGTGCCTATCTGTCGGGTGGGCGGTGAGATTATTTTGGATGGGATGAACATCTATGATAAAAAAATAGATGTGGTGCCCCTCCGTGCCCAGGTTGGCATGGTGTTTCAGAAGCCCAATCCCTTTCCCAAGTCTATCTATGATAATATTGCCTATGGCCCAAAGATTCATGGGCTGGTGAATAATCAGGCTGAAACCGACGAAGTGGTGGAGTATTCTCTGACCAGGGCCGGGTTATGGGAAGAGGTTAAGGACAGATTGGATCAGCCGGGAACCGGACTTTCCGGTGGCCAGCAGCAACGTCTTTGTATTGCCCGTGCTATTGCTGTTCGTCCAGAGGTGATTTTAATGGATGAACCCTGTTCAGCCCTTGATCCCATTGCCACAGCAACAGTGGAAGATTTAATTGATGAGTTGCGCCAACAGTACACAATAGTTATTGTAACGCATAACATGCAGCAGGCAGCCCGGGTATCTCAGCGGACAGCCTATTTTCATCTTGGTAAGCTTATTGAGGTTGGTATTACAGACCAGCTTTTTACCAACCCTGGTCACCAGTTAACAGAAGACTATATTACAGGGCGTTTTGGTTGAGGAGATTGTGATCCGGTCGCATTAACAAAGACCTACAAAGGGTTAGCTGAAAAAATATTTTTTTCTTCAAGAACGGAATATTTTATGTATAAAATATGGTATAAATAAAGTATAAAATATTGTACCAGGAAGAAAATGAGAAGCGTTTCTTGGGAAATGCAAAAAAGAGAAGAATACAAGGAGAGAGAGAGTATGAAGAAAGTCTATACAACCAGTGCAATCACCATGACTGTTGGTGCGATGCTGCTCGGTGGTGCTGTGTCAGCCTCAGCCCTTGAGGTGAAGTCAGGGAATGATAAGGTGGGTCTTAAGTTGTATGGTCATGTTAACCGGGCAGTGATGGCTGTTGATGATGGCAATGACAGCAAGATTTTCCACGTTGATAACTCGCACTCTGAGAGCAGAGTCGGCCTGAAAGGAAAGGTCAAGGCATCCGAGACCTTGACTATCGGGGGAAATGTCGAAGTGCAGTGGCAGTCCAACCCGTCTCACAAAGTATCAATGGATGAAGAAAGCATTTCCGCTGAGCTTAAAGAGCGAAAGATGGAAGTCTACTTTGATTGCGACAAGCTTGGTAAGCTTTCCATAGGAAAGGGAGATATGGCTTCTGATGATACTTCAGAAGTGGATCTCTCCGGGACTGCTTTGGCCGGTAACTCTGGAGTTGCTGACGCAGGTGAAGGCTTTAACTTTTATAATAACAATGCTGTAGCGGATGCTGAAAGCATGGCTGTCGGTGATATTTTTAACCAGATGGACGGCTTGAGCCGAAAAAGTCGTGTGCGTTACGACACCCCGAGCTTAGGTGGTTTTTCTCTCGGTGTATCTTCCGGGGAAAAAGAACGTGCTGATGCCGCATTGTTCTATGCAGGTGAGTTGGCCGGTGGCACCAAGTTGGAAGCTGCTGTGGCCTATTCTGATCCAGGTGAGGGTAAGGACTACACCCAGATCAACGGTTCTGCATCTGTTCTGTTCGGCTTTGGACTCAACTTTACTCTGGCGGCCGGTTCCCGAGACCTGGATGATATGCCGGCAGGTGGCGATGATCCGATGTTTACATACGGTAAAATTGGTTATAAAACCAAGATTTTTTCTATCGGTTCCACAGCCTGTTCCTTTGATTACGGGATGTTTGAGAATATAGGACATCAGAATACTGAAGAAGAAGGCACTGCCTATGGTGTGCAGCTTGTTCAGAAATTATCTGATTACAATACACAGCTGTTTGCAGCCTATCGTAATTTTGAACTGGAAGACAATACCGGTGCTGATTACGAGCCGATCTCCTTGACTATGGCCGGTGCGCGGATAAAGTTCTAATCAAGAGCGTTTGATTCTTTCTTGGGGGCGTCTTACAGGACGCCCCCTTTTTTTTTGTTCCCTTTCATTATCCAGACCGGCTTGATAAAGTTATATTTACCCGTCACTGTATTTCCTAAACAAAGAACGCACCTGAAAGAAATATTTTTTTCTTCCAAAACGCAATTGTTCATGTACAATAGCTATGTCTTGGAAGACAAGATATTGTACCGGGAGGAGTATGAGAGACGTTTCTTGGGGAAGTACAAAAGAGAAGAAGAATAAGGAGAAAGAGAATGAAAAAAGTTTACACAATCAGTGCAGTAACTATGACTACCAGTGCCTTGCTGCTTGGAGGTGCCG
Source organism: Desulfobulbaceae bacterium (assembly GCA_011389815.1). Taxonomy (GTDB): domain Bacteria; phylum Desulfobacterota; class Desulfobulbia; order Desulfobulbales; family Desulfobulbaceae; genus Electrothrix. The sequence goes on along the minus strand of JAABTP010000094.1, from coordinate 2,255 downwards.
TATCAGCCTCAGCTCTTGAGGTGAATTCAGGTAACGATAAGGTAGGGCTTAAGCTGTATGGTCATATCAACCGGGCAGTTATGGCTGTTGACGACGGCAACGAAAGCAAGGTTTTTCATGTTGATAATACCAATTCTGAAAGCAGATTCGGCATCAATGGAGAAGTGGCGGCATATGACTTCCTGACAATAGGTGGAACTGTTGAAGTGGAATGGCAATCCAACCCTTCACATAAAGTATCAATGCAGGAAGAGAGCATCTCCAGCGAACTTAAAGAACGAAAAATGGACGTTTATTTTGATTCTGAAAAGCTCGGTAAATTGTCCGTAGGGCGGGGGGATATGGTCTCAAATGGAAGCTCGGAAGTTGACTTGTCCGGCACCGGTGTTGCTGGTAACTCCGGTGCAGCCGATGCCGGTGGTGGCTTTGCCTTTTATAATACTACTCCTGTAGTAGTGGGTCAGGGTGAAGAGGCTAAGAGCATTACAGTCGGTGATGTTTTTGACCAGATGGACGGATTGAGCAGAAAGAATCGCGTACGCTATGATACCCCTGGTTTTGGTGGTTTTTCTCTGGGAGTTTCCTCTGGAGAAAAAGAGATGGCTGATGCCGCCCTGACATACTCTGGTAAATTCGGTGATGGCACCAAGTTGGAAGCTGCTGTAGCCTATTCCGACCCAGGTGAGGGTAAGGACTACACCCTGATCAGCGGTTCTGCGTCTGTCCTGTTCGGCTTTGGACTTAACTTCACTGTGGCAGGCGGTTCCCGTGACCTGGATGATATGCCCGCTGGCGGTGATGATCCGACCTTTATGTACGGTAAGATCGGTTATAAGGCGAAGATGTTCTCTGTCGGTTCCACAGCCTGTTCGTTTGATTATGGGGTGTACTCCAATATCGAAACCCAGGACACTGAAGAAGAAGGCACGGCCTATGGTGTTCAGCTTGTTCAGAAGCTGTCTGAGTACAACACTGAGATTTTTGCAGCCTACCGTAATTTTGAACTGGAAGATAATACCAGTGCAGATTACGAGCCCGTCTCGTTGGCTCTGGCCGGTGCCCGGATTAAATTCTAAGTTAGAACACACCCGGTCTTGCAAGACCGGGCTATTTTGGGCAAGTCCCTCCGGGACGCTGTTTCAACGGCGGGTACGGAGATAACTGTTTTGCAAGGGACGTTCTTCAGGAGCGTCCCTTTTTTTGTTTTTTATTCTATTCCCGGTAGAGATAGTCTTCTGTTAGTTCCTTCTGGTATTCTGTAACCTTGATAGTTCCCAGGTATTTATTAACCAAGGGATATCCTTTTTCCGCCCAAGTCTTGATCCCGCCCTCAGCAAGATACACATTTGTATAGCCGTATTTATAAAGCATACCAGCAAAATAAGAAGCGCGATGTTTGGTTCGACAAGTGACCCAAATCTCAGCGTTCGGGTCTGTTATTTTCTTGTATAATCCGTAAGCGTGGCCGGAATGCACATTACTGGAGTTTAAAATATGTCCGACATCGAATTCAGCCTTTGTCCTGACATCAATAATAACCGCCTTGCTCTTTCCGCTTTGAATCTCCTGCCATTTTGCGTACAGATCATCCGCGGTTTTCATCTTGTCCTTGGGAATAGCTGCTCTGAGTTTCTCGTAAAACGCTGTTTCACCAGCCTTGAGATCCGCAGCAGCAAAAGAGCTAACAGGCAGGATGAGTGTAAGAGCCAGACCGGCAAGGCATAAGGCTGTTCTTTTCTTTTTCATCGGATTTCCTCCTTATCACGAAATTTATTATAATTACGCATTATTGCGCTTAAATCTTCTCAAGCCTTGTTTTAATATACTTCAACGGCGGAGTTCCCGACCAAGTACAGGCCAGATTAGGCGGCAGCAGAATATTACTGTTAAAGCCCTTAAACTTCGGATATTTGGGATCGCCTTCCAGACCGTATTTTCCACCAAATCCCCCCGCAGTCGCCAAAACCCCTTGGCGAATCCCCCAAGTCACCTTGGCTGTGGCTTGGACTTCTCCCCAAGGTGAGGTAATGAGTACTTCATCGCCATCGGCGATATTGCGCTGTTTGGCATCCTGATAATTTATCCAGACCGGATTGGAACCACATTTTTTCATCAACGCACTATTCCAACAGGTTGAGGTGTGTTCATGTTCTGTTACCCTGAAATAGCCCATCAGCACTCTACAGTCGCAAGTTCTCAACGGTTCCCGGTGAATTAAAGCTGTGTTGAAATTTGCGCTGGATTACCCAGTTTCC
>JAABTP010000093.1:7812-15425 GCA_011389815.1 Desulfobulbaceae bacterium | reverse complement strand
AGAGAGCCTCCAACCTGAGGGCTGTCGGGTTATTGCGCCTTATGTCCATTTTACAGAAAGGCTGTCAGGGGCCTGTTATAAAGACCGGTTCAAACCCCTTCCCCTGCAAACGCTCTGCTAAGGCCAGAAAACGTTGGGGCAGCCAGTTTTTACTCAATTCAGCACTGGTGGGATGAATACAGACCCGCTTCGTATGCCGCCGATGCTCCAGAGAAGCAGGGGGCCTGATACCAGGATGCAGGCTTGGTTCAGCCAGTTCAAAAATCTGAGCACTGATGTGGGCCATATCTTCAACCCGGTTGCTATTTTTTCGATACAGTCGTCCGTAGTTGAACCATTTTTTCGCAACAACCTTGCTCGCTCCAGGCCAAGGGGCCTTGGGAAAAAGGATCATCTGAAAATCCGCAAGGGCTTGCTCGCTTTCTTCTGAATGCAGGGTTGGCGCAATGCTGTGCTGGGGGAACCAACTGCTTAGTTCACACATACGGCTGCAAAACATGGTGACCTGTAAGCCTGCTTTTTGGGCATTTTCCAACAGGACCATTTCTAACAGGTTATCTCCTAAGCCCTGGCCTCCAAGGACTGCAACGGGTCCTGCTCTCATACCCTTCTCACCCCTTTTTTATACCAGGGTTCCAGCAAAATTGCCCCGCATGATTTGCGTGGACTGCTTGCCACCCTTTCCTTTACCAGTGCCTTTGCCTGTACGCTGGCCCTGATTGAGCAGGTTGCTGATTGTTACTACCCCTTCCCGGCTGATAACTCCCTTACTGAGATCAAGCAGGAGGAAATCAATCCCCATTTGTACCAGTTCCTGCTGTTGACCAAGCAGGGAAAAGGGCAGATGAGCATGGGCTGTAGTCAGACCATCCTGTTGTTCCAAAGTAAAATATTCTTCCTGGGGACTGGCAAACGACTGATCATAGCGAAAATGAGTGCTGTCCAGTCGGGCCGTGAACAGGGAAGGGTGACCATAGACATAGGCCCCCACCTGGATTTTAGGCGGCATATCCCTTTCTTCTTTTTGTCGCCTTCTTTGGCTGTTCTGCTGACCATAATGATGAAGGGCCGCAGCAAGGTTTTCCTCTTCGGTTTCCAGGGAAAAAAGAGCCCCTTGATAACCAAGATGAGCAGTGGCCTGGAGGGCTGCTGAGTTAAGAAGGTTCAGGGTATAGTTTCCGTATAACTCCAGCTGATACTTTTGTTGGCTTTCTGCGCCCTCAATCAGAGGGTAAAACAGCCCATATTGCGAACAATGGCCCAGGGAAAAACGGGCATAGCCCTGTTGCCCCAATTGTTCGACCTCCTGTTGGGTCCAGGCCAGATCTGCCTCGTGGAGAACAGCAGGAAGGCGCCAGATAATCCGGGACCTGTATTTACGGATTTTTTCCGCAGATTGCTTGAGCTGCTGGATATTTTCCCGGTTAAAGGGAACCAGAAAACGGGCAGGGCGCACTGGCATCCGCTGGCGCAGATCATTGAGTTGCGCCACTGCAACCCACCAGGACGGTTCTTGTCTCCCTGGCCTTCGACCTCCTCCTTTCTTTTTGCCCTGTCTTCCCTGGAGAGTATCAGTAGATTTGAAGTTCACCGGGCCTTGCTTCCAGGCCAATTGAGCCAGGATATCATCGACCTTGCTCATATCTGGTACAATCTTATGGCTGGAAAGTTTTTGTCTTCGTTTATGCCCGCTTTTTTCTGCTGTAATTCGGGAGCCCACATCCACCTTAAAAAGGGTACCCTGAAAATGGCGTTGCACATGTTCTTTCCGGGAAACCAGAAAGGAAAGTTGGGCCTTTTGGCCTGCATGGGCTGTTTTCTGACGCTTACCCCGGACTTGTAGCGAACGCAGGGTAAAGCTGAAGCGATTGCCGCTCTGTTCGTCATGGAGACGGAGGCGGTCTCCTTCGCTGACCTGAGCGGAAAGGATGACCTGGAAGGTGATCCTGTTCTTGCCTTCGCGACTACGCTCCTCCTGGATGCCTTTGACCCGACCGAGCATCCTGCCGCTATTACCGGACTGGGAAGGGGTTATTGCCTCTCCTGGTTTTTCTGAGAGCAGGTAGCCGCTGGAACGCTTCCGCCCCATAGCGTCATCAAGGAGTTGATGGGCTTTCTGGAGGACTTTTTCCTGAACCCCATCAGGTTCATCCAAAGAATCCAGGGCCATGCGGTAGGCTGCAACCGTGTTGGCTACATATTGGGCACTCTTTAAGCGTCCTTCAATTTTCAGGCAACGAACGCCAGCAGCCCGCATCTCAGGGAGCATGTCGATCCCGCAGAGATCGTTCATAGAAAAAAGATAGCCTGCTGAGGAGCCAGTCTGCTTTTTCCGGGTTCCTTTATTTCCACCTTTATATTGAACTCCCCTTCCTCCCTGTTTACCAGGATCTTGCCAGGAATAATGGCGGCGGCAGGGCTGCACACATTGACCCCGCAGACTGGATTTACCTCCGTGGAGGCTGGAAAAAAGACAGAGACCGGAATAGCTGAAGCACATGGCTCCATGAATAAAGACCTCCAATTCCGCTCCGGTTTTTTGATGAACTGCTCCAATCTCTTCGATAGTCAACTCACGAGCCAGCACGACCCGCTCAAAACCCAGCTTAGTCAACTCTTCTGCACCCAGAGAGTTATGGACCGACATCAGGGTGGACGCATGCAGAGGCAAGTCAGAAAACCAGGTCCGGGCCAGATAGAGCAGACCGAGATCCTGAATAATCAGGGCATCAGGCCGTAGGGATTCAAAACAGGACAGGGCCTCCAGGGCTGCGGGCAATTCTGCTTCCTTGACCAGGCTGTTCATGGCAATATAGAGCTTCACCCCCTGCTTATGGGCCTGACGAATCATGGAACCAATCTCAGCAAAGGTGAAATCACGGCTCAGTGCCCGGGCATTGAAACCAGGAGCACCGACATAGACGGCATCGGCACCCGCTTCCAGAGCAGCCTCAAAGGCGGGAAAACTGCCTGCCGGAGCAAGAAGCTCCATGGGGTCTTTGTTTTTTTTCGATTTATTACGCATAAACTGTCTGTTTTTTGAATCCCGTAGGGGCAGACCTATGTGTCTGCCCAATGTTGTAGGGGCGGTTCGCGAACCGCCCCTACAAAAACGGCAATTTCATAATACAAGGGGCAGATTTATCTGTCTGCCCAATGTTTTCTGGATGGCGGCAAGGGTAAACACACAGGTTTACCCCTACAGTTCAACTCGTTCATCCTGGATTGGCAAAAAAATCATTGCCTTTATTATCTGTTAAAAGAAAAGCGGGAAAATTCTTAACCTCAATCTTCCACACAGCCTCCATGCCCAGCTCAGGATAATCAATGCATTCAACCTTGAAAATGCACTCTTGCCCAAGTAACGCTGCTGGCCCACCGATGGAACCCAGATAAAAACCACCATTGTTCTGGCAGGCCTCAGTAACCTGTTGGGAACGATTGCCCTTGGCAATCATAATCATGGAACCCTTATTCTTTTGCAAAAGATCCACATAGGAATCCATACGCCCGGCGGTGGTGGGACCAAAGGAACCCGAGGCCATCCCTGGCGGGGTTTTAGCCGGACCAGCATAATAGACCGGATGCTGTTGGAGATACTCAGGAAGCGGTTGCCCGCTGTCCAGCAGCTCTTTCCACTTGGCATGGGCAATGTCCCGTCCTACAATGATAGGGCCGCTGAGGAGGAGCCGTGCTGCCACAGGCAGTTGATCAAGCTGGTTAAGAATGTCTGCCATTGGCCGATTCAGATCGATACGCACAGCCTGCTCGTCTTTCCTCTCTCGCAAGGCAGCAGGGATCAAACGGCCTGGATTATAATCCAGCTCTTCCACCCATATTCCCTGGCGATCAATCTTTGCCTTGAGATTGCGGTCTGCGGAACAGGAAACACCCAGGCCAATAGGACAGGAGGCTCCGTGGCGGGGCAGGCGGATCACCCGCACATCATGGGCAAAATATTTGCCGCCAAACTGGGCACCAATGCCAATCTTCCGCGATTCCTGTAATAATTCCTGCTCCAGAGCAGTATCCCGGTAGGCCTGGCCGTAGGCATTACCTTGTTCAGGCAGGGCATCAAGGTATTTGGTACTGGCCATCTTCACTATCTTGAGGTTGGCCTCAGCACTCGTTCCACCAATAACAATGGAAATATGATAAGGTGGGCAAGCTGCGGTTCCCAGGGTTTGCATCTTTTCCAGTAAAAATTTTTTCAACACACCAGGGCTCAGGGTTGCTCTGGTTTCCTGGTAGAGATAGCTCTTATTGGCACTGCCACCACCCTTGGCAAGAAAGAGAAAGCGGTACATATCACCGGGCACAGCATAGATATCAATCTGAGCAGGCAAATTATTTCTGGTATTCACCTCTTCATACATATTCAAGGCCGAGTTTTGGGAATAGCGGAGGTTTTCCTCAGTATAGGCGGAAAAAACACCAGCTGTAAGCTGTTCAGCATCATCACAGCCAGTCCAGACCTGCTGCCCCTTTTTCGCCATAATAATGGCGGTGCCGGTATCCTGACAAATAGGCAATACGCCTTGAGCTGCTATTTCAGCATTGCGGAGCATGGCCAGGGCCACAGCCTGATCATTATCCGAGGACTCAGGATCGTCCAGAATGCTCGCGACCTGTTGATTATGCTCAGGCCGGAGAAAAAAGGATACATTATGGAGGGCTGTCCGGGCCAGAACTGCAAGGGCCTCTGGAGCTACCCTGAGCATCTCTGTATTGGCAAAGCTGTCCATGCTCACATAGTGTTCTGATCCCTCTAGGAGTCTGTACGAGGTCTGATCCTTGCCCAAGGGAAAGGGATCATGATAGATGAATTTGGTCATATTGAGGCCTCTGGAGCTCATCTTGGATAACGTCTGTAAAAAAATAATCACTCGTAGAGTGAGACAGGAACCAGTATATATCAGTTTTTTCAAAAACGCACATGGTCAATCCAGCTTAAACAGTGACAAAGGAGGGCACAATCTATTTGCCAATTCCAAGTAATAGGGTATAATTCAAAAAGTCTGTTATCGTCGAACTTGAGCGACAATAAAAAGCATTTCCGTGATAAGACAGAAGAGAACCTGACCTTATTTTATCCAGTTTCCACGACCATTAAACGCTCTGTTTCTTTTTGTCAGTATGTTCTTTGTCGTTCCCTATACTTTTCAGCACTTGCGAACTACCTTTTTTCGGTTACTGATCCTATTTTTGATAATAGGGTTTTCCGGTATCACAACGGCAGCACCCCCCCCCTCTTCTTCTTACAAAAACACGGTAGAGTGGCAATACAAACGGGCCAATAATTATTATTATACCTTGCGAGATAACCCTTCTCTTGCTGGCAAACGGGAAAAATGGCTGACTGGTGTTCACGAATTACAGCGTATTTATCGGATAGAACCAAAAGGCAAACGAGCTTCCTCATGTTTATATACCATAGCACGTATGTATCGAACAATGTACGAACGCTTTGGCAATACTGCTGATCTTGATAAGGGTGTCTCTTTTTATAAAGATGTTGTGAGCTTTTTTCCAAAGAGCAAGAAGGCTGATAATGCGCTGTATGCCCTGGCTCAAATTGAACAGGAAGAAAAAGGGAATTTCAAACAGGCTGTTCAGTACTATGACCAGCTGATGCGTTATTACCCCAAGAGTAATAAAAAAATACTGGTCAAGCAACAATTGGCAGAGTTGATAGCAATTCTGGAAAAAAATCCTGAAAAATATCAAAAACAGCAAGGAGAACCAAGAACGCCAGAAAAAAAAATCTCCCCCCCAGTCACACAGAAAACAGCTCCCCCTGTTCAGGTGAAAAAGCCTGCTGTTCCAATACAAAAAAACGTACAAGAGAATAAAGCTCCTCCCCGGAGCAAGATCGTCTTGTCTGCCTTAAAAAAAGTAGAGGGCATCAAGAAAAAAAACAAACAGAGGGAAGAGATTGATTCCAGCAAACAATATCTCAAAAAATACCTCAAAAAAGTTCCTGGCACTGTGGATGTTCTGCCTGTGCAATACTGGTCTTCTGATAACTACACCCGAGTGGTTATTAAATCCTCAGAACCAGTGAAATATAATGTCAATCTTATTGATCAGCAGAACGGAGTGCCCCGGCGCCTTCTTGTTGATTTTAAAAAAAGCTATATTCCCATTCAATACCGCTCTCCTGTTGCGATCAAAGATGGACTCCTGCAACATATCCAGACCAGTCAGCTTGATAAAACAACAGTGCGTGTATCTCTGGATATGGAGTCCATTGGCGATTATAAAGCTTTCAACCTCAAAGATCCGTTTCGGGTGGTTATTGATGTGCGGGGAGACAGGGGCAGGGCATTAAGAATCCCAAAAAGAAAAGTTGCTCCTCAGATTATCGCAGACGTTAAACCTCCTGTGCGCCCACAGCCCCCACCGGTACTTGCTGTCCAGGAAACAAAGAAAAAAGAAGAAACTGAAGCTCCATCAAATGAAACTCTACCGGTTACATTTGATACCACGTATGATTCAGCGGGGAAAACAGCAATAAAAACCCTGATACCCCGGAAGAGAAAGCGTGTGCCTCAGTTGGCAAGAACGAAACAATCTGAAAAAACTTCTGTGCCAAAAGACTTCACCCTGGCCCAACAACTGGGGCTTGGGGTCCACCGGATCGTTATCGACCCAGGCCACGGCGGAAAAGATCCCGGAGCTGTCGGCTTTGGCTTAAAAGAAAAAGATATTGTCCTGAATGTTGCAAAAAAAATAAAGAAAACCCTGGAAGATAAAAACGGATATAAGGTCTTTTTGACCAGAGATGGCGATGTGTCTCTTTCCCTGGAAGAACGAACAGCCATTGCAAATACCAAAGAGGCTGATCTCTTTCTCTCAATCCATGTAAATGCCCATCCCGTGACAACAATACGGGGAGTGGAGACATTTTATTTGAACCTGGCAACCCACTCAGAGGCAATGCGGGTTGCGGCTCTGGAAAATGCCACCTCCACCCATAATATGAGTGAAATGCAGGATATTCTTTCTGAACTCATGCAAAACGAGAAGATCAATGAGTCTTCTCAACTGGCTGAATTTGTGCAACGTAATATGGTCAACGGCCTGAAAAAAGAAAATTTTTATGTCAAAGACCTTGGTGTAAAACAGGCTCCCTTCTATGTCCTCATCGGTGCAGCAATGCCTGCAATTTTGGCTGAACTTTCGTTTATCACTAATCCAGAAGATGCGCAGCTGATGAAGAGTGAAAAATACCTCCAAACTCTTGCAGATCATATTGTTGCCGGGGTGCTCTCCTATGCTGACAACCAAAAAACAGCAGCATTGCATATCTTCCCTTCTTCCGCAAAATCAGTTCAATAACTATTCATAAACTGATCCTGAATGGTGTTAAAACCTCTTCAATATGGACGGGCAGATTGGTCCTGAAAAATAGATTCGACTTTTGAGTTCACACGATTATAATAGTTGTATGTATTTTATATGAAAGTACTGTGGATAGTTCCTCCCCAAGGGGAGGAACGAAAGCTTATATAAAAGTACTGGGTAGTTCCCCCACAAGGGGAGGAACGAAAGCTTATATAAAAGTACTGGGTAGTTCCCCCACAAGGGGAGGAACGAAAGCTTATATAAAA
>JAABTP010000093.1:0-7712 GCA_011389815.1 Desulfobulbaceae bacterium | reverse complement strand
GTACTGGGTAGTTCCTCCCCAAGGAGAGGAACGAAAGCTTATATGAAAGTACTGGGTAGTTCCCCCCCAATGGGAGGAACGAAAGCTTATATAAAAGTACTGGGTAGTTCCTCCCCAAGGCGAGGAACGAAAGCTTATATGAAAGTCTGGTTGATTTCTTAGAATCGCCCGACCAGCGTTTATATTTTGCTCCCCCACCTCGAAAGAGAGAGGTGAGAGGGATGCGATTAAATTCAGGAGGAAAAGCATGAGTCCGCAGCGTTTATTTCTTCTTGTCCTTCTCCTCTACATTGCCTGGAGACTTTTGAAAAATCTGATTCGCGATCAAATCACGCAAAAGGCAAAAGATCTGCGCCAAAAAGAATCAGAGCAGGCTGAAGGCGCAACGGTTCAGGATACTCTGGTGGAAGACCCGGTCTGTCACACCCTGATTCCCCAACATCAGGCGATTCGCTTACGTCATAACGGGAAAAATTATTATTTTTGCAGCGATTCCTGCTGCGATCAATTTACCGGTACTCCGGGAGGAAAAGAATGAAGTTTTTTATAGATACGGCAAATATTGATGAAATTAAAAAAGGACTTGAGTTGGGCATGGTTGATGGTGTGACCACCAATCCATCACTTGTCTCCAAGGAGCAACGGCCCTTTACAGAAATCCTTGCCGATATCTGCGCCTTGGTTGATGGCCCGATCAGTGCTGAGGTTATCAGCCTTGATGCTGAGGGTATGGTTACTGAAGCCCGTGAGCTTGCTGCAATTCACAAGAATATCGTTATTAAAGTGCCAATGACTGAAGAAGGTCTGAAGGCTGTCAAGCGGCTGTCAGAGGAAAACATTAAAACCAATGTAACCCTGATTTTCTCCTCAACCCAGGCCCTGTTAGCAGCCAAAGCAGGCGCAACCTATGTCAGCCCTTTTGTTGGTCGTCTTGACGATATCTCGCTGGATGGCATGGAATTGATCAGCGACATCATGACCATCTTAACCAATTATAATATGGCAACCGAGGTCATCGTGGCTTCTGTACGCAGTCCTTTGCATGTATCACAATCCGCTCTTATTGGGGCAGATATTGCGACCATCCCCTATAAGGTCATTGCTCAGATGGCTCAACACCCACTCACTGATGCCGGCATGGAAAAATTCCTTGCTGATTGGGAAAAACGACAGAAATAAGATTTATAACTTTTCTTGCTATGAACCCCTGTGCAAAACTATACGTATTTGCTGTGGCCTGTTTGTTGCTTTTTCTCAGGCACGGCCAGGCGTCTGGAGAAGAAATATACAGATATATTGATAGATATGGTGTTGCCCATTATACCAATGTGCCCACTGATCGCTATAAACCGGTCTCGCTCTCTCCTCTTTCAACACCAAAAGAAGAGGGAATAGCTTTTCATGCCCCAAAGGTACGGAGCACCCAGCGAAAGGCATTGAAACTGCGCAGTGGAAAAAACTGGAAACATACTGACACCAGCCGGTTTGACAAGGACATCCGGTATGCTGCCCGTGCCCATAAGGTGGATCCCTTGCTGATCAAAGCGATGATTAAAACAGAGTCTGCCTTTAATCGCCATGCTGTCTCACCAAAGGGCGCACAGGGTTTAATGCAGCTCATGCCAGCCACAGCAAAAGATCTTCAGGTCAAAGATCCCTTTAATCCCCGACAAAATATCTATGGAGGCACCAAGTACATAAAATGGTTGTTAAAAAGATTTAATGGTGATCTCCGGCTCAGTCTGGCAGCCTATAATGCTGGGCCCGCACGGGTTAAAAACAAGATCCCACGTATCCCGGAGACGATCTCCTATGTGAGAAAGGTGCTTCGCTACTACAAGGCCTATAAAAAAGGGGGCAACAGGCAAAGCACTGCATACCGACCGAAAGTAGCAATGAACACCAGTATCCGTGTTCGCAAAATGGTTACGGTGAATTAGCAGACCTGGTTCACGGTTTTTCGGTTTTTATACTGCCAACAAGCTCCTCATTTGCTCACAACGAACGCTACAAGCAACGTAGGGTATTCTCCCTGAAGCTCACTACTATTTTTTCATGCAAAACCTGCCCAATCTGATAACAGCCTTTCGTCTCGTCCTCACTGCTCTGCTGGCAATTCTGCTTATGTTCGAGCAGAGCACTGGCATAGCCTTTCTTTGCTGCCTGCTCTTTACCATTGCTGCGGCCACTGACTGGGTTGACGGCTATGTTGCCCGTCGTTTTGAAGCGGTGACGACTCTTGGTAAGCTCATGGATCCTTTGGCAGATAAGTTGCTCGTCGCCACAGCACTGATCATGCTTATCCCATTGGGACGCCTTCCAGCCTGGATTGCTTTAGTGATTCTCTCCCGGGAGTTGCTGGTCACTGGATTGCGGGGTATGGCCTCGTCCTCCGGGATTGTGGTTGCTGCCAGTGGGCTGGGAAAGATCAAATCCATTTTACAGTATATTGGTCTTGGCACCTTGATCTTTCCACTGGGCCTCCTTCCTATCCCGTATCTCCATCATATCGGTCTTGCCGTGGTCTATGTTGCTTTGGTGCTGACACTGTGGTCAGGGCTTGATTACTTCTATAAATTACGGAAAGTCTTTCTGGCTAAAGAAGAAGGGAAGAGATAGTCCCTCTCTTCCTCCTCCCTAGCGCAACCGTTCTCGGATAGCTCCCTTATACTGCTCCAGGGCCTGATTATACTGGTCTGTCAACTCGGCCTCCATCTTGCCAAGCTCTTCATTGATCTTGGCTTCCAATGCCTGCTCCAGGTTTACACCACCGCCTTGTTGAGCCTGTTGGGCCAGCATCTGCTCATATTGCATACGGATCTGCTCTTCCAATTGCTGGTGGAGCTGCTCCCGGTGCTGATTATACTGACCCAAGATGTTCTGCATTTCAGCACAGATACTGCCCACCTCGCCAGCATTACCGCTGATTTCCCGGATTCCCTGGGTAGCCTTGTCAGTCCGCTCTTTGCCCGGTTCATCGCGGTGGAGGAAGATATTACGGAGCAGGGTTTCCACCATGCCACTGCGAATGCTCATCTGTTGAGCCTCAGGTTGTTCTGCCAAGGTGGTCATGAGGCTATCAATCTTTCCGTCCAAAAAATCAGCTGCCAGCTTCATCCCGGATCGCTGTATTTCTTCCTGCTGTACTTCTTCGTTACTTGCCCTGCCCATGCGGGCAGCACGTTCCATGACCAATTCCATTGTGGATTTTATTTCTGCCATTATTGTTCTCCTTATCGCCGTTACTCCAGCGGATTGTTGATATACCCATTAATTTTAAAGGTGGATTGTATCAGATTATGAGACCTTACGCACCAATTTCTCTCAAGGCAGTCCAGTACATCTACCAATGTATCCACCAGGGAAGCGGCTCAGGCAGACGGAAAATCCAACGGTTCATATTAAGCCTTTATTTCACACCGCCGCCCCGCTTTGATCAAAAAAGCAGGCTCCACCCGGATCGACATCCAGGGTAATTTTTTCATCGACCGCGCAGTGCAGCTGCTGAAAAATCCGGGCGGTAAAAAAGGTCTGGCCAGCGGTATCTAATGCTGTTGTGAACGGAGTAATGAGTTGAAAACGGATCAGGGTTTCGTAGCCGAGGAATTCCGCATCAACCACTTGGCAGGGCAGAGAGACTATTTTCCTTTCCCTTCTATTACGTTATCGTTCATCTCTCACATAAAGACTTGAACTGATATTCTCCTGACTTTTTGTAAAGTTCCATTGAGGCATTTTGAAATTCTTGTTTTCTGGTAACGCACCAAAGTCCATCAGCAGCTTGTGCTTGAGTATATATATCCCCCTTAGTCTTAGCGAGATTGAGAGATTTGTTATATGCAGTCTCTGCTTCCTTATATAGACTCATCTCTCCGTAGATATGCCCACGCCAGAGTTCCATAGCAGGAGTAAGCATATTGGAATTGATGCCATTTAATAAGGATAACGCCTCTCCATAGACTCCTTGCGTAGTGTAATACATAGCTATCGCAAAGCTCTTTGATTCATCAGGTAAATTCAACAGGTTTATTTTGCCAACATAGCTCTCTGCCTTTTTTCGAGTTTGATCATCTAACAAATGAAATCCCAACTTGTCCATCGGATCATTACCAGAATAGCTGCCAGTATCATTGTCAGTTACCAAAAGCAAATATTCTTTTCCCGGCTTGAGTTCAGGATGGCCTGGGTATTTGCTCTCATTTTGTTTTACATCACGATCCTGCCAGATCAGGTTAATCGCTTCATCCATAATTTTTACTGTATAGCTGCTTGCTCCAGTGTCGTACCAGCGCAACAGCGGGTTCTGATCAAGAATAGCAGTTCTACGAGGATGCAGAATATACGGAATTATTGAACCTGATCCCATAGGTTTTTCTATATGAAAACCGTCAACAAAAAGAAGGCTGTTTTCGTCAGAGCAAGGGAGGGGAGATTTTTTGCTTATCTCATGCAATGACAAATCACTGCATAAAATTTTTACTGTTCTTCCCTGTTCAGGCCGAATCAGATCACCACGCTGAACTTGCGTACCGACAAAAACAGGGATGTATCCTGCATCATGACTACGGCTAAGCGAAGTGCCTTCTCCTTCAATAAGGAAATGAAGTGCTGCATTATTTTTGTTTTCCTCAGCAGTTACAGGATATGGCGAACAGACTGAAAAAATCATAAAAAAACATGCTATACTTGTCAGACAAAACCTTTTCATTGCCATCCTCCTTGATCACAGTTTTGGTTTCGTTCCTTGATCATCTTTTGCCATCCTTCTTGGTAGAGAAATCCTGAATCAGCAGGATAGCGTAAGGCTATCTCCCAATGCTCACATGCCATTTTTTTGTTCCCCAACTTATCCAAGGCCGAGGCCAAAAAATAATGCACCGGAGCGTCTATGCTGACCGGATGTGTCACATCTTTTTCTAATGCAACAGCTTGCTCTAATACTTCTTGAGCAAGTTTATACTGCTCGTGGGCATAATACGTCCATCCTAAATTCTGTAGCAATCTGTATCGGTAAAGCATAATAATGTCCGATTCCATACTATCCTTGGAAGATTTTTTTGCTATTCGCAAACCTGCCCTTAAAATCAAGATAGCAGAATCGTATTTCTTTTTAAGGATATACATCCTTCCGCAAGCATTGTATGAACCAAGAAAATTTAAGTCACGTTCCAATGCTTTTTCGTACCAAACTGTTGCCTTGTCAATCTGTCCAGCATGCTCATATAATCTGCCAAGTTCATAACATGGCGGAGCCTTTTCAGGAGCTAACGCCGCTGCACGTTGAAAATAATATTGAGCCTGAGTTGGCATGTGATTATTTTTCAATTTCATCGCATTATTATTATAATATACGGCTAATTTCGGCACTCCATAGAGCCATATTGCAAAGACAAGGAAGGCGGCGATAACAGAGGTGGCAAACTTTGCTTCAGCATGAGCTGTTCGTTGCAGTTGAGGAATCTTTTCTAAAAGTTTTTCTCCTATCTCACGTCCTTGTTTGGTAAATGCACTACTGGTTAGAGCTAAACTCACTGCCGAGCCAAAGAAAGAAATTGTATCTGGCGTGCCGACCCAGAGCCGTTTGATGATCTCCATAGTGAACGCGGAACTCGCTGTAACCAGAAGCACTGTGCCAACGTTCCATAGCAGGTCTTTCTTTTCCTCTTGCGCGGAAGCCTCCTGATCAATGTACCACCACCAATACTCCTCAGCAGGAAAGAACGTCCTGCGGTACTCAGACAAATTCTTTATACTTTCTGTTTTCAGAACGATGCTTTTTAGTTGTTTATCTAATCTTACAAGTCGTTGCAGCTCGTCGTCAGGGTATGATCCCTCTGATGATATGGCATTCTGTAGCTGATCGCGCAGCAGCAGCACGGCAAGTAAGCCTTCAGAACCGTCTTCCAGTAGTTCGAGTTTGCGGCTGTATTCTTCTACCGTCTGGATATGTGTAGATGACTCCCTGCTGTTCAGTCTATTCCTACTGTTGCGTCTGGACATGAAGCACCACCTTCTTTGCCGTTTCCAATATCCCCCGTTAACACAAAACCAGCCCATTTGGCAGGACTGACACGTTGCAGCATAGCTTCTTGAGCACAGCGTAAGGCAGCACCTTTGCTGTACCCTTGTGTGAGGTATCTGTAAAATTTCAGCATCAACTTTTCTGTTGATTCATCTGGGACTTGCCAAAGCGTTGACAAAATAGAGGGTGCTCCGGCAGAAATAAACGCACGATTCAGACTGACGATTTCATCCCCGGCACTTACCGTATTGCTGTCTATTTTTTCTGACTCCTTGCGGCCTGTCATATTTGTTTCACAGCCAGAGAGCGTAACCAATTGAACATTCTTGGCAAGATGAAGGTTAAATATTTCTGAAGCCTCTAAAAAACCGTCATTCTTGTCATCTGCAGACAGATACATACGGGAAAGCAAAGGCGTGTCTAACTTAAACTCTCCATGTGCAGCAATATGAATATAGTCAGCAGACGCAGCTTGCTGCTTGAAAACTGTTTCCGTAGCGGCATCCTCTTGAAATATCTTTGCCTCAAATAATTCAGCGACCTTTTTCGCCTGCGGACAAACTTCAGCAGTTCCAATTCCTTCTGCTTCTGACTTGCAAAATGCTACCATTGTATCTTTACTTCCTTCCGAAGGTTGTGTCTTTTTGTGAATAATAGACAGTAGGCTTGCACTTGGCAGATTAGCCATCGTGTATTGCTCAACCAAGTATTGCTTTCCGTCATGAAGAGCAGAAAACGGCAGATAGTGCAAGATTCCATGAGGAACGATATATAACTTACTTGTCGAAATATATTGACGAACTGGTTGAAAGAGGAGCTGATACAGTTGCTGGAAGTAGATATTTCCTCCATGTTGTCTTGCCTCTGGGAGCTTGCTGATTCTCTTTTCTATATCAGATTCTATTATAGGGATTGACACTGCATGAAACGTATCATGTGTGAGAACAAAGGCAAAAGTTTGTTCAGGGGAGATATAGTATTCTAGCAACGTTGTGTCAGGTGCCAACATCTGCTGCACATCACTCCATGAGGCGACATGATTTGACGTTGATGGTGAATCTTGCTTATTCAGCTTGGACTTGGCTGACTTAGATAATTTGATTCGTGTCAGAACAGACAGGTAGTTAAAGTAGGCATCCTTGAGTTGTTTGCTTAACCGGGACGCAGAATACTCTGTTGCCAACTCGGCTTTTAACTTTTTTATTTCAGCAAGTAATAATTGTTTTTTCTTCGCTAATACAGGTGTAGTTATCGTTTCTTGATTAGTCAGTTCATATTCTTTATCAAGCTTTTTTAAGCGACGTCTCTTAGTTTGAGCGGATTGTTCAATATCACGTAACTGTGACTCCAGCTGATGAATTTCATTCCGCACTTCCTGTTCCTTTTCCATAAGCTCTGGTGCGTCTGCCATCTCAAAACTGCCTGTCTGATCAAGAAGCGAGCGGGCACGGGCACGTTCCGCCATGTCAAAGGCTTGATGCGATTCCTGGAACTGCATAAGCATTGCAACGGCTCGTTGATATGCCGCAGCCGCCTTATCTGCCATCATCGCCCTGATGTCATCCATTTGGGCGGAATTGCGTGTCTCCTCCCAAAGTTTAATAGCGTTCAGATAACCCAAGTTCGTAGGATTTGTGCTCAAAACACGAAAAAAAGTCCTTTTTGGGGCCTTGCTCCTCTTTCAAATATC
>JAABTP010000092.1 GCA_011389815.1 Desulfobulbaceae bacterium | reverse complement strand
GAGAGAGCCTCCAACCTGAGGGCTGTCGGGTTATTGCGCCTTATGTCCATTTTACAGAAAGGCTGTCAGGGGCCTGTTTTACCGGCAATCTTAGAATTGTTGTTGGCAGATTGATGATGTGAGGGTGTTCGCCGATGAAAAGAATAGCTTTAACGTGCTCCTCTTTATGCTGGCAAACACTGGTGGATCAAAAACGATCCCAGAATGATTCTGGAGTGATCAGTATACGGGATCAAGGTGCTCTTGATCTCATTTCATTTCTTCTGGATCAAGGACGGGATATACATATACGAGTGTCAGGAGAATCAATGAGACCAACTCTGCTGGGCGGTGAAACTGTCCAGATTGCTTCTCTAAAGACCCTACGTCCGGGAGTTGGAGAACTTCTTCTTCTTTATGATCAACAGGGCAACCCTTTGATTCATCGTCTGGTTAGGCGGTATTCCTGCCAAGGGATATTCTATGTGCAAACACAAGGAGATGCCTGTCTTGCTTTTGATGCCCCCGTACCCTTGAGGCAAGTGCTGGGGCGTGTCACCCATATTCTTTATCATTTCAAATCTTCTTCCTCTGACCTGAGCAGGGTAACAGACCTCAGGACTCCAACTGTGCGATTGAAATCTTACTTTATTGTTGCACGTCAGTTGGCTTTCTTTTTTTTGCGTAGAGCAGGAAGAGTTTAGTCTTGCAGTCGTTCGACAAAAATGTGTTCTGATTTTCCCGTTACTGAAGCAGTAAGGGGCGCTTAGCCTTGTTTGTAATCAACTGACATCTATTTGACTAATTACTTGCGTTAAAATTTCTTTGTGGGTACCATAAAAAAAATGGGGATAGACTTTGAATGCTTAAGGGAATAGCAAAGGAGGAGGTCGATGCGTGCGAAAAATAACTTTAAAAAATATTTTACGCTTTTTTTGTTCTGGGGAGTTACAGGAGTCCTGAGTGGTATTTTTGCAGAAGTGGCAGAAGTCCAGGCCGGGTCAATATCAGGGAAAATAACAAGTAATGGTACAGAAGGCATTGCTGGTGTTTATGCCCAGGCGTTTAAAGAAGGTGTGCATCAAGCTAATTCTGCGAAAACAACGGGAAGCGGTGAGTATACCATTAATAACTTAGAGGATGGAGAATCATATAGAGTTCATTTCTTTGCGTTTGACACTGAGTATGTCTCGCGTTGGTATAGTGAGAGCGATCCAAATGGAGCTGAAGAAGACGATGCGACACCTTTAATGGTGTCTGGTGAGGTAACTGATAAAGATATTATCTTACCCTTGGGCGGTACCATATCGGGTCAATTGGTTAAAGATAAACAATGCTACTCTGGGACTATCGAAAATATATGGATATTAGCGCTTAACAGCATTGAAGTATTTAGAGGGATTACAAAAACAAGCGAAACCGGTGAATTTACAATAGGTGGCTTGCCTCTTGATGAAGAGATGAAGCTGTATATCTGGGATTATGATGGTGCTGGAGTTGAGGAGTGGTATGAAGATGCAGCTGACTTTGCTGGTGCCAAACTTATTGCTGTTCCGTCAACAGGAATTACGGTGAGTTTTTGTTCACTTCAAGTCAATATGGTGCCTATCTACAAGCTGCTCCTACTTTGATTCGCCTGATATTTGAACTCATCTGGTTCACCCGAAAAAAGTAACGCATAAATGGGACAAAAATGGGACAAGCCGCCAAACGCCACGCAGTCTATGAAGACCTGTTCGATCTGCCGGAAAACAGAGTCGGCGAAATCCTCAACGGCATTCTGGAAACCCATCCGCGACCTGCACCACGTCATGCAAGAGCATCGTCCTCATTGGGTACGAAAATCACTGCCCCGTATGATCATGGCCAGGGCGGGCCGGGAGGATGGTGGATTCTCGACGAGCCAGAACTGCATCTGGATGTCGATATAATGGTTCCTGATTTGGCAGGCTGGCGACGGGAGCGGATGCCGGAACTCCCGGAAACCGCTTGGTTTGAATGTGTGCCAGATTGGGTTTGTGAGGTGCTTTCGCCCTCAACAGGTAAGATTGACCGGGCCGTTAAGATGCCTTTGTACGCCCATTACGGAGTGCAGTATATATGGCTGGTGGATCCGGATCTGCGGACCTTGGAAGCCTATCAACTGCTGTCTGAGTCATCTGGAAATAAATGGGTGTTGCTTAAAACCTTACAGGATGATCAGAGCGTTTCTTTGCCGCCCTTTACAGAAATCAGTTTTGATTTATCCGTGTTGTGGGCATAAGGATTCTTCGGTGAAAATGTAGGGGCAGGTCCCAGTGCCTGCCCGGCTATAGAAAGGGCAAACACAGGGATTTGCCCCTACAATGATATTTACATCTTACGCCGACATCCGCTCCAAAATACGGTAGTTCCGATTCACCATCTCCTGCGGGTCAACAATCAACCCAGCCTGGATCATGGCGTTATCATAGATCTGCTCAGCGACATCCTTGGCAAAGTCCTGATCCTTGCTGCGCAGATCAGCCATCTTTTTGATCAACGGATTAGCCGGATTAATTTCCATTTCTTTTTTCCCTGCCATCATCATAGGATTATCCTGCCCGCTCTTGCCCTGAGCTGCCAGAATGCGTTCCATGGATGAGGTCATATAAGCATCTGCATTAACGATCATAGCCGGACTATCCACCAGACGGGTTGACGATTTAACCTCTTTGACCTTGTCACTCAAAATCTCTTTCATCCATTTGCACAGGGACGTCTGCACAGCCTCAGCCAGTTTTTCTTCTTTTGCCTCGTCCTGAGCCTGCTCTTCTTTGTCTGTGCTCTCTGGCAGGCGCAGGTCAGCCCGATCCGCAGAAAGAAGTTTTTTGCCGTCAAATTCTCCCAGATGGGAAAGAACAAAGTCGTCAATAGGCTCTAAGGTGTAAAGAATCTCAATGTCACGCTTCTTGAACATCTCTACATAAGGACCGTTCTCGATAGCTCCCCGGCTGGAACCGTTGATGTAGTAAATCTCTTCCTGTCCTTCTGCCATCCGGTCCACGTACTCCTGCAAGGAGGTCATGCTGTCAGCATCTGTGGCAGAAGATTCAAAACGCAACAAAGGAGCCAGTTCCTTTTGGAACTCAAAGTCAGAGGTAACACCCTCTTTGAGAAAGATACCAAAGGTCTTCCAGAACGCCAGATATTTTTCGCTATCTTTCTTGGCCTCTTCGGTCATGTATTTGAGGAAGCGTTTGGTGATGACCTTGCGCAGTTTCATGACCAGGGCATTATCCTGCAGGGACTGACGGGAAATATTGAGAGGAAGATCTTCAGAATCCACCACACCCTTGATAAAGCGCAGCCATTCAGGCAGGATGTTTTTGCTGTGCTGGTCAATCAATACCTTCTGACAGTAGAGATTAACGCCAGGTTCCATGCGGCCCATACCAAGGTTTTCAAAGTTATCCTTGGGCACAAAAAGGAGGGCATTAATGGCCAGTGGCGCATCAGCAGCAAAATGGAGGCGGAAGGTAGGCTCATCATAGGCGTTTGCAACGAACTTATAAAACTCGTTGTATTCTTCGTCAGTGATCTCACTTTTGGAGCGACTCCAGATGGCCTCAACCGTGTTGACCTTATTGCCTTCAACCTTAACAGGAAAAGGGATAAAGGTTGAGTATTGTTTAATGATGCGTTCTATAGTGAATTTCTGGCCATACTCCTCAGCATCATCCTTCAGTTCAATGATAATTTTGGTGCCCCGATGCAGACCGTCGCAGGAGCTGATGGTATAGGAACCATTGCCGTCAGAATGCCATTCATGGCCTTCACTGCCGTCCCAGGAACGGGTTTGGACGGTGACAGTTTTTGCTGCCATAAAGGCTGAGTAAAAGCCCACCCCAAATTGACCGATCAGACTGACATCTTTTTTCGCTGCTTCAGCCAGTTCTTCCACGAATTTTCCAGAGCCGGAATGGGCAATAGTCCCCAGGTTTTCCTCCAGTTCTGCTGCTGTCATACCAATACCGGTATCTGTGATAGTCAGGGTGTGTTTTTTATCATCACAGTCAATATTGATTTCAAGCGGGACATGGGCGTCAAATTCCGGCTGTTCCGTCAGGGAAAGATGGCGAAATTTTTCCAAGGCATCAGAGGCATTGGAAACGAGTTCACGGACAAAGATATCCCGTTCGGTATAGAGAGAGTTGATGACAATGTCGAGAACCTTTCGGGTCTCGGCCTGAAATTGTTTGGTTTCAGCCTGTGTAGTCATGATGATTATCCTTTTTTAAATATTTTTTTAATGAGTTATATTTTGCGCTCCCTTCCCAGGGGATGGGATGGAATTGTATGCTGAGATGAGGTTGCCCTTCTCTAATAAACCCCAACAGTAAGCATGATTAGGCAGGTGTCAAGATATTGGTGGAAAGAGTGGGGCGGCTGGGTTTCTGGTTCCCAAGTTTTTCTGGTTCCCAAGCTCCAGCTTGGGAACCATTAAAAATATACTCCCTTTACCTCTTCTGCACGCTCTTCCTGATATCCGGTCAGGATACGTTTAGCCATTTCCCAGGCCTGTTTATGCATATCATTGATGCCGATCCCCTGCCAGCCAAAGCCGCACAGGTGGAGGTTATTATTTTCTGCATGAATTTTCTGGCGCCAATCAAGGAGAGCTGGGTATCCTTCTTCCAGCTGAGGAATGCCGTACTTGGGACGCAAAACCCGGCTGAACACAGGAGGATCAGGTAACTCTATGAGTTGTTTCAAATCATCATAGACCTTGCTGACCAATTCTTCATCAGGAAGATCCAACCGCTCCGGATGCCTGCGTCCACCAACCAAGGCCTCCACCAGGACATGGCCTTCAGGGGTCCGGGCAGGGAACATATGCGAGGAAAATAAGGCACCAAGGGCAAAACGCTGTTCTTTTTCCGGGGCAAGATAACCAAAACCAAAGGGAATTTTTGCTTTGTCTGTAAAACCAAGGACCACATTGGCAATGCGTGCTTCTTGGAGAGCATTTATTGGTGGTGTGGGGAACTCGCTGTCAGCAAGAAGTTCCAGACAACGATTTACTGGCAGGGCAATGATTACATGGCGGGCCTGGAGTTCGAGTTGACCGGTTCGTACCAGCCATCCCTTTTCATTCCGGGCAATGGAGCGGGCCACAGTGCGGTACATAATTTCTTGATTTGGGATGAGCTTGGCTGCCATGGCTTGGGGCAGGCGTGACATACCAGCATGAAAGCTGGTCATGGCAGGCAGGCCTTTTTTCTTTTTCCCGTTTTTTTTGCGGGCAGCACGCATTTTGTGGAGAGCACCTTTCAGAACCGATCCATGGGTCTGCTCCAGGTTATGCAGGCCAGGCATGACAGCTTCCAGCTTCAACCGTTCAATATCACCAGCATAGGTTCCTGTGAAAACAGCATCAGCAAAGGGGAGCATTTTTTTGCCAAAGCGATGTTCCACCCATTGAGCCACTGAAGGTTGGTCGGGCAGAGGTTTTTTCCAGAGGTCGGCAAGCACTCTGAGTTTGGCTGTCAGAGGAAGCAAAGGGGCCTTCAGGATTTTCCCCGGAGTCTGGGGAATGCATTGGAGCTGACCATCCAGGCAGATATAGCGGACAAATTCAGAGAGAGGGGCTTTTTCGACTTCTTGGGTGAGTCCTGCCTCATGAATAAGAACTTTGCTTTCCAGAGAGTTGTCCAGAAAGCCGTGGGCACCTGCTTCAGCAAGGTATCCTTCCTCAAGATACGAGGCAACAGCCCCGCCAGGATGATCGCCCTGTTCAATAACCAGCAAGGAAATATCCGGGTCTTTATGTTTGAGAAAGGTGGCTGCTGCCAGGCCGGAAAGGCCAGCACCGATAATTAATACTTCAGCAGATGCTTGCATAATGATAAACCATGATAGTATTCTTTTTCGTGGTTGAGACTTGCTCCTGTTATTGAATTGCAGGTTGGCGTTGCCTTTGTCAACGAGCCGTTTAACGAGAAAAGGAGACAATCTCTCAGCGAGGGTGGTTCTCTGGGATAAAATAAAATAGTATATCTTGAGCCTGCAAAGGGGTCAAGCAGGAACCGGCCTACTGCCTCAACGCACTCTGCAACATATTGTCTGGGCACCAGTAAAAACTCTTTGTTGTCTTTTCAATGGTTGAGATGAAAAAGAAAATTCATCAGGACATGATGCGGAGCTTCACGGCGTCTGTGCCCAAGCAGAGCTTAGGAACCCAAAAAGGCTCCAGCTTGGGAACCACTACATTGTACTCATACTCCTGATGAAAAAATATGGATTCAAAATTTTGAATAATTCTTCCCTTTGTAAACATCTCGTGTTATTCTTTCTGGAAAATATATTTCATACGCCCAACAGGAGAAACATTGCTTGCTCCACCGGCTTCCGACTGAGATAATCTCTGGAGCAAATAAAGACAAACTTTGTTTTTATAAGCAGCTATGGCTTACAGTAAATTCACCCTGAAAGATGCCAAGGAAAAGCTTGGCCTTCAAATAGTTGAGAATGAAAAAATATTTTCAGATGATAACATCAAACCTGCACCGATAAGCGATTACCTGCAAACAACACTGGCTGAATTCGCCCCGCTGGCTCTGTCTATTAACACCGAAAAGTCCAGATCCGAGTGGATTATTGCTCCAATTATGGCTGAGTTGCGAAGAGAGCTGAAAAACACTATCAGCTTGTTTTCAGGATTCACCTTTACAGTGGACGAAGGAAAAGAACTGGATGGAAAATGCGATTATATTATCAGCCTGAATCCGGAGCAGTTTTATATCACAGCACCGGTTATAACCATTGTTGAAGCAAAAAAGGAAAATATCGTTCAGGGGCTCGGTCAATGCATAGCAACGATGTATGCAGCGGATCTCTATAATAAACAGGAAGGTACGCCGATCCCCTGTATATACGGCTGCGTTACCTCGGGAACCACTTGGAAATTTATGAAATTCTCTGACAACACAGCCTATATTGATATTGATGAGTACTACCTGAAAGAAATTGAATCGTTA
The DNA here is from genome assembly GCA_011389815.1 of Desulfobulbaceae bacterium. Lineage (GTDB taxonomy): Bacteria > Desulfobacterota > Desulfobulbia > Desulfobulbales > Desulfobulbaceae > Electrothrix. Next base: position 8,745 of record JAABTP010000092.1, on the reverse strand, counting down.
ATGGGTATTCTGTTAACAATCGTCCGCTCGGAACAGGATGCTGTGAAAAGCTGACAACGCAATCAATACAGTATATCATACGCCTATCAGAAGAAAGAGGATAAAGCATGAAAAAATATTCAATAAGCACGATCAGCAGCATAGTTACTTGTCTGCTCATGCTGTCTGGATTTTCGGTACAGGCAGGAACCTTGGATGAAGTAAAAAAACGGGGTACATTGGTTTGCGGTGTTTCTACAGGTTTGCCTGGATTTTCCTCCACCGATGAAAAGGGACATTGGAAAGGACTGGATGTTGATGGCTGTCGAGCCATTGCTGCTGCTGTTTTTGGGGATGCAAACAAGGTGAAATATGCTCCCTTGAATGCCAAAGAACGTTTTACAGCCTTACAGTCCGGCGAAATTGATGTGCTGGTCCGCGGGACCACTTGGACGAAGCATCGTGATACTGCACTTGGGTTGAACTTTGTTGGGGTGAATTATTACGATGGTCAAGGCTTTATGGTCCCCAAGAAGCTCGGAATTACATCAGCAAAAGAACTGGACGGGGCGATTTTTTGTATTCATGCCGGAACAACCAGTGAGCTGAATTTAGCAGATTATTTTGCCAAGAATAATATGAAATACGATGCTGTTGTTTTTGACACCCATGATCAGGCTGCCAAAGGTTTTGAAGCTGGTCGTTGTGACTGCCTGACCTCGGATCAATCGCAATTGTATGCCCTGCGAACCCAATTGAGCAAACCATATGACGCTGTTATTTTGAAGGAGATTATTTCCAAGGAACCTCTGGGACCGGTTGTGCGCCAAGGTGATGACGCCTGGTTCAATGTGGTGCGCTGGACTTTTTTTGCAATGATCAATGCTGATGAGTTGGGGGTCACATCTGCCAACGTTGATGCGATGAAAAGGAGGTCTGTTAATCCTGCTATTCGACGACTGGTCGGGCTGGACGGCGATAAGGGGCAGAGTCTGGACCTGCCGGACGACTGGAGTTATCAGGTCATTAAGCAGGTCGGCAACTATGCCGAAGTTTTTGAACGCAATGTGGGCAAAGGGTCTGCCTTGCGAATCAGACGTGGGCTGAACGCCTTATGGAAGGACGGGGGCATTCAGTATGCTCCGCCTATGCGCTGACAGTGATGGAGAGATCAGAAAACATGATGCGATGGTTGAACCAAGGTCGGAACAGGGCCTTGGTTTTCCAGGTTGCCCTGATGTTGGGCACGATGCTCTTTTTTTTTCTGATCGGGGCCAATGCCCTCAGTAATCTTGAACAACAGGGAATAACCAGTGGTTTTGCCTTTCTTTCACAAAAAGCTGGTTTTGGCATTATCCAAACCCTGATTGATTATAACGAATCCAGCACCTATGGTCGAACCTTTCTGGTTGGACTGCTCAATACAATTCTGGTTTCTGCGTTAGGTATTATCGGTGCAACTGTTCTTGGATTTATTGTTGGAATTGCAAGGATTTCTTCAAATTGGTTGATTGCCAAACTGGCAGCACTGTATATTGAAATTTTTCGGAACCTTCCTCTGCTGTTACAGGTATTTTTTTGGTATTTTGCTGTTCTGCGTTCTCTTCCCTTACCCCGTAATAGTCTGCATATAGGAGACTGGATTTTTTTGAATATTCGAGGTGTCTATATGCCTCGACCGCTTCCTGATCTGGGATTCACGCTCCTGGTTATTGGTTTTTTTACGAGTCTTGTTGCGATCGGTATATTGTTCTTCTGGGCACGAAAATACCAGGAAAAAACAGGAAAAGAGTTACCTGTCTTTCCCCTTTCTTTAGCAATACTTGTTGTTCCTATCATGATTATCTGGTGTACAACAGGTGGTCCCCTGCATTGGGAGTACCCTAGTCTGCAAGGATTGAATTTTAAAGGAGGGATGACAGTTATCCCTGAGCTTGCTGCTCTTCTGCTTGCGCTGACTGTGTATACTGCCAGTTTTATTGCTGAAATTGTCCGGTCCGGTATCCAGTCAGTCAACCATGCTCAGACAGAAGCAGCCCGGGCTCTTGGGCTGGCGCAACGAAAAATTTTGCGGCTGGTGGTCATTCCTCAGGCCATGCGCGTGGTCATTCCCCAGATGACCAGCCAATATCTCAATTTGATAAAAAATTCATCGTTAGCTGCTGCTATTGGTTATCCAGATTTAGTTGCGGTTTTTGCCGGGACAAGTTTGAATCAGACCGGTCAGGCTATCGAAATCATTGCTATGACAATGGCCGTCTATCTGACACTCAATCTGACAACTTCATGGCTCATGAATAAATATAATGCGCGCGTTTTATTACAGGAGCTGTAAAGAAGGAATGTTATGGCCGTAGTGCATACTCCTCATCCTGATTTACCACCACCAATGATCAGTGTTGGTGTTGTGGGTTGGTTGCGGCGAAATCTGTTTTCAACCCCATTGAACAGTCTGTTTACCTTAGGGTCCCTTTATCTTCTGTATCTCGTTGTGCCCCCAATGGTCAACTGGGCTCTGCTTGATGCTGATTGGGCAGGAACAAGCCGGGAGGCCTGCTCCGGTGAGGGGGCCTGTTGGGTCTTTGTCAGGCTCCGTTTTCTCCATTTTATGGTTGGCTTTTACCCGGAGAGCGAATTATGGCGACCTGTTGTTGTGTTTGGGCTGGCAGGTCTGCTGCTTTTGTACCTTTTGCTGAAGAAGCTTCCTTATAAGAGCTATGTTGCCGGATTCGGCATTCTTGTTTTCCCTTTTATTGCTTTTTTTCTCTTTTACGGCGGTTTGTTTGGTTTACCAGTGGTGGAGACGCATCAGTGGGGAGGGTTGATGCTTACCCTTATCCTGTCAACCGTAGGGATGCTTTTTGCCATGCCTCTTGGTACTCTCCTGGCATTAGGGCGGCGTTCCTCTATGGCTATACCCAGGGGATTGAGTGTTGTCTTTATTGAACTCTGGCGTGGCGTGCCCTTAATTACAGTTTTGTTTATGTCGTCAGTACTCCTTCCTTTATTTATGCCGGAAGGAGTGCGGCTTGATAAACTGTTGCGAGCCTTGATAGGGATTTCGCTGTTTCAGTCAGCCTATATGGCAGAGGTGATACGGAGTGGACTCCAGTCTGTTCCTCATGGACAATATGAAGCAGCAGATGCTTTGGGACTCTCCTACTGGAAGGCTATGTTGCTGATTATTTTACCTCAAGCTTTAAAAAATGTTATTCCTGGCATAGTGAACACCTTTATAGCGCTTTTTAAAGATACAACTTTAGTATTGATTATAGGGCTTTTTGATCTGCTGGCAACAGTCCAGGCCTCATTTACTGATAGTAAATGGTTGGGATTTTCAGCTGAGGGGTATATTTTTGCCGGATTTGTCTATTGGCTGTTCTGTTTTTCCATGTCCCGGTATAGCCAATATCTGGAAAAGAAGCTGCATACCGGACATTGAAAATGAGATCAAATAATGCAAAGAGACGGGCAGTATAATAAAATTTCACCCCTTCCCCAGGGCAGGAGCAATAAAAAAATGAAAATTGGTCGGGCAATCACAACGGATTAGCCAGTACTGTTATATAAAAAAATGGAAAATACATCACCAGAACAGGTAGAGCAAGAACAGACCATTGCTATTGAGCTTGCAGGCGTGCATAAATGGTATGATGCCTTTCATGTCCTTAAGGATATTAATCTGACTGTTCAGCGGGGTGAGCGGATTATTATCTGCGGTCCTTCTGGTTGTGGAAAATCAACCCTTATCCGCTGTATCAACAGACTGGAGGTGCATCAGCGAGGGGTTATCCGTGTCGATGGCCTTGAGCTTGATGATAATCTTAAGCATATTGAACAGGTGCGCCGTGATGTTGGGATGGTTTTTCAGCAATTTAACCTCTTCCCTCACCTCACTGTCCTGGATAACTGTTGCCTGGCCTTGATCTGGGTTTTAAAAAAGCCGCGCAAGGAGGCTGAAGATATCGCCTTGGGATATCTGGAACGGGTGAAGATTGTTGATCAGGCTTATAAATATCCTGAGCAACTGTCTGGTGGTCAGCAGCAGCGGGTTGCCATAGCCCGTTCTCTCTGTATGAATCCCAGTATAATGCTTTTTGATGAGCCCACTTCCGCCCTTGATCCGGAGATGATCAAAGAGGTGCTGGACGTTATGGTGGACTTGGCTCAGGCAGGTATGACCATGATCTGTGTTACCCATGAGATGGGTTTTGCCCGCACCGTTGCTGATCGGGTTCTTTTTATGGATTCCGGTGAGATTATTGAAGAGAATGATCCGGAAAATTTCTTCTCCAATCCCCAATCAGAGCGAACAAAGCTGTTCCTTGGACAGATTTTATGAAAGATTTTATGCTCATGGAGCCTGCTAATCTTACCTTTCAGGAATTGTTCAGCAACGGGATACAGTATGTTGTCCCGAGATTTCAACGTGATTATGCCTGGGGCCTGGAGCAGTGGGAAGATCTCTGGTCTGATATTGGAACGCTACCGGAAGAACATTATCACTACATGGGCTATATTGTTCTTCAGCGGAAGGAACAGTATTATTTCGAGGTCATTGATGGGCAGCAGCGCTTGGTAACGGCAACCCTGATTATCCTGGCAGCAATGAAACAGATTCAGGATCTGATTGATACTGGTCAGGATCCGGAAAATAATAAAGAGCGACTTGATGAGTTGCGCAACAGATTTATTGGCTCCAAAGACTTTGTTTCTTTGAAGGTGAGCAGCAAGCTCTCCTTAAACCGTAATAATAAACGCTTCTATCGTTCAGTCTGTTCTCAACTGAGCACCCCAAATGTTCGCGGCCTAACTGCTACCAACAAGCTGATCAAGAAATGCTTCGACTTCTTTTATAGGCAGAAGATGGGCGCAGCAGGGCATGAGATTGCTGCCTTTGTTGAGCAGGTCACCTCTGGCCTGATGTTTACCAGAATTGTTGTTCAGGATAATCTGAACGCCTACAAGGTGTTTGAAACATTGAATGCCCGAGGCGTCCAGTTGTCCACCCCTGATCTGCTCAAGAATTATCTTTTTTCCGTTATCACGGGCAAGGATGACGTGCCGGATGAGCAGTTAGATGAACTGGATGAAGATTGGTCAGCTATTGTGGATCAACTGGGAGAAAATACCTTTACCGATTTTACCCGGTACCATCATAATTTTCAGAAAAGGCTTGTTACCAAAAAAGGGTTGTTCAAATCTCTCAGAGAGTTGGCTGACACGCCGGAACGTTCATATGCCTATGTGCGCTCATTATCTGAATTTGCTCCTGTGTACGCTTCTTTGCTCAGTCCTTATGACGAGTGGTGGGCTTTACAGGGTGAGGAGTATCGACCGGCTCGCCATTATTTGGAAGGCTTAAAACTCTTTAATATTAAGCAGCCTTTCACCATTTTGATGGCTGCTTTTAAAGCTTTCTCCTCTGCTGAATTCATCAAGCTGCTCCGCTATCTCTATGTCCTTTCCATCCGTTATAACGTCATTTGTCGGCATTCGCCCAGTGAGCAGGAACGGAGCTATAATCGAATTGCGATGCGGGTATTTCATAAGGAATTCATGCGGGCAAGTCATGTGAAAAACTCTGAAGAATTCAGAGCCTTGTATCCAGAAGACAGCAGCTGTATCAATGCGTTTGAGTTCTACAAGCTGCCCAGCAGAAGTTCCTCAAAAAAAATCCGATTTTTACTGGCAGAGATTGAGCAGTCTCTTGGGCATGAAGTTGATTACACCAAGACAAGTCTTGAGCATGTTTGTCCGTATAACCCTGATCAAAGTTGGTATGAACATTTCGGGCAAGGGGCCAATGAAGTAGCTGATCGGCTTGGCAATATGGTCCTTTTGAGCAAAGATGAGCTGAACAGGAGCAGTTTTGCCGACAAGAAGGAGGCATACCTGCTCTCTCAGTTTCGCTTGGCGCATAAAGTTGCGGAGTATGAGGAGTGGAACCTGAAACATGTTAATTTGTTTCAGGAATGGCTTGCTTTTCAGGCGGCTCAAGCGTGGAGGGTGGATTAATGGTGGTGACTTTGGTGTGGACAGAGGTGGAGGTAAGCTGAAATGTATTTTTATTGCAATATGTAAAGGAGTAATTATGATGGTCTGCCAAAAAGTCAGAAATCAGCATGTCACTGACGGCAACTCAAAGGGGTACGAAGCAAAATTCCTCAAAATCTGACTTCTTACAAAACCATCAAAGAGAGTTGAAGAATTGGCCGAACGTGACCCTGATGGTTATTATAGTGATCAAGATTATAATTTTCTTGAAATGTTAGTAATTGTATAGAGTATTGAATAGCTCAAGAACCGGAAGAAAAGAGTTTAACCTAGGAGAGTGCAACCCAATGGCATATAATTTTAAATGGCTTTTGACGAGTATATATGTTTTAGGGGCTGTTGTACCGGTGAGCACAATGGCAGAGGAACCTTACCCTGCATTGGATCCTCCTTTTTATCAAAGTGGGATTCCGCTGGACCAGACTGCTGTTGATGAAACAATAAGTTCAAAGGAGACAGCAACAACAGAATGGACCTATCATAAAACTGCTGACGGCAGCCACCCAAATGGTCATGAGCAGCAAGCTCTCTGGCTGATGAACAGAGCCCGTCTCAACCCGGCTCAGGAGGGGATATGGCTTGCATCTTCAGATGACCCTGAAGTCGCTGATGGGAGAAATTATTTTGGTGTTAATAAAACTAAACTGAAAAATGAGTTTACAGGATATGCCGCTAAGGGACCAGCAGCATTCGATAACCGGCTCTATGCAGCCGCTTACGCCCACTCCCTGGACCTCATATCAAGAGATGCCCAAGATCATACAGGTCAATTTGCCAGAATAGACAGTGCAGGCTTTCATTACACCCGGGGCAGAGGAAATGTGTTTGCCTATGCTTCTTCTGGAATAAATGCCCATGCTGCCTGGAATATTGATTGGGGGTCTGAACCTGATGGTATGCAAACAGGCCGTGGGCATCGTATGGCAATTATGTCAGTCGACGGCGAATATACCAATGTTGGCATTGCCGCTATTCACGAAAACAACTCAGGAACCAACGTAGGTGAATACGTCACAACGGGAAATTATTGCCAGGCAAATACAAATAATAGTAATCACTATAATGTATTTATCGTTGGAACTGTATGGACAGATGCCAACGGAAATGAACAATATGACCCCGGTGAAGGTAAGGGCAATGTTGCTGTTATACCTAATCAAGGTAAGTATTATGCAATTACCGGCAGCGCTGGTGGTTATGCAATACCTGTCAGCAATGGGACTTATTCTGTTTCTTTCAATGGTGGGGAACTTACCGGCGTTTACACCAAAACAATTACGGTGAGCGAACAAAGTGCTCTTCTTGATATTGAAACGTCTTCCGACACCCCTGATGAGCTGGGGAGAGTTTTGTCTCCAATACTGCACTTGCTCCTGCAGCGAGAGCAGTAGTCAGGCAAGGGATCAGGGGGCACCAAACCCCTCACTCCCTAAGCTTCACATACAACTCACCATCCTGAACCTGAATACTCTCCACACCCTCACCTAAGCTCTGCCAAAATCCCGGCTCACCGCCAAACTCCTGCATAAGATCAATATTTTTTAAACCACCCAACCAGGCATTAGGAATTGGAATCCCCATCACAGAAACCCCTCTGAGAGCCACCACAGGTTTATTATTGCGATAGGCCAGTTCCGCCCCAGCCCGAACCCGCAGGGTTTTACCACCCATGATCGGAAAATCAGGATCCACCGGGATAAGCAGGCGCAGGCTGACCAAATCCGTTGCCAGGTCAATAGCCATTTTTTGGGCAAGATCGGTATTATTTGCCAACAGCCCGTTAAGTTCTCGTTCTGTAAATGTAATCTCGCGATTTGCACCCTCTTCAGAATAAGCTTCCGGTTTCAAAGCGCCTTGGGCATCATAGTCACCCGGCTGCGGTGTATAGGAACGTGCTCGTGCTGTGTCTGCATTTCTGTTTGCTCCTTGAGAAGGAGAGCCTGCAACCGCGTCGAACTGATTAAGCTTCTGCTCTAATCGTTGCTCTTCCTGTTGCGTTAACTCCACCGGGGTAAAGGGGGAAGGAAAGAGCCAGGTCTTAATGGCAAAGAAGGTGAGCAGGGCAGTTACGAGCATTGCACCTGCAACAATGAGTAAGACCTGTTTTAAGGAAACGCCTTTTTTATGCACTACCTGCTCAGTCATGGGGTCTTTCTCCTTGAAACTTTTTATGAATTATTGCACATCAACAATATGAACAGCGCAGTAGAGTTCCTGCCCTGCCAAGGGGTGGTTGAAATCCACGATAACAGTGTTCTTTTTTACTTCCAGCACCTTACCATTAATAGTCTGTCCCTTTGGCCCATTGGCATGGATAATGGTCTCCGGGACCAGGGATTCCGGAGGCAGGTCTGTTTTAGGGATTTCGAGCAGGGCATCAGGGTCATGCGCACCAAAGGCCTGATCAACCGGGAGAATAATATCTTTTTTTGTGCCTTTTTCAAAGCCTGCAACTGCCTGCTCCAGGCCGTCGATTACTTCACCTGATCCCTGGACATAGGTAACCGGTTCTTCGCCTTGTGTGGTCTCAATGATATCGCCGGTTTTCAGGCTCAGGGTATAGTCAATAATAACGGTCTTTCCTTCTGTTATTTTCATAGATCTGGATACCTGTTGTTTGTAGTGTTTGTAGACAGGCCCCTGACAGCCTTTTTCTGCTAGCTGGTTAATCTTTTAATTTTACACCAGAAAAAAATGGACATTTGAGAT
>JAABTP010000091.1 GCA_011389815.1 Desulfobulbaceae bacterium | reverse complement strand
AGGAGCATTGCTGAGTCGCTAAGTTCGGCAGGGATAACCGCTGAAAGCATCTAAGCGGGAAGCCCACTCCAAGATAAGATATCCCGTACCGTAAGGTACCTGAAGGCTCGTTGTAGACTACAACGTTGATAGGTCGGGTGTGGAAGTGTAGTAATACATGGAGCTAACCGATACTAATGAGCCGTGCGGCTTAACCATATTCTTTTCAAATAAAGTTATACATACCCTGCTATTTAATTTATATATACCGATTTTGAGGCGGTCATAGCGAAGAGGATCCACCTGTTCCCATTCCGAACACAGAAGTTAAGCTCTTCAGCGCCGATGGTACTGCATGGGAGACTATGTGGGAGAGTAGGTCGCCGCCAATTTCTTTTGTAAATCCCTTACCGGGCAATACTGGTAAGGGATTTTTTTTGCCTTTTTTTCTGGGTTATCGGGTATTCTTTGTCTGATCCAATCCGATTATCTATCAGGGAAGGGGAGCCAAATGGCATCCATGAGACATACAACAAAATATATACGTGTCGGACGAATTATTGATGGGAGCGGGGGAACGGTTCGTCGTAATATACTGCTGAAGATCAAAGACGGTCACCTTCAAGCTTTTCAGCCTGCTGGATCTCTCCGCACGCTTCCCCATGATACCCTGTTTGAAGACCTCACTCACTGTACTCTTGTTCCTGCCTTGGTTGACTGTTCAGTTTCTCTGTTAGAATCCCCTGCTATGAATCTTCTTTCAAGACCTTTGTCCTTACCTGAAGGGAAAGGCAAGGCGGTGGAAGAGCAAAGTCAGAAAAAGATACTTGAACGACATCTCAGTTATTGTTTTGCCCACGGTATATTGGGGTTGGTTGTGACGGATAAGAATCAGTTTGTACAGGCCGCACAAAGGAAGGAAGAGTACCGAGCAGATGGCATAACCCGCAGAACTGCTCATGATGCTCCAGATGCTGATTTTCTCAGAATCCAATATTCTCCTGATATTGAGGAAGAAGCGGAAGACCTTCCCTTGCTGAATTATGAAGATCTTTCGCATATCCTCAATAATAGGGGTGATAAAAAAGCTATTGTAGTGGCGAATGGTCCGCAACAAGTAACGGAAGCAATAGAAGCGGGTTGTGATGCTATTGAACAGGGCTATGGTATGGGACCGGATAACTTGCAGAAAATGGCTGATAAGGGACTACTGTGGATTCCCAGTGTGGTGCGGGCCAAAAATGCCCTGGATGGCTCCAGCAGTGGTGGCTCGGTGTGCTGCCGGTTTTCCACCCGATATGTAGCACCAGGAGAGCCTGTTCCCGGTGCTGAGGCCTTTTGGAAAAAGATTGTTGCTGAACAGCTTGGTCAGTTGGCTCTGGCTCGGAAATCAGGCATCATGGTTGCTGTTGGTACTGGTGCAGGCAGTCGTGGTATCCTGCATGGCGAGTCCTTGGTTGAGGAGATAAAGCTTTTTATCAAGGCTGGCTATTCGCTGGAAGAGAGCATCCGATGTGCTTCAAAAAATGGAGCGGAGTTTTTTGCTATGGAGCAGCTTGGACAGCTTGCTGTGGGGAAGAAGGCGAATTTCTTGCTGACCAGGGGGACAGTGGGGCAGTTGCCAAGAAAACTGGGCTATCTGGAAGGGGTCTATATTGATGGGCAGTCAAGCCCGGAATATAGGAAATAGTCTCTTTCAGTGCATGTTGTAGGGGCTGGTCCCTGTGGCTGCCCGAGGTAACAGGGCGTAACCCCTACAGCTTACAAAACTCCCATCTTCTTTAGGTGGACCTGAAGAACAGAAACAGCTGCCGGAGTGACCCCGGAGATACGGGAGGCCTGACCCAAGGAGTAACAAAACGTTTTTCGGGCTGATTTCCTGCGCACGATGGCGGGCGGGTATCATATAGGTATGTCCTCGGGACTTACCTATATGGTACTGAGAGACTTACCTAGGTATGAGGGAGGGAGATACCTAGTTAGGAAGGAGGCTCATAAGTAGTTATCTCTCTCCTTCATACCTAGGCAGTTTAGAATCTCACAAACGTTATTGACTTTATCTCATAAGCACTATCGAGATTATCTCATACGTGCTTGTGAGATTGGGTTGGACGTGTTGTTGAGGAAAAGTTGAGCGGGTGGTGGAGGTGTTTTCGGGGGAGGGGTAAGAAGATAACAAAAAGCTCGCCTGCCCGCCGTCGCACCACAAAAAAATACCCCCGCCGCAACACTGCGACAGGGGCACGACATATCTTCAGTTGCCTTTTCCCTGACCAAGAGAAGCCACCGGGAGTTAAACAGTCTTTTTCTTCGTCTAACCTGATACTATCCGCTTCGGCGGAAACGATACTTTCGGATGCTTGCTCCTGCCCTCAGCTTCCTTGAACGCCTTATAAATAGCATCCAGATTATAATTATATTTCGCTGCATGAGCTTCCCGACGCCTTCGAATCTCAGCTACTATTTCATCCTGTCGCATATTAATCCTCCATCAATTCCTGTGGGGTACAGATAGTCGCCGGTTCAAAGCCGTTTTCACGACATATTCTTTCCACCTTCCAACGAACCGAGGCATTGGCGATGTGCTTAAAATTCCAAGTAAGCAGATAGTCTATACCGTTCAACGTCGCAATTGCGATATGCATGGCATCTTCAGCAGCCTTTTGCGGCAATGATCCCCCGGCGAGCAGCTGTTTTGAAAACATCAACGCTTCCTGTGAAAGTGTAAGCGACGGAATGCCTCTAAGTGCCTTGAGTCGTCTTTCCGCTGCATCGGGATCACCTCCGCTGGCCTCTTCCTCAACAAGCGAAGAAATAAACACGTCAAAGGAACTTTTTCGTTCCTTCCACCAGTCAGTTGTGCTCTGCTGATTCGCAGCAACAATCAGGTCACGGCTCGGTCGTGCCGTAAGATAGCTGACAACGCTTGTTTCAATATAGACCTTCGGTTTCACGATATGCCTTGAGGAGGTGAAGAGTAGCCCTGTTCTGTTCATCACGCCGGTTTCTGATACAACCTATCTGCTTTTCTTTACGGTAACAGTTATGAAAGCGAATTGTCAACAGAAGGTTGTATGAAATCAGAAGAGACGACACGATAAAGAAACCCGGTTAAAGAATCCCCATCTTCTTCAGATGCACCTGAAGCACGGAAACCGCTGCTGGCGTAACCCCGGAGATACGGGAAGCCTGACCCAAGGAAAGCGGCCTGACCCTATTGAGTTTTTCCACCACTTCATTGGAAAGGCCGGGCAGCCCCTTATACTGCATATCCTCGGGCAATTGAGTTCGTTCCAGTTTCTTGAAACGATCCACCTGCTCCTGTTGCCGTTTAATATACCCGGCATACTTGACCTGCAATTCGATCTCCTCCTGACATTGCAGTTCCTCTGCGGAAAAGGAAAACTCCGGGGCCTGCTCTTCCACCAGAGGGGTCAGTTCTTTCAGGCGCAGTTCCGGTCGGCGCAGAAGTTCGGTCAGGGTCATGGCCTGGGTCAAGGGCGTACTGCCCAGGGCGGACAGGCCCTCGTTCACGGCAGGTACCGGTTTGAGGCGAATCGTATCCAGACGGGCGCACCCCTGCTCAATGGCCTCTTTCTTGGCGAGAAATACCTGATAGGTTTCTTCATCCACCAGCCCCAGCTGATAGCCGATATCCCGCAGGCGCAGATCCGCATTATCCTCTCGCAGCAGGAGACGATATTCCGCCCTGGAGGTGAACAGGCGATAGGGTTCCTTGGTTCCCAGAGTGACCAGATCATCAATGAGCACGCCAATATAGGCCTGGGATCGATCCAGAATAACCGGCCCTTGCCCCCGTACCAGTTGAACCGCATTAATAGCCGCCATCAGCCCCTGAGCTGCAGCTTCCTCGTAGCCTGATGTCCCATTGATCTGACCAGCATGAAAAAGCCCATTAATCCGTTTAGTCTCCAAAGAAGGCTTGAGTTCCAGAGGATCAATATAATCGTATTCTATGGCATAACCGGGCCGGATAATCCGGGCGTTTTCCAGACCAATAATGGAGCGTACCAGCTTCACCTGAGTCTGCAAAGGCAGGCTGGTGGGAATGCCGTTGGGATACACTTCAACCGTGTCCAGGCCTTCCGGTTCGAGGAAAATCTGATGGCGTCCCTTTTCCGGGAAGCGCATGACCTTATCCTCAATGGACGGGCAGTAGCGGGCCCCGATCCCTTCAATGATGCCTGAGTACATGGGCGATTGATTGATCCCATCCCGGATCACAGCATGGGTCTGCTCATTGGTATAGGTTATATAGCAGGGGAGCTGGGGCAGGTCCGGTTTTTTCTTATGCGCATTGGCAAAAGAGAACAGGGCAGGGGGGGCATCGCTGTACTGGGGTTCCAGCAAAGAATAATCAATGGTCTTGCCATCCAGGCGAGGCACTGTACCGGTCTTCATTCGGCCCACTGCAAAGCCGATCCGTCGGTACCACTCAGCAAGGCTGGTGGAAGCAGCATCCCCCATTCGACCAGCAGGGAAATTTTTCAAACCGATATGGATCAACCCGTTGAGAAAGGTACCGGTTGCCACCACCACGGCCCGAACCGAAATAATCTCATCCAGGGAGGTCCGAATTCCCTTCACATGATCGTTTTCCGTCAGAATTTCATCCACCACAGTCTGACGAATTTCCAGGTTTTCCTGTTGCTCCAGAACCGTTTTCATTCGCTGCTGATAGAGGAGACGGTCTGCCTGGGCCCGGGAAGACCGGACAGCAGGCCCCTTACTGGTATTCAGGCGGCGAAACTGGATACCGGTGGCATCAATATTTTTCGCCATTTCCCCACCCAAGGCGTCGATCTCCTTGACCAGATGGCCCTTGGCCAAGCCACCTACTGCCGGGTTACAGGACATGGCCCCGATGGTATCGGCATTAATAATAAAGACTAAGGTCTTGCAGCCCAGGCGAGCAGCAGCCAATGCTGCCTCACAGCCTGCGTGTCCAGCCCCGATGACAGCTATATCAAAATCAGTCATGGTTTTTTTTACAGGTATTATGTATAAAATGAAAATAACTTTGAGCCGCTGGATATCTTCAGCAAATATTTTCAGTGGATATCCTTAATCACCCCTGCAAACAGAGCGATTCTTTGTCTATTGAGGAGCAGCAACATACCAGGTTCTCAGTAAAACGAAAAACCGAAACTCAATCCTGTCGCATTTTGCCGTAAAATTTTATGCATTACCTCTCCATTATTCACATTATCGGCCTGCTGCTCACAGCAACGGGCAGCTCCATGCTTCTTCCCCTTGTTTGTTCCCTATACTACGGAGAATCAGACTTCCTGGCGATCCTCATCGCAATCCTGATTGCTCTGGGCACAGGTTTACCCTGTTGGCTTGGCATCAAGAATCAGAAAGAATTGAATATCCGCGACGGTATTATTATTGCGGTAGCAGGTTGGGTCATTGTTTCTGCGGCATCAGGTCTTCCTTTTATGATCCACGGTTCCATCCCATCTTTTACAGATGCCTTTTTTGAGATGATGTCTGGTTACACCACCACCGGAGCAACCATCCTCAATGACATCGAAGCACTGCCGCATGGCCTCCTTCTCTGGCGCAGTGAAACCCATCTCCTGGGCGGTATGGGATTTCTCACCCTGATCATCCTCTTTCTCCCTAAAGGAATGGGAGGGTTACGCCTGTTTCGGGCCGAATCCAGTCCTGGCCAGTCCTTTACCGGGGAAAAATTCGCTGCCCGAACCAAGGACACCATGGTCCGGCTCTGGGCCGTCTATCTGGGGCTTAATATCCTTCAGGTTATCCTGTTGGCCGGAGGAGGGATGGAGCTGTTTGATGCCCTTTGCACTGCCTTTGGTACCCTGTCCACCTCTGGCTACTCTCCAAAGAATGCCAGTATTGGTTTTTATGATAATGCCTATTTTGATTGGGTAATCATTCTTTTTATGTTTCTTGGCGGTACGAGTTTTATCCTGCTCTATCATATGGCCTATGGCGGTATTAAGGAGATCACTCGCAATACCGAATTCAGATGGTATACGATTCTGACAGCTCTGTTTTGTTGCGCAGTTTCCCTGATCCTCTGGTTTCAGGGAACCTACTCCGGCATTATTGATGCTGCTCGCTACGGTACCTTTCAGGCCATGTCTCTGCTCACTACAACTGGTTTTGGCACCGCAGATTATGAGCAATGGCCCCAGGCAGCACAGATGTTTCTCTATGTTTCCTGCCTGATTGGTGGCTGTGCCGGCTCAACTGCCAGTGGTATTAAGATTGTCCACTATGTTATTATCTGTAAGTTTGTTTGGGGCACCGTGCGAAAATCTTTTTTCCAACCCATGTCCATTGTTTCAGTACGGCTCAATGGCAAACAGATTGATGTTTCCATGATTAATATGGCGATCTGCTATTTTATCGTCAATATTTTTATCATCTTTATTGGCGGTTGTTTTATGACCCTGGTGGATGATATGGATTATGTTACTGCTATGAGTTCGGTGATTTCTGCCCTGATGACCATTGGTCCTGGTTTTGGCGAAATTGGGCCTACGGAAAATTATTATGCTATCTCCGATATAGGTAAGTGGTTCCTGGCCTGGAATATGATGGTGGGCCGCCTGGAACTCTTTTCCGCCTTGGTGGTTTTTTATCCTTCGTTTTGGAAGAAATGACAACACGTACAACAGATCAATACATCATCTGTCCTGGCTGCGACCTCCTGGTGGAAGAAGTCCAGCCCACAGCCACCCATACCCCGGTTTGTCCCCGTTGCCAGCGCCGCCTCCATAGAAAACGACCAGACTCTGTACGGAGGACTCTGGTACTGTCGCTCACCGGGTTGCTGCTGTATCTCCCAGCCAATTTTGCCTCTCTGATCAGCTTTAATATCCTGGGATCAACAACGAGTAGCTCTTTATTCCAGAGCACCTTGAGTATGTTTGATCAGGGAGAATATCTTGTTGGTATCCTGGTGGTATTGACCGGCCTTGTCTGCCCCTTTATGACGCTCTCTCTGCTCTTTGGGGTTTCTGCTGGCCTCTATCTTGGCTGGAAAAAGAAATGGATGGCGGTTTTCCTCCACTGGTATCAGCATCTCGCAGAATGGGCCATGACAGACATCTATCTGATTGCTGTGTTCATCACCATTATCAAGATGAACCATACCGCAGCAATAGAGTATAATATAGGATTTTTTTGTTTTATTATGCTGGTTGCAACCACTGTGGCAGCGCAGGCATGTATTGACAAAAGTCTGTTTTGGAAGAAACTGGATAAAAATACGATCAATGATCGTCCAAAGATACCAGTACTTACTCTGGCACAAACCGGTAAAGAGGCAGGCTTATTGCTTTGCCAGAGTTGTCATAAGATCAACCGGCTGCCATCAGGGACTCAACAAGAAAAAATCCATTGTCCTCGTTGCGGCGAGATCCTTCATTTGCGTAAAGAAAATAGTATTGATCGTTCCTGGGCCCTGATTGTCACAGCCCTGATCTTAATCCTGCCAGCCAATCTCCTGCCCATTATGTCGGTTTCTTCGTTGGGGCGGGTGAGCAAGACTACCATTATTGATGGCATTATTCTCTTTTTTCAAGGAGGAGCCTATGGCATCGGCCTGATTATTCTCACCGCATCCATCCTGGTTCCTCTGTTCAAGGTCATTGGCATGGCTCTGATCCTGATCTCAATCCATAATCAATGGACGACCTGGCTTCGTCACAAGGCATTAATGTTTCGTTTTATCCAGTTTATCGGACGTTGGTCCATGCTGGATATTTTTGTCATTGCTCTGCTCTGTGCTCTGGTGCGCTTTGGCAGCCTTTCTTCAGTGGATGTTGCGCCAGCAGCTCTCTATTTCAGTCTGGTTGTTCTCTGTACCATGTTTGCTGCTTTGAGTTTTGATCCCCGGCTGCTTTGGGACAGTGCAGAATCATCGCAGAACCCATGAGTAACTGATTTATCGTCTGAAGGATGTCTATTTCCTTGAAGCCGGGCAGGTCACTGTTCCGTGACACCCAGCACCTTGGCTGAGATCTCCTTTTTCATTTCCTCGGCAGGTTCAGGGTCATTCCACTTGATAAATTGTTCTGTGACCCGCATAAAATCGCCATTGTCCTTTTTGCATTGATCGCAGATAGACTCGGCCTGATCGCGGTACATAAGAATCTTACTCGCAGGCTCTCCAGTAATGCTTACTGCCGCCATCTTGCGGCACCCACAATTCAGGCGGATAACAGCCACCCCCACAGCATCAGGGCTGCCCTCAAAAATACCTTCAATCATTGCTCGCTCGCCCTTTTCCGGGTCTCTCATTTTTTCTGCTACCATAACTCGCTCTGTTCGTTGTTATTATATGTATTATTTCGTCATGAGATGTCGCTATACACCGGCATCCGCTAGACGCCGCCCTCCAAGGTAGGGAGTTCCGCAACTTTATTCGCTTCCGCAGTATCGGTCAAGAGGCAAGAGAAGTTGGATACATCCCACTCACTACGTTTCTGACGACGATCAACTTACTGGCGGAGGTCGCTAGCTCATCTCGACCTACGGAACTGCATCCCACTGAAAGAGCATGCAGGCATCTAATCCAAGAGCATGCAGGCATCTAATCCAAGAGCATGCAGGCATCCAATCCAAGAGCATGCAGGCATCCAATCCAAGAGCATGCAGGCATCCAACCCAAGAGCATGCAGGCATCCACCTGAAGAGCATCACTGTTTGCTCCGGTGAACGGCTTTATGAACAACTGCCCGGAAGAACCCCGCCGTCCGTAACCCGGAACGTACCCAGAGAGGGTGCGTCTCATGTTCTACAGGTCGTTGCGATTTCTTATCCCCACCCACCAGGCACATAGCCCCACCAACTCCCGGTCCCCCGCCAAAATATACTTTTCTTTTCGTTTCAGAAAAAAATTGTGCTATACTCCGGTTAAACTCTTGACTCTTTCACGGAGAAATTCCTATGGCGATACTGGATAAGGTCTTTAAGGCAGCAATGGATCTCAAGGCATCAGATATCCATGTGCTACCCGGCGAGCCGTTTATGGTCCGCCGTCTCGGTACAATGATTCGGCTGAAAAGCCAGCCCTTGACAGCAGATAATTGCAGGAAAGTTATTTTAGAAATCCTTACCCCGGAACAACGTAAAATTCTGGGTAAAGAGATGCAGCTGGACTTTGCCTATGCAGTGAAAGGATTAGGCCGATTCAGGGGCAGTGCCATGTTTCATAATAATGGCATGAGTTGTATTTTTCGGGTTATTCCCGGCGAGATTCCTTCCTTTGAGCAGCTGGGCATCCCGGAAGTAATGTATAGTATTCTGGGAAATCATCAGGGGATTGTGTTGGTGACCGGGGCTACCGGGCATGGCAAAACCACCACCTTGGCCGCTATGGTGGATTATATCAACAGCAATCATGCGCACCACGTCTTGACAGTGGAAGATCCTATTGAGTTTATCCATCCTCTTAAAAAAGGTGCCATCAATCAGCGGCAACTGGGTACGGACACGCTTTCATACAGTAATGCCCTGAAAGGGGCCCTGCGACAGGATCCGGATGTTATTGTCATTGGTGAACTTCGGGATCTTGATACTATTTCTCTGGCAATTTCCGCTTCAGAAACCGGTCACCTGGTCATCGGTACGCTTTCCACCTCCAGTGCTCCGAAAACCGTGGATCGTATCATTGACTCCTATCCCCCAGGCGAGCAAAATCAGATCCGGGCCATGCTCAGTGAATCATTGAAAGCCGTTTTTAGCCAACGTCTCCTGCCTGCCAAGGACGGCACAAAGATGCATTTGGCTGCTGAGGTTATGATTGGCAATCTCTCCATAGCCAATCTGATCAAGGATAACAAAACCTTTCAGATCCGTTCCACCATGCAGATGGGAACCAAATTAGGCATGAAGCTCATGGACGAATCAGTTATGGATTTACTGAAGGAAGACAAGATCAGTCTGGAAACGGCAAAGGCCAATGTGGACAAAAAGGAACTGCTCAAGCCCTTTATGGCGTAGACGAGTGCAAATCGCAAAAAGAAGGGAAAAGATATGGCAATAATTGATTCATACTTCAACGAGATGAAGGAACGTGGGGCCAGTGACCTGCACATGGTCATCGGCTTCCCCCCCTTGTTGCGCCTGCGGGGTGAACTGGTGCCTTTGGATGAGCCGGTGTTAACCCCGGAAAGCAATGAAAAGATTCTTTTTGAGATCCTGGATGAAGATCAGCAAACAGCAATAAAAAAGAACCGGGATTTTGATAAGGCCTATGCCCTGGAAGGGGTAGGGCGTTTCCGGTGTAACCTCTTTTATCAACAACGGGGCATTGGTGCGGTTTTTCGTATTATTCCAGCCGAGATTCTGACGGTGGATCAGCTCAATATGCCGGATGTGGTCCGTAGTTTTGCTCATTACGAGCGAGGTATGGTCCTGGTCACTGGCCCCACGGGCAGTGGAAAGTCAACCACTATGGCAGCAATTATTGACCTGATTAATGATACCCATGCCAAGCATATCATCACCATTGAAGATCCGCTGGAGTTTGTTCATCCCAATAAGAAGTGCATTTTTTCTCAGCGGGAGATTGGTAGCCATGCCCTCAGTTTTGCCAAGGCCCTGTCTGTAGCGAACCGGGAAGACCCGGACATCATTCTGGTGGGGGAGATGCGGGATCTGGAAACCATTTCTCTGGCCCTGACCTGCGCTGAATTGGGTATTCTGGTCTTTGGGACCCTGCACACCAATAGTGCGGCCAAGACCATTGATCGTATCATCAATGCCTTTCCTGCGGACGAACAGGCTCAAACCCGAACCATGCTGGCTGACTCGCTCAAAGGGGTTATTGCCCAGCAGCTTCTCAAGACCAAGGACGGCAAGGGGCGCTGTGCAGCCCTGGAGATCCTGATCGGGTCCAATGCCTTGGCCAGTATCATCCGGGAGGGCAAGATCAACCAGATTGAGTCCATGATCCAGACCGGAACTGCCCAGGGTATGCAGACCATGGATCAGCATCTTCAGCAGTTGATTGATGCAGATAAGATCACAGTTGCTGCGGCTCGGGAAAAGGCCATTAATAAAAGCCTCTTTTCTTTGCCTGATGGGGAGGATGAAGAGTAGCCGAGTACCTCGGACATTCCATCTTTGGGAAATAAAGAAAATAAAAAAGGCCACAGCAAACGCTGTGGCCTTTTGTGTTTGCAGGGGGCTGGGTTGTTTAACCGATCAGCATCTCCTTAAAAGGATTGGCAAAGAGCAGGATAAACGAGATAACCAGACCATAAATAGCAATGGACTCAATCAGAGCCATACCAATAATCATGGTGGTGGTGATCGGTCCTTTTGCTTCCGGGTTACGAGCAATACCGTTACATGCGCTTTCCACGCCGCGCCCCATAGCAAGACCAGCACCTAAGCCAGTCAGGCCGATTGACAGGGCAGCTGCCAGACAAATTAATGCGATGTCCATTGTTTAAAACCTCCGAGTAGTTAAAAGATATATTGGCCTTCTTCTTTTATTGTATTGTATGTTTGGATTCCCCTCCCCAAAGGGGAGAAGAAGAATTATAGAGCGTCTATGTTTTTTTTACTCAATGAGCATGGTCCATGGCTCCGGCACAGTAAATCACCGCAAGGAGAACAAAAACAAGTGCCTGAATCACGGAAACAAGCACACCAAGGGCGAGAACGGGTAACGGTGCAAAGAACGCCCCGGCCAGGGTAAAAAGAACTGCAAGCAGAATCTCTTTTGCCAGGATATTACCAAAAAGACGCATGGAAAGGGAGATAAGGCGGGCAAAATTACCAATTAGCTCCAGCACTATCATAAAGGGAGCCATTAACGGGATCGGACCAGTGAAATGCTTATAATACTGCCAGCCGTGATAACGAAATCCCAGAAAATGATGCATAAGCCAGACAATGATGGACATGGCCAGCGTAATATTCAGGCTGGATGTCGGAGACATGAAGCCTGGTAGCAGGCCAATCATATTGGCAAGCAGGGTGTAGAGGAAAAAGGTGGCCAGGATCGGAAAAAGCATTTTGGCTTTTTCCCGGCCCATGTGCTCTGCGAGGAAATCTAAAATTCCTCCGATCAGAGCTTCCCAAAAATTCTGGCCTGTGCCGGGGATTAACTCCAGTTTGCCCAGAGTGAGCTTAGGCACAACAAAGAGAAAGGCCATGATCAGCCAGCTGTAGGTCAGGTAGGGTTGGCAGATTTTTTCCAGAAAAGTTGATCCGATCGGCCCGTGCGGGACTGGCAGACCTATCCAGTCCAGAATAACCGAGATAAACAGAATTGGATGTTCCATAGCCAAACTCCCTTTATGTATTTTCCTGAAATATCATTCGCCCCTGAAAGAGGACGACAATAATTATACTTACCATGATGGTGGATAGCCCGATAATAAGTCCTATTGCATTGATGCTGAACCGGGTATTAAGCAGAAGCAGTATTACGGCGAGAATCACGAGGCGGGCATAGAATTTGACAGCAAAACCAGCTAAAAGTGACTTGCTGCTCCTCTGTTCGTCATCTTTTGCGGTTGTCGCATAATGGACTAATCGCATCGCAGTACGTTTCGTCAAGAAAAAACTGCCGCTGGCTAATGCACCGCCTACCAAGACAGATTGGGCAAAGGGCCAGTCAACAACATACCAACTTCCTGTTGTGAGCAGAGAGGTCGTAATCAGGTTGAAGCGCTCAATCATGCGGGGCAGAAGGAGTTGGTTTCTCTTGCCGCTTCTGCTCGTTATCACATCACTCATCGGATATTTTTTTGCCCAGATCCCAGAGATGCTTAAAACCAGCAGCGATTCCGAATCCAAGAAATATAAAACTGAACCACGGCGCAGTCTGCCCGGCAAACAACTTATTGTCAAGCCACCAGCCTATGCCAAAACCGACAAAAATGGACGTTGCGAAAGTTGTTCCGATTTGACTGTAGTAGGCCAGTTCAGCGAGAAGGCCTTCTTTTTTTTCGGTCATCGCCCTATATCCTGCATCCTTGGATGTCTTCTTGAATCAGATAGAAATAGCACGCAACAGTGACAAGTGCAATATTTTTTTTCATGCTTCAGACAATCTTGCCAAAGATGTAGCAATTGCTGTCAAGGCCTTGTCCAGTTGTTCCGGGGTATGTGCTGCTGAGATAAAGAGGGCCTCAAACTGCGATGGAGCAAGCCAAATCCCACAGTCCAGCATCTGGCGGAAATGTTGACCATAACGATCTGTATCTGCCTGCATGGCAGCGTCAAAGTCTGTTACCGGGCTATCAGTGAAAAAACAGGTCATCATGGAACCGATCCGGTTTAACACGGTAGGAATTGAGGATTTGGCAGCGATTTCAGCCAGGCGTTCAGCAAAACGATCACTCTTTTCCTCAAGTTCCTGGTAGAATCCCGGTTTGCGCACGGTTTTGAGCATGGCCAGGCCAGCAGCCATTGCCAGTGGGTTACCGGACAGAGTACCTGCCTGATAGACCGGCCCATCTGGGGCAATGTGATCCATAATCTCTTTTTTACCGCCATAAGCACCAACAGGCAGACCACCCCCGATAATTTTGCCCAGGCAGGTCAGGTCCGGCATAATGCCAAAGCGTTCCTGGGCACCACCCAGAGCCAGCCGGAAACCAGTAATCACCTCATCAAAGATCAGGATAATACCCAGTTCAGCAGTCAACTCACGCAGTTTCTGCAAAAAGGCCATGTCCGGGACAATAACCCCCATATTACCGGCAACCGGCTCAATGATCACGCAGGCGATGTCCAGTTGATCATCTCGCAGGGTTTTTTCCAGAATCTCTATATTATTATAGGGAATGGACAGGGTGTTTTTGACTATATCGTCAGGTACGCCAGGGCTGCCTGGAATGCCCAAGGTAGCAACCCCGGAACCAGCCTTGACCAGAAAGGAGTCAGCATGGCCGTGATAGCAGCCATCAAATTTAATCACCATATTGCGCCCCGTATACCCGCGAGCCAGGCGGATGGCACTCATGGTGGCCTCGGTACCTGAGCTGACAAAACGGACTTTTTCCATGGACGGGACAGAGTCGCAGACCAGGTCAGCCATTTCCACTTCAGATGCGGTCGGAGCACCAAAGCTGGTGCCGTTGGCCAGGGCCTCCTGAACTGCTTTCGTAACATCGGGATGACTGTGGCCAAGAATCATTGGCCCCCAGGAACCAACAAAATCAATAAATTCATTGCCGTCTGCATCAATGACTATGCCGCCTTCAGCCCTGGCAACAAAGAGAGGATCGCAACCCACGGATTTACAGGCACGGACAGGGGAGTTGACACCACCAGGGATAACCTGGCAGGCTTTTTCGAAGAGTGCAGCAGAATGTGTGGTGTTCATAAGCTGTTATGGCATGGTTATGGATTAAAATAAACGTGTCTCATTATATCTGGCACAGGATAAACGTAAGCTGCTGTTACGTCAAGGGGCTGTCGTGAGATGCTGGGGAGACTGAATGAATGCAGAAAAACGTATGGGGCAGTCAGAGATTTTTCATTGCGCCACAATGATATTTCTGGATTTCTTTTTTTTATGTATAGTTATGGTGTTAATGTGTTGACAAAACTGGGATCGCCGATGTACAAAAGAATCTTCCATCAACTGTGTCATACAGCGGCAGACCTTCTGGCTGCCTGACAATAACTTCATCTTTGACTGTGCCCCATGACTGCTTTAAAAACCGTACTGATCGTATTTACGTTTTTGTTGTTTGCTTTGCCGACACTCTCCCTATCTGAGGAGCCTCCAGAAGGACAATTATATTGGATAACCGAGGAGTATCCTGATCATTA
Organism: Desulfobulbaceae bacterium; assembly: GCA_011389815.1. Classification (GTDB taxonomy): domain Bacteria; phylum Desulfobacterota; class Desulfobulbia; order Desulfobulbales; family Desulfobulbaceae; genus Electrothrix. The sequence goes on along the minus strand of JAABTP010000091.1, from coordinate 1,158 downwards.
CTTTTTCTATGATGAAACCGCTCAACACACCGGTGCAGTAGCCGCCATTGACTATGCCTGTACACAATACTCTGGGAGTAACGGGGATTATACCGGAACCGTGGATATGTACTATACTTCCGAGGATACGGAAAAAGCAGGCTGGTGTGTTAATAAACATCCTCTTTATCCGGGAAATGTAAACGGAGAATATTATACAGCCTATCTGTATTGCAACGGGGTAAAGCGTCTCCTTGACGATATGTCCTCTTGTGAATCGCCGGAGCCTCAAATCGTCGACGAAAACAATTTCGGCACTCCCTGCGAAGAATAATCCGTACTCACTTTCTCCTTTGTCTTCCAGAACGAAATCCAGACTTCCGGTATAGCCATGATACAACGACAACACTCTTTCTCTCTATCCCGCTTATTATTCCCGGCTCTTCTTTCTTTCCTCGTTATTGCGTTTCGGGTCGGGATTGTTCAGGCCTCATCCACGCAACCGTACATTTCTTCTCACAGTGTGAACTTTGCCATTGGCAATAAGGTGCATACGGAGACCGACGTGAGCATAGACGGTCCGACCGGGCCGATGGCTTTTCGGCGGGTGTACAACAGCCGGAGCACCGGGGAATCCGTATTGGGATATGGCTGGTCGTGGTCGTTCGGGGAACATCTGTTGATTGATCCAGGTGATGATGCTTCAATCGGCCGGGTACTGTCCACCGGGCGGCATATTCCGCATACCAAAGACAGCGAGGGCGTCTGGAGCAGTCCGGCGGGCAAAAAGACGACTATCACCCTGGAAACAAGCGGCGACTACATCCTGACCAAACAAGACGGCACTGTTCATAGCTATGACAGCCAGGGAAAGCTGACCCAAATTCAGGAGCCAAACGGCTATACCCGTACCTTCACCTACAGTGGCGACCAGCTCCAATCCGTGTCTGACAGCTTTGGTCGTTCCTTTTCCTTTGCCTATAATGCCTCCGGGTATCTGGAAACCCTGACCACACCGGTCGGTGATTTCACCTTTGAATACAGCGGCAGTAACCTGTGGAAGGTATATCGACCGGGAAATACCGCTTTTCGTGAGTATAAATACGAAGACAGCAACGATTCCCATAATCTGACCTCGGTCATCGACGAGATGGGAGTACAGGTCATGTCCGTGGTCTA
>JAABTP010000090.1 GCA_011389815.1 Desulfobulbaceae bacterium | reverse complement strand
GAACCCATGCGTTGAATCGCGGCCACCCATTGATCCAGCTCGCGCAACAGCTCCACCCGGTCAGTGAATTCATCCTCATGGACCATCTCTTCCACGGGCCATATTTTTATATCCGACATGCTCTCTTCCTTTCTCCTGCGTATTCAGGGTATCCAAGCTTCCATACAGGCGGCATTGTATCTGACCCGCTGTGCGGCGGCAACCTCAGACCGGACGCAACACCAGGTGATCCATAATATACTGACGACGATCCGGGGTGTTTTTTCCCATGTAGAATTTAAGCACCTCGCTGACTTTTGAGAGATTATCCAGCCGTACCGGGCGAATCCGCATGTCAGGGCCAATGAATTGCTTGAATTCCGGTGGTGAGATTTCGCCAAGACCTTTAAAGCGGGTAACCTCCACTGAAGCAGCTTTCCCTCTCCCTTTTAACGAGCTGATCGCCTGTTCCTTTTCCTGGTCAGAATAGCAATAGATAGTCTGTTTTTTGTTCCTGGCCCGAAAGATAGGGGTCTCCAGGATATAGACATGGCCGAGCTTGATCAATGGCTCAAAATAATGGAGAAAGAAGGTGAGGAGCAGGTTGCGGATATGGAGTCCGTCCACGTCTGCATCTGTGGCCAGGATGATCTTATCAAAGCGCAGGTCAGCAATGGAGTCCTCGACATTGAGTCCCCGCATCAGCGAATACATCTCATCGTTTTTATAGAGCAGGTCAAGCCGTTGCCCAAAGACATTCATGGGCTTTCCTTTCAGGGAAAAGACTGCCTGGGTCATGGGATCACGGGAAGAGACAATGGAGCCGGCAGCAGACTGTCCCTCAGTGATAAAAACCATATTCTCCTTGCCCTTGTTCGAGGGTTTGTGCCGGGAAGGATGGTATTTGCAATCCTTGAGCTGGGGTATCTTGAAGGCAACCTTTTTGGCCTTGGCTTTGGCCTCTTTGCGTACAGATTGTAACTCTTTGCGAATCCGCTCATTACGCTGGATCTTGTCCATAAAGCGTTCTGTGCTGTCTGGATACTTGTACAGATAGGTGGCCACAGCGTCCCGGACCGCATTGACAATCCAGCTCTTTATATCAGTATTACCCAACTTGTTCTTGGTCTGCGACTCAAACACCGGTTCCTGCACCTTAACAGCAAGGGTTCCGACAATCCCGTCCCGCACATCCTTTCCTGTGTATTTCTTGTCTGAGAACTCATTCACGCCCTTGAGGATTCCTTCACGAAAGGCAGAAAGGTGAGTGCCTCCTTCGGACGTATAGGTGCCGTTGACAAAGGAATAATAGGTCTCGCTATAATCGTCTGTGTGAGTGAAGGCGAACTCCAGAGCATTTTCAGAGGACTGAATGGGCGGGTAGATGCCCTTATCGCCCAGCTCTTTTTCCAGCAGATCAAGGAGGCCCTTGCTGGAATGGTATTTTTTCTGTGCAGGGGTGTTGCTCTCTGTCTCTTCTGCATCCTCTGGTTGTTTCTGGGAAGGCGGGGCTTCCAGATACAGGGTTAAACCCGCATTCAGATAGGCATAACGCCATAACCGTTGATCAACATAATCCAGGTCAAAAGTGTAATGGGGAAAGGAGCTGGTATCTGGTAGAAACTCAATCAGGGTGCCGTCTTTTTCTTCTGTTGTTCCTTCTTCCTCATGGAGTAAGGTTCCCTGCGCAAAGACAGCCTTTTTGAACCGGCCCTGGCGAAAGGCACAGACTGTGAATTGTTCAGAAAGGGCATTCACGGCCTTGGTGCCCACCCCATTCAGGCCCACAGAAAACTGAAAGACATCAGTGTTGTATTTGGCTCCGGTGTTAATCACAGAGACACATTCCACCACCTTGCCCAGAGGGATGCCTCTTCCGTAGTCGCGAACCTGGCATTGCCCATTCTCTTTGATAGCAATATCAACCTGTTTGCCGTATCCCATTATATACTCATCCACGGCATTATCAATCACCTCTTTGAGCAGGATATAGATACCATCATCAGGGTCAGAGCCATTACCGAGCCGGCCAATGTACATGCCTGGACGTTTACGGATATGCTCCAGCGAGCTGAGGGTCTTTATTTTTGATTCGTCGTATTGATGTTCTGACACGGGATTTGCCACAGGGGGAAGAAGAAATTGTTTTATGGGTCTCAGGTATTTTTTTTACGATAGGGGCGAGTGTAACCTATCAGAGGAGTACAAGTCAAAGAATACTGTAAGGAACCAGGGAAGAATGATTTTCTTTTCTAAGCAACATGACGTATACATCACTGTTACTTTGATAGTTTACCCCGGTCACAAGGCCGGGGGAGGGTATTCTCTATCATCTATGGGATATGGCGAGAAAATGTATATTTTTTACCCTTTCTGTTTCTGGCTAAGGATAAAACTTACTCATCTTTGAATGTTAATGGGAAGAATGTTTTATTGGCAAAGATTCTCTTTCCTGTTTAGGGCAGTTATTACAAGAAATTATAAGAGAACGGGTAAAGTGTAAAAAAGTGGCATGAATATAGCAAATATAATTACAAAATGACGTGATGCGAAAAGAGCAGGCAGGATAAGCGGTGGCTATAACAAAGACAACAGGGTTCTGGATAAATATTTTTTATTTCCCCCTTTTTTATATATAGCATAGGGTGCGGTACCCTATCCCCGGCAGGTTTACTCCTCCTTTTTTTCCTGCCGGGGGATTTTAGCCCGCTTGCTTTACAACATAAGTTCAACCCTGTGTCCCGGTAGGTTTACTCCTCCTTTTTTCCCTGCCGGGGCATGTATTTGAAACAAGGTTCAACCCGATACCCTGGTAGGTTTACTCCTCCTTTTTTTTCCTATCAGGGTATTTTTTATAGTTGGACAGGACACCCCGCTTCGGGGTGTTTCTTTTTTTTGTACTGATTACAGCATATTCTCCGGATCCACATCAATTGCTATCCTGACTCCCTGCCTGCAAAAACGTTTTTTCTCCTCTAAAAACAGATCACAAAGCTTGTGAAGCAATTCCAGCCGATTACTTTTAAGCAATAATTGCCAGCGAAAGCGTTTCTTTATCATAGACAAGGGCGCAGGAGCAGGTCCCAGAATTTCCACATCACTTCTTTGTTTTTTTTGTGCGGTCATTTGAGAACGAAAAAAGGAGGTTACAGCCTTTGCTGTTGTTCTGACGACTTCTTCCTGCTTCCCGCTCAAGCGAATATTTACCAGCCTGCCAAACGGTGGATAGGCAAGTGCCTGACGGAGTTCTTTTTCCTGTCGATATAGGTCTCTATATGCGTGAGATTGAGCATATTCAATCACATAGTGTTGCGGCTGATGGGTCTGAATGATAACTTTGCCAGGATGTTGCCCACGCCCTGCTCTGCCGGTCACCTGGGCCAACAGCTGGTAGGATCGCTCTGCTGCCTTATAATCGGGAATTCCTAACCCGCTATCTGCCCATACAACTCCTACTAAGGTCATTGCTGGAAAATGAAGTCCTTTTGCGACCATCTGGGTGCCCACCAGAATGTCTACTTCATGATTACGTACCTGCTCTAAGATATCAAGATAGGCATTGCGGTTTCTGGTGGTATCACTGTCCAGACGGATAACACGGGCACTGGGAAAGAGTTGGCGCACTTCCTGCTCAATCCGTTCAGAACCAGCTCCCAGGCCAACAACCGAACCAGAGCCGCAGTCCGGGCAAACAAGATTCGGGGTTGTTGAATAGCCGCAGTAATGACAGAGCAAACGATTATCTCTCTGATGATGTGTGAGAGAAACCTTACAGTGACGACATTGGATGATATATCCGCAATCCCGGCACAGCATAAAGGCAGCATAGCCCCGACGATTGACAAAAAGAAGACTTTGTTGTTTTTTTTCCAGATTTTCCTGCAAGGCAGTGAAAAGTTGCTCGGAAAAAAAAGTGCTTTTTCTTTTCTCCTGCTTTTCCCTGAGATCAACAATATCCACTTCAGGCATTACCTGATCATGAATCCGTTTGCTCATGGTAAGCAGGCAATACTTGCCCTGTTCTGCGTGATAAAAACTGGTCACAGAGGGAGTTGCTGAGGCGAGCAAAACCGGGCAGTCAGCAAATTTTGCCCGCAGCACAGCCATGTCTCTGCCATTATAGCGAAGGCCGTCATCTTGTTTATAGGCGGGTTCATGCTCTTCATCAACAATGATCAGGCCAGGAGCAGCAAGCGGGGCAAAGACTGCGGAACGAGCCCCGATAACAATACGCACTTTTCCCTGAAGAATCCGTTGCCATTGATCAAAGCGTTCCCCCTTGGAAATACCGCTGTGCAGAATAGCCAGAGTATCGCCAAAACGGGAGTAAAAATGTCCTTCCAGTTGGGAAGACAGAGCGATCTCTGGAACCAGGATAAGCACAGTTTTTTCCTGTTTCAGGCAGTGTTCTGTTGCACGCAGATAAACCTCGGTCTTTCCGCAGCCAGTCACGCCATGGAGAAGAAAAGGTTGAAAACCACCTGTGTCAAGAGCAGGAATTATCTTGCTGATAACCTGCTCTTGTTCCAGGGTGAGGCGTTCTGGTTTGGGAAAAAAAGGCGGAACCTTACCAAAAGGATTCCGATAAATCCGCTGTTGTTCAAGGGTGATCAGCCCTTGCTCTGCAAGACTGTGCAAGGCATTGCCAGCACCGGAATATTGGCGGGTCAGTTCAGCACGAGGCAGGACTGAGCGACCTTTGCTCTGATGAAAAAAGAGGTCTAAGGTTTTTTGTTCAGATTTTTTCAATCCCTCTACAAGGGGAGGATGGGCAAGGGTCGGGAGGGAATCCTCTGAATCTTCTCGTAGGCTCTGAAATAGACTTTGAAATTTTTCCTCAAGCGCACTATTGAGCCTGACCACAGTTTCTTTCTTTTCTCTTGTCAACGGTCTGACAATAACCTCTTTTATCTCAATCCAGCCTTTTTTTTGCCATGTTTGGACAAGGGGTTGCATGGCTGATTTATTTCGTATGGTTCTGACAGTTCCTGGTAACAGTTTGCCGTTCGTCAATAAGCGATCCATCCAGGCAGTACGCTTTTTTACATGGGTGAGAGCTGCTGGCAGATATTCACGACCAGATTCAGTCAGGTTGATTTCGTGCCCTGAGCTGGCCTTGAGCCCTGATGGCAGGGCCGTTTGAATGACCTCGCCCAGCGGGTGATGGTAATAATCAGCAACCCATTGGAAAAAATGTATGAGCTGTTCCGGGAAAAGAGGGGCAGGATCAAGTCGTTCCAGGATGGGCTTAATCTGATATGAAACATCTGGAGAGGGTGCCGGGGAGGTCAGGACATAGCCGGTGACCAAGCGGTTTCCCAATGGAACCAAGACCCGAAGGCCAAGGGGCAGGGGAGTTGTACAATCAAGAGGTTGCGCGTAGGTCAGAGTGCCGTAAAGAGGAGCGGCGACAGCAACCTCATACACAGTCATACGGATTGTGTCGCCAATATTTTATTATTATGATTTAAGGCAGGTTTTGTGATCACAGATGGAAGCCAAATGATCACGCAAAGGTTCGCCAAGAGTGGGATGATCCAAAGCAATATCAATAATGGCCTTGAGATAGCCCAGCTTGTCGCCAGCATCATAACGTTTTCCCTCAAATTCATAGGCATACATACCGCGTTGATCAGCAAGGGCCTGGAGGGCATCAGTCAACTGGATTTCACCGCCATGACCGGGGCTGGTTTTTCCCAGGGCATCAAAGACCTCCGGCATCAGAAGATAGCGGCCAATAATGGCCATGTCAGATTGAGAGGTACCAGGTGCTGGTTTTTCCACCATCTGTTTCACCTTAACGGTGCGGTCTATATTGGTCTTTTCTCCCTCAACAATGCCGTATTGATTGGTCTGTTCCATAGGGACTCGCTGAATAGCGACAACAGATTCATTAACTTTTTCATACAGATCAATCATTTGTTGGCAACACGGTGTTTGGCTGCGGACAAGGTCGTCTCCCAGCAGGACCAGAAAAGGCTCGTCGCCTACAACTTTGCGGGCCATCCAAATAGCATGGCCCAAGCCGAGAGGTTCTTTCTGACGAACAGACACAACATCAATAAGGGAAGAAGTCTGTTCCAGCTCCTCCCGTAATGCATGCTTGTTTTTTTCTTTAAGCATGGTGTCCAGCTCGTAATTATAGTCAAAATGATTTTCTATAGCTGATTTTCCTGCTGAGGTAATCAGAATCACCTCTTCGATTCCTGAGTTCACCACTTCTTCGACAATATACTGGATCGTTGGACGATCAACTATGGTGAGCATCTCTTTAGGAATAGCCTTGGTTGCGGGTAGAAACCTTGTGCCAAGTCCGGCAACAGGGATAACGGCTTTGCGAATTTTCTTCATTCTTCTCCTTCCTATAAGTTAACAGACAAACCTTTCTTTTTGAAGGCAGGAAGGTTTGCTCAATTATTGATGCGTGTTCTGCAGAGTAACCCAGTAGTACTTCTTCCCAATTGACGTGAATTTACCAGTACATCAATATCTGACTGAAAGATTAGAGTAAATTCAACAGTTGCATATTAATAGTCTTGGGCGTTTTTTTCAAGGTGAAAGAAAGCCGGAAAGGTTTTTCGGTGTTACGTTGGTAGCCAGCTGACCCAGACTCACACTGTACAGGAAAAAATCGTCCTGTACGAGGAGAATCCATTGCTGTAACTGGAAAAAACCTTCCCGAAGCGGCAGAAATCATCCTGTAACCGGAGAAAAAGATTTTGGAGCAGGCAAAACTCCTTTTGCAGCAGGTAAAAGTCCTGCTGGAGCGGGATAAAATCATTCTGCAGTGGGAGAAAATGTTCCTGCAGCAGGAAAAAACGGCACTGCAGCACTGCAGCGACCTGACGGGGCATTACTGAAAGATGATTTGCAAGATGATTTTTTTTCATATACTGGTATGATGACGAAAAGAAATACAAGGTTACAGGGGTATCCCTGTTCCTGCTGCATTGTTTAAAAAGGACTTTATTTCAAGACCATCCTCTTCTTACAAGCAGATGGTTTATTGATTTGTATCTTTGGGAAACGAGGAGAAACTATGAAGGAAACATTATCTATAGGCATGGTTGGTGGTGGCCAGATGGGAGAGGCCCTGATTCGTGGCATGATAGAGTCAGATCTGATTGCATCGGAAAATATTAGCGTGGCTGAGCCCATGGGGCGACGACGGGAGTATCTGGAAAAAACGTATGGGATTAATGGGGTGGAGAGTCCGGCAGAGCTGACCGGAAAGAGTCAGGTGATTCTTTTGGCTGTAAAACCGCAGATTATGGAACCGGTGTTGCGTCAGTACAGTGCCCAACTTACGAAAGAACACCTGCTTATTTCCATTGCTGCTGGTATTCCTCTGAGCTGTATAGAACAACTTGCCGGGGAACACCTCCGCATCATTCGGGTGATGCCCAATACTCCAGCCTTGGTGCTGGCCGGTGCCTCAGCCATGAGCGGTAATCAGAATATCCGTCAGGAAGATATGGAGATTGCCCAGCAGATCTTTTCCGCTGTGGGCATTTGCATTGAAGTGCCAGAGAATCTCCTTGATGCGGTAACCGGCCTGAGTGGTTCCGGCCCAGGCTATGTATTTACCTTTCTTGAGGCCATGATTGATGGCGGAGTACTGGCTGGTTTACCCCGCCCCGTGGCTGAAGAGCTTGCTGTACAGACCCTGTATGGTTCTGCCAAACTGGCTATGGAAACCAAGGAACCAGCTGCTGTGCTTAAGGGCAGGGTGACCTCACCAGGTGGTACCACGATCACCGGGATCCAGGCCCTGGAGGAAGGAGGCTTGCGAGGAACTGTCATGACTGCCGTGGAGGCAGCAACAGAGCGCTCTAAGGCCTTGGGGCAATAAAGTTTATGTATATTCGCTATGTCGGGATCATCATCCGTAAAGACTCGCCAGATGTGCTCAGTGTGGGCCAGGAACTGGCTGATTGGTACCGAATGCGTGCAATAAAGGCGGATCTGGATCAGATTGATCCAGACATGGATATACTGACTATTCTGGGGGGTGATGGGACCTTGTTGCATGTGGCAGCCCAGGCAGCACAGTATGGTATCCCGGTGGTTGGTATTAATCTCGGCAACCTGGGCTTTCTTACTGAGGTCGTTGCCGGAGAGATGTATCAGGCCCTGGAAGAGATCCTGAACAACGGAATCACCATTGAGGAGCGGATGATGCTCCGGGCTGAGTTGCTGGACGAACATGGTGCTTCTGTTGGCCCTTCTCTCTTTGCCCTGAACGAGGTGGTCATTGTCAAAGGAAGCACTGAACCTGTGATGCGGCTTGGCTGTTGGGCAGATCGGGAATACATCACCACCTATAAGGCAGATGGTTTGATTATTTCCACACCCACTGGTTCCACAGCCTATAATCTCTCTGCTGGCGGCCCTATTGCTCATGCAGAACTATGCACCCTTCTTGTCACACCTATTTGCCCTTTTATGCTGGAATCCCGTCCGGTTTTGCTGTCTCCCAGAACCAGGGTGACAGCCCAGCTTGCCCCACCTTCAACCAATGTCAAGATCATGGTGGATGGTCGTCTTGGGTGGACCATGCGGGCCAATAATTTTCTTTCCATTGAAGCAGCGAATAAACCGCTGCGCCTGATTAGTTCACCGCATAAGGGCTATTTTGATATCCTGCGCAATAAACTCAACTGGGGTGGACGTGATTCTGGACATCCGCTGCCTGATGCTATTATGGCCTGAATTTTGAAGATATGGGAGTTGATTACATGACCATGCAATGGGTTACACGACTGCACCGAATTGAACATGCCGGAATGCCGGTCTACATTGATCAGGACAAACCAGACTGGTTTGTCCCTTCCAGCCGTGCTGATGCGCTGCTCAGGGCCTGTCAGCAGCATGATACGCAGGCAGTTGCTGTGGCAGCATTTTGTCATCACCACTGCTGTAATGGAGACCTGGAACAGGCAGAACAAGCTGGTCGTGATTTGCGACGCTTAGAGTATCTGTTGGATCAAGGGAAACCAGAATTCTATCAAGGGCGGAGCCATCATCTGCACTTGGGGCCTTTAAAGGAAATTTGGTTGCATCTCACAGACACCTGTAATATCTCCTGTGTTCACTGTCTTTTTGCTGCCTCTCCCAATAAGAAAGAAAGTATGACTGAGGATTGTCTCCAGGAGGCTATTGAACAGGCAACAGCCCTGGGCAGTCATCTCTTTTATTTCACCGGTGGTGAACCCTTTGTCTATCCTGATTTTTGTCGGATCATTAAATATGTCCTGGAACAGGATCCGGCCCATCATGTGGCGATCCTGACCAATGGGCTGCTGTTAGAAAAGCATCTTGCTGAACTCATGGCAATGGACCATGAGCGGATTCATCTCCAGGTCAGTCTGGATGGTCTGGAAAAGGAACATGACTTTCTTCGGGGCAAGGATACCTATAACAGGCTGTGCGATAATCTTGAAGCTGCTGTTCAGGCAGGATTAGCCTTTACTGTTTCAGTGGCAGTGAACAACGATAATGTGGGGCAATTGGATGCAATTGCTCGTCAGGCCCATGCCCTGGGTGCAGCCGGGCTTCATCTGATGTATCATTTTGTCCGGGGCAAGGGAACCTCTGCCCAGTTTGTCCCAAAGGTTCGTTTGTTTTTCCAGATTATGAAGGCTGCTCAGGTCTGCGAGGAGTTGGGTCTGAAGATTGATAACCTGGAGGCTATCAAGGCACAGGTTTTTGCTGTGCCTGGTTCCCGTTTTGACCTGACCAATATGGCCTGGGAATCTTTGGCTGTGGCACCTGATGGGACTCTCTATCCTTCTCCGGCTCTGATCAGGGTGGATGAGCTTGCCTGTGGTCATTTGGATCAGGGATTAGCCGAGGTCTGGCAAAACAACTCCATGCTCAAGGAAATCCGTTCTGTCAGCCTCAAAGATGCTGAGGATTGGCAGGATCGGCCCCTATCATTTATTACCGGTGGTGGTGATCCCGATCATTCCTGGGTGAGCGGTCATAACCTGGTTGGTCATGATCCGTATATTGATTTATACGAACAGCTTGTTTTGCAGCTCATCACAGATCAGGCAGCACAATATCCTGATCAGGGCCTGTTTCGGCTACGCATGGGCGATGTGCGTCATGATTGCCCGGACACGGAAAACGGCTCTGATGGTTCTGTCGGGCTGACCCATTGTAATTGCCTGATCTCTCTGGCTGACCAGGATGGGCATTCCTCAGTACGGGAATTTTACAGTGCTGCTGCCCAGCAGGCGAACAGAGATATTGTCAATCCCTTTCACCCGGTTGCGGGTTTAGGAAATTACATCCCGGAGGAGGCGAAAGAGAAATCCTACGGTTGCGGCAGTCCGGTCAAGGATGCAGCGCCTCAACCAGGGGAAACCGTGGTGGATCTGGGGTCGGGAAGCGGAGTGGAATGCTTTCTTGCTGCTGCTGAGGTTGGTGCGGCAGGCAAGGTATACGGCATTGATATGACTGATGCCATGCTGGAGCTGGCCCACAAATCCAGGCAGGCTGTGGTGAATGATCTGGGCTATGACAATATTGAATTCCGCAAAGGGTATCTGGAGGCCATCCCTCTGCCTGACGAGAGCGCAGATGTGGTGATCTCTAACTGCGTGATCAATCTCAGCCCGGATAAGCGCAGAACCTATCTGGAGATTATGCGGGTTCTCAAGCCGGGTGGACGGCTGGTGGTTGCTGATGTGGTCAGTGATGAGCCGGTTTCAGCGGCCATTAAAAACAGCACCAAGTACCGGGGCGAATGTCTGGGCGGGGCCATGCAACAGGATGATCTTGTTGTGATGCTGGAAGACTGCGGTTTTTCCTCGGTCTATCTTCATAAACGTTTCCCCTATCGGGAGGTGGATGGGCATCGTTTTTATTCATTGACCTACGAGGCGGGCAAAGCAGAATCAACTGATAAGCAAGAAGAAAAGGTACGTTGCCTTTTTCGAGGCCCTGCATTCTCGTTGGAAACACCCTTGGGGCTGCGCCTGGAGCGTGGCCGGATCAGCGAACTTACCCGTCGGGAAGCAGAACAGCTGGGTGAGCAGGTTTTCCTTCTTGATGAGGCGGGGGCTGTAGCTAATATTGACCAGGAACCCTGTTGCTGCGATATATCACCGGAAGAGGTCGGGCAAAACGATTCATCTGGAGGCGGAAGTGGTTCTCTTCTCCGTCATATGAGCGGTTGTGCAGTTTGCGGGGAAGAATTGGTTTATCACAGTGACAGCGCCACAGCAGCGAGCTGCTATTTCTGTGACCGTGCAACCATGACTCCGTGCATTTGCACTGTAGGCCATTATGTCTGTGACAGCTGCCATCAACAGGAAGGACTTGAGGTCATCCGTTCAGTTTGTCTGAACACCCGGGAAAAGGATATGATCACCCTGATGAATCGTATCCGCAATCATCCTGCATTACCCATGCACGGGCCGGAACACCATGCCTTGGTACCTGGAGTGATTTTGGCGGCCTTTCGTAATAATGGTGCTGCTATCAATCAGGATATTATTGCTACTGGTATTGATCGGGGCAGTAAAGTACCTGGAGGAGTCTGCGGTTTTTGGGGCTGCTGTGGAGCTGCTGTGGGGGCCGGGATTGCAGCTGCCCTGATTGTAGAATCAACCCCGATAAAAGCAGGTGAACGTCAGCAAGCTCAGGCCTTTACTGCTGAAATCCTGGCTGAAATTTCAAAGGTTAAGGGTGGGCGATGCTGCCAGCGGGAGACATGGGTGGCCTTGACCCAGTCCTCACGGCTGTCTCAGGAATTTTTTGGTCTTTCCCTGCCAGCAGAGGGTTCACTCCATTGTCATCAATACGAGAAAAACCAGGAGTGCGCCTATAGGGCTTGCCCGCTTTGGGAGACAAGGGATTGGAACGAAAGGGGCCAGAAAAAAGAGCAGCAAGGACAAGATCTCCGCCCGATTCAACCTTATCTCTTCTCCACATGAATGGTCAGGTACTGACCTTCCTGGGACCGCAGGATAGCATCACCGGCCTCTGCTGCGATCTTATCATGTCCCCGGATTTCCGAGGGCGGGAAAACGACCGTCACCTTTTTGCCTGTAGAGAGGCGCTCAATGGTGATACGTTTTTCTTTAATGGTTGTGTCCAGTTCAAGAAATTTTTTATCTGTGTAGCCCTGCATAAAGAAGTCGTAGACCAGAGAAGTGCAGAGCGCAGCACCGTGGGTGATTTTAAAATCGCCTTTTACTGGTGTAGCCTCCTTGTAGAGAAGAGGCAGGGCAACCTTCAGCGCTTTATAGGCCCGTGCAGAACCGGGGCAGAGATAACCGTCCGCCTCAATTAGTTCGGTAAAATTATATGCCTTGGTTACACCCTTATCCAGCACGGTAATCGCCGGGAGGGTCTTCTGCCATTCCGTGGGTTCCCATCCCCAGATTGATTCGCCGGATTGACGCATTTTTTCCTGCATCATCTTCCGCATCTTAAAGCGGAACATATATCCTTTTTCCTCATCGCTCAACCCATTATTCTGACGGAGATTGTCTGCTGTCTTCCTCAGCGTAGTGGTTTCCATTATTTTCTCCCGCTGCTGTTCCACAGGTGAAAGGCTGTCCTGGGCATGAACCTGGACAAGAGGCGAAAAAAGGAAGACAGAACAAGCGATAATGCGATAAAAATATTTGTTCATGGCAAGGCGGCGGTTCAGGTTGATGGTTGATTTTCCAGTTTATCCGCACATCGGCGGCTGAGTGATTTGAGATAAGGGTATTCCGCTGTGGCTGTTTTGGCAAGCAGGGTTTGCAGGCTGTGCAGGGCTGGGCTGAGATATTGCCGGAAAAAAGGTTTGTTCTGTTGCTGGCTGAGAAAGGCAAAGGCCCCCAGGATCTGGAGGTTGCGTTGCAGGGCCAGGAGCAGATATTCCTGGTGAAACTTTTCCCGATCATAAGAGAGTAGACCGGTCAGGGTATCAAGATACTGTTCCAGCAATTCCTCCTGGATTGAGGCGGGCAAGGCAGCATAGGGGTCAATGAGCAGGGAAGCCAGGTCATAGGCCAGAGGCCCTAGGCGACCTGCCTGATAATCAATAAAGCGAACCCTGCCCTGTAGGATCATGATATTGCGGCTCTGGAAATCCCGGTGGAGGAAAAAGGTTGCTTTGGCCTGGGCAGCCTTATCTGCCAGGGCCTGAAAGTCCTGTGCTATTTTTTTCGTATCAATTTCCAGCTCAAGAAAATCCTGGCATAAGGCTCGAAGAAAATATCCAGACTCCCGTTTCAGCATAAGAGTGCGGTCATAGCGTGGCGTCTCCCAGCACCAGGCAGGATCAAAGCTTTTGCTGGCTTGTACCTGCATCCGGGCGAGTTCGGTTACGACCTGGCGATAGCATTGCATAACCTGTTCTGCATCACGCCATTTTTTTTCCACCAGATCATGCAGTCGTTGTTCTCCCAGATCCTCACAGACCAATAGACCTGTCTCTTCCTCAAAATTGTACAGCTCCGGGACCGGCGCACCTGCGTCAAAGAGGTGCCTGCCGATATGCCAGCCGGAAATGGCCTCTTGCAGTCCGGCAGTATCATCAGGGGGTGGGGCAATAGCCACAGCCTTTCTCCCGTCTTTATGCTCAATCCGGCAAAACCGCCGCAGGGAACCATCCGGGGTCAGAGGGGTGATGGTTATTGTATCCTGCGACCATGTGTCGCCTGCATTGTCCGAGGTGTTGAGGAGTTGGCAGGCTTGTTGTATGACGTTTTTGTCCATGAGGTTGCTGATACCCCGAAAGGGTTATATTTATCCAGCTCGGGGTAACACCCCGAGTATCTTGGTTTGTCATGTTTCCCAGGGTGTTACCCTGGGCTTGATAGATATTGCCCTTTCAGGGCATTGGGTTTGGAAGTATTTTTAAAAGACGTGCTGGGAAATTAGTCTCGGAGTTCCCTCTGATATTCAACACCATCCACAGGCCATTCCAGTTGACCGGCAAATTGCATGATGTTAGCAGGCTGAGGATTGTCGGGTTTCTCTTCGATGATTTTAATTTTATTTCTCGGTAATCCCCTCAGCATGGAGAGGATTATTCCATAGATACTGTTATCTATTTGTAGGTGAAGTGTTTTCATGATGCGCCCCTTTTTGCAGATTGTTTACAGCCTTGCGGGCTGAAAAATGGAGGCGAGAAGGTATCAATATATGATGATTATCGCCACTCTTGCCATAATATGATACTGTTCTTCCATTTGTGCTACAAGAGATATTTTGTGTACGCATTGGTGGTGGATATCGGAGTTTCACCGTTGAAATGATTGCAGGAGGAAAAGAATGGCGTTGGAAGTACTCACTTTTGTTAAAGCATCCTGGCTAAAGCCCCTGTGGAAGCAGTTGGGCCGGATGACCGGGGAACGGAAAAAGGAGCTTGATCGTTTACGGGACGAGTTTGTTGACCCGGAGTTGCTTCGGGATCTGTATATTGAGCCCTATTTTCAGGATCGTAATCCAGCAGATGCCCATCAGGATGACTTGATTTCAGCGGCCCAGCAGCCTGCCTTTGAGCGAATCAACGGCTTTTTTCGTGGTGATTTGCCTTTGGAGAAGGATGGTCGCCATCAGATGTTTATCCTTTCTGATGCGGGCATGGGCAAGACTTCTCTGCTGCTCATGATCAAGCTCATGCACCTGACCAGCTTTTGGCCCAGGGGGTATAATTGCGCTCTGTTCAAGCTGGGGGCAGATACTCTGAACCGAGTGCAGGCCCTGCCGAATAAGGGTGAGACCGTGCTCCTGCTGGATGCTCTGGATGAAGATCCCAAGGCATGGAAACGGATTCGGGAACGGCTGCTGGAGCTTTTGCAGGCCAGTGAGGATTTTCGGCGGGTGGTTATCTCCAGCCGGACCCAGTTTTTCCCGGAAATGGAACCGGACCGGTTGGGTCGTCCAGAGATCAAGGTGCTGGCTGGCTATCATTGCCCGGTGCTCTATCTTTCGCCTTTTACGGATGAGCAGGTGAAGGAGTTCATTGAGAGGAAGTTACCCCTGCGCTGGTATCATTTCAGTTTTCAATATGGACGAGTAAAAAAAGAGCGGGAAAAGGCCAGCTGCCTGCTGGGACATATGCAAGATCTGCGCATGCGGCCCATGCTCTTGCAGCATATTGACAAATTGCTTTCAGCGGAGTGCAAGCAGGAATGGAATGCCTACACGGTTTACGAGGCCTTGCTCGATGAGTGGCTGGACCGGGAAGTGCGTAAACTGCGGAAGTGGGGTGGACGACGGATGCCTGGGCGCAAGGAACTCTTTTTGGCTTGCCTGCGGATTGCGGAGTGGATGCAGCGGCAGGGAACCCGGATTATCTCTGAGGAGGCCCTGAAGAAACTGATTGGTGAGGACGCGAATATTGCTTGGCTGGAGAAATTTGAGCTGGGTGGTCGTTCGTTGCTGAATCGTAATTCGGATCGGGCCTTTCGCTTCAGTCATTATACGATTCAGGAGTTTTTGTTGGCTTGGGGTGTGGTGCATGAGCAGCTTGTTGGTGAGGAGCCGTTGCGGGCTACGGACCAGTTGACCCGTTTTGT
Source organism: Desulfobulbaceae bacterium (assembly GCA_011389815.1). Lineage (GTDB taxonomy): Bacteria > Desulfobacterota > Desulfobulbia > Desulfobulbales > Desulfobulbaceae > Electrothrix. Next base: position 462 of record JAABTP010000090.1, on the reverse strand, counting down.
CGATCTTGCTGATGGAATACTTTGTCATGTTGATCATCTTGATTTTTGTGATATTGATCCGCAAGGGTACGTAGAAAGGTACAATGCTTCCTGGCCGATACAGGATCAATTGAAGAATGGAAAGCCTGGGCCAAAAATGATGCTCCTGCCCGGAGGGCGTTTCCGCATGGGGGATATCCAGGGAAAAGGAGGAAAGGATGAACGACCGGTCCATGAGGTAAAATTGAACAGCTTTGCCATAGGTCGTTATCCGGTGACCTTTGAGGAATATGATGCCTTTTGCCTTGCCACAGGGCGTAATAAGGCAAATGATGAAGGTTGGGGTGGGGGACAACGACCGGTGGTTAATGTCAGTTGGGAGGATGCTCAGGAGTATTGCCAATGGTTAACCCAAGTTCGTAGGATTTGTGCTCAAAACACGAAAAAAAGTCCTTTTTGGGGCCTTGCTCCTCTTTCAAATAT
>JAABTP010000089.1 GCA_011389815.1 Desulfobulbaceae bacterium | reverse complement strand
TTAAAAAGCATTTTCATGGAGTATAACACGGTTAGCTATGAAAAACAGCCCGTTGAAGGTCAGGTGAAATTATCAGTGCAAGAAACTTGTAGCAGATGTCTTCTCCTCCATGCTGGCCAGCAACGTATCTTAAACTTAAGTAGCTGGAACAGTCTCTGTCAATAGAAAAACGTCTAAGAGGAAAAGAACTTCTTTTCGCTGGTTAAACATCCACTCCCACCTCCCGAACAATCCCGAACCATGCTTCCGGTTCATCCCGAACCATGCTTCCGGTTCATCCCGAACCATGCTTCCGGTTCATCCCGAACCATGCGTCCGGTTCATCCCGAACCATGCGTCCAGTTCATCCCGAACCATGCTTTCACTTTTTCCGTATTTATCATTGACAAAATCATCCCCTCTTTTTACCATGTCTGACTGAGGATATTTTCAGAGCAGTGCCAATCAGTTAACCTTTTCCATAAGGAGGTACCGGCCATGACCGTACAATGGCGGCCTGAACAGAATGCCCTGACCACACCCCGATCCACTCGCGCCAGAGTTATCCCGAAAAACAGCGTCGGTTATACGAAACTGGCCGAGCATATTGTCCTGAAAAACCCGGTGTGCAGCGAGGAGCAGGCTGAATCGGTACTGCGCACCAGGGACGAGGTGATTCAGGAACTGCTCCTTGAAGGCGATCAGGTTTCCCTGGAAAACGCCTTCACCTATCATCTCACCGTCTCCGCCAGAATGGACGCACCCGACGATCCGCTGCCTGCGGACACCAAGGTCAATGTTCAGGTCTATGCTGCCCGGCCTTTTGTGGACAAGGTGCGGCAGGAGGCCCACCTGGAACGCCTTTCTCCTGATCAGAAACTGCCGATCATTGCCGGGGCCGAGGACACAGTGTTGGGCCTGAACGACGTGCTCAATCCGGACGGGGTGCTCCGCCTCACCGGCACCGACCTGCTCTTTGATCCTCAGACGGGCAACGGCGAATGCGTGCTTGAAGGCACCCGCGAGGGCCGGGCCATGCAGACCCGCTTCGCCATGACCTCCAACAGCATGATCCTGGTTGTACCCATGATTCCGGCCCAGCCCGACCCCTGGAACAACGAGTATCAGGTCTCGGTCTCCACCCATTACACGGCCCACGGCAGCCTGCGTACCGGCACGTATCAGCGTCTGCTCCGTACCCCGCTGGCCATTGATCCGATGGGGAACAACGGCATCCTGAGCGGGGCCGAGACCAGTCCGCTGGCACGGGTCAGCGGTGCCCATCCCCTTGGTGTAAGCGCACGGGTGCGGATTCAGGCCGTGATCAATGCCCAGGACGGAGAGCTGTACCTCAGCCTCCTCAATATGAGCAAAGGCGGGGAGGCAGGCGATGCGGTACGTGTTACCGGCAACGGCCTATACCCCCTGCCCGGCTATGCCGGGTCCACACTGATTTCCCTTGACGTGACAGTGGAGGACTATGCGGCCCTGGTCAATAAGGTCAGAAACGAATACACAGGCCGGATGGTGGATATCCTGGATGTGAGCAGCAGTGCCTGAGCAGACCGGCCGATCTTCTCACCCATCAACAGACGGACAACACGAAAAAAACTCCTTAAAACAAACATTGGCCCGCAAGCTCTCCTCATTTTGGGCAACAGCAGTGAAAAAGGTCTCGCTGCCCACGACAATGAGTTTGCAGCGGGCGCGGGTGATGGCCACGTTGAAGCGGTTGGGGTTGTTGAGGAACCCGCTCAGTACCTGATCCGGGTCGGAGCAGGTGAAGCCGAACAGGATCACCTCGCGTTCCGCACCCTGGATGCGTTCCACGGTGTCGATGAGGGGCAGGTCATCGCTGCTGCCTAACAGCTCGGTCAAGCGGCGGGTTATCCGGTTATTCTGGGCGCGATGGGGTGAGATAAGGGCTAATTGTTTCTTGTCCAGCCCGTATTTGCTTTGCAGGCGATGGGCCAGGCGGGCCATGATTTCCGCCTCCATGATGGATTCTTGGCCGCAGCCGTGATGATCAACACGGACCAGTACCACCGGTTTTACCGGATCAATGATCCTGTCCAAGGGGGCGTTGCTGAGTCTGCCCTTGAGCGATAACCGGGCAGCAGCATTTGCCGGGGCCGGGCGTAATTGGGAATTGTACCAGGTGCGGCTGGGAAAGGCGCAAATTTCTGCGTTCATGCGATAGGTCAGGTCTAGCAAGACGCTCTGCTGCGGGTAGCGGTCCAGCATGCAACTGAGCAGGGAACGACGAACCTCATTTTCCAGGTTTTCATTATTCTCATCATCCCCGTGATGCTCAAGGTGGTCAGGGTGGTCAATCGGTTCCTTCTCAACCGGGGCCGAGCGGATCACCGGCGGCAACTGATGCACATCGCCGAGAAAAAGAAAGTTGCCCTTGCCATGAATCAGACTCAGCATGGCCTGGGGCAGCAGGATCTGGGAAGCCTCATCAAAGATCACCCAATCAAAGGGCTTGGCAGGCAGTTTTTTGCCCTTGTGCACAAGATTCGTCAGACCATAGCCGGTGGCACCGAGAATGAGATGGGAAGAGCGCATCACCTGATTAGAGTCTTCCAGCGGTTCCACCTGCATCCTGTCACTGTTTTCTTCAAGGTCCGGCTCGTCCCACCTGCCCCATTTGCAGCAGCGGCCCGGAAAATCGGACAGGCTATGTTGATTGACCAGCTTGACCACCTTGGTGAGCACCTGATCAATGGCTTGATGGGTCAAGGCACTGACCGCAATGCGGAGCGGCTCGTCGTTGGCCTGGGCGTGACGGATCAGCGCGATTAATATCCAGCCCAGCAGGTTGGTCTTGCCCGTACCCGGCGGCCCCTGAATCAGGCTCAAGGCATGGCGAAACGGCATTCTGAGGCCCTGTTGTTGGGAGGCATTCAAGCGGGCAAGCTTGCCCTCTGTTTGCAGCCATTCCTGTACCCACTCCTGCCAATCCGAAGGCTGGGTGAAATCCCATTCTCCATCAAATAGATCCACCAAGGGGTGATGAATCTTGTCAGAATACACGGTCTGCACCACCTCAATGAGCTTGGGCGTGGTCCAGTCGTCTGCGTCTTCTTCCAGCGAATAGGAATGATTTTTCTGCAAATGCAGAGTGCCGCGTTGTCGCGAAGAAAGGGCAACTAATCCCTGCTGCGGCTCGTAGCTGTCCACGATCACCGGCATGCCGCTTTGCAGATCCTTCACGCCCAGGGGAACCAACTTGAGGAAATCACCCTGGCGAAATTTGGACACCCTGGCCTCTGCACCATCCTGCATTGCAAAGAGATAGAGAAAGCGGCCTTCATCATCCAGGCCGGTGCCGGTAAAATGGAGCGGCCCCAGGGCGCGAAATCGTTCCACCCGTTCGGCCAGAGAAAGCTCCTGCAAGTCCCTGATATCTTTTTCCTGCGTAGCTCGTTCTGTTTCAAGAAAACGTTGATAGGCCAGGCCGTTGTTCAACCCGGTTTGCGCAGGCTCATCCGGATTATCCCAAGGAGGGGCGACCGACCGGTCGCCCCTACTCCATTCACTGCTCAGATGGGAGGTAATCCATTGTTGAACCTGTCTGTTGATGTTAAGGATCGTGGCAAGATGGTCATCCGGTTGTTGATCCTCCGGTTGTAGGGGCAGGCCCCTGTGCCTGCCCTGTATCGGAGAAGGGCAAGGGCGAACACAGGGGTTCGCCCCTACGGTGTCCGGCAACGAATCAAAATGGACAAGGGATTCCGGGGCTGGTAAGGTAGGGGCGACCGGCCGGTCGCCCCTACATAAACCCAGAAGGCGGGCCAGATCATACAGGGTGAGCGTGGCAGGAATGGGCAGGGCAAAATGCCTGTGCAGTACCTGCTCAAGATCAGTCCAGGAAGGCTCAAGACTGTGACGGAAAAGATTGCGCAGCGGCCCGTCCTTCATCATCGTTGCCCAGTCATCCAGACCCTGCCGGATTCCTGCACCAAAAAAGAAGATATGCGGCGCACCATTTTTCTCAGTAGCCTCTTGCCAGAGGGCGAGGAGGCACCTGGAAAAATCACGCCAAACTGTAGGGGCAGGCCCCTGTGCCTGCCCTGTATCCGAGGAGGGCAAGGGCGAACACAGGGGTTCGCCCCTACGGCCCTTAGCTGATTGCTCCCCAACCACCCAGGTGAATACCTGCAAGTCCTCAGCACCCTCACCACGTTGCCCCACTCCCAAACCCAGAGCCTTGGGCAGCATGGTCACGGGATCATTGAGCAGATGAACGAAAAAACAGGTTGCAATATGGGCCGGGAACAGATCTGTGGTTTGCCGGATCAGCAGTATCTTGTTTTCTTGCAAGGCCGTGACAGCGCAGTGCAGACGTTCTCTTTGCGCAGGGCTGAAATCGGTGTTTACCCTCGCAGGGCCAGGGGTTCCGTTTTCGGTATATGTTGTAGGGGCAGGCCCCTGTGCCTGCCCGGTACGTAGGGGTACGGCATGCCGTGCCCCTACAGAATTATCGGCAAACCAATCAGATGCCTCCTCAATATTCCGCAGCCCCAAAGCCCGCAGCTTCTCCAAAGCACCCGTGGAGAGCCGGGGAATGAACTGGATATCTTCCTCGTGCAAGGCCTGCCCGTAGCAGAAGGAGAAATAGGGACAACTCAGGCAATGGGCTTGCAATTGCCATCCAGCCTGATCTGGAGGATACGAGAGACCGTGGGCAAAGTTGCGCAACAGCGCAGACAGGCTTGCCAGATAGGGCTGAAGAGCAAAGGTCTGCCGCTGAGGCGTATCATCAAGGGGCGAGCGGATCAGGAGAAAACCGGTGTCCGCGACCTGGACGGTCTTGTCCGCATTAAACTGGTCCTGCTCCAACAAGCTCTTGAGCAAAAAGGCGTAAAAGGCCACCTGCCATTTCTGATGATAACGGGGCCTGATAACGCTTTTGATGTCGCCCACCTCCAGAATGATATGTTGCTTTCCGGCTGAATCGCCAGCTGCAATACGGATGAGATCCGGGATACCGACCCCGTCTATGTTGGCATCAGGAGTACCAGGTTTTCTGTTATCAGCCGGGCCAATGTCCGATAAGTCCGGTGCAAGGGATAACAGCCCTGGCAGGATAAACACGCCTTGGGCCAGATACAGGTTGCCTGCCAGATCCTTTTTCTCTAAAATACCCAGCAAGCAGTCCTGCGTTTCCTTATAACGGGATTCCAGAGAACGTGGTGCCCCGGACGGATCCTTTTCCCGGATAATATGAAATTGTCCTTTGAGGCTGGCAAGCTCATCCATGATCTTCCGTTCAAATGCCAAACCCCGTGCCAAACGCAGGCTGGCGTACTCATCGTCCACCAGGTTTTGTCGGGGTGGCTGATCCTCGGGCCGGAGAAAAGAAAAGCAGAACTGCCGCTCACACTGGTGATGGCGAAAATATTCCCCGATCATGGTGCCGGTCAGGGGTCTGTTCTGATAACGTGCCTCCTTGCTAAGTACGGAGACAGGAGCGGAGCTTCCGGCACCTTCATGACGCTCCTTTTCCGAGACTAATAAGGATGGGCAGTCACACGGCAGATCAAGAAAGGCGGCCCCTTGTTCCGCAGCTTTCTCAGGATGAAACTCAAGATTGCGGGGATCACCCTGCACGATCTCGGAAGAACCGTCTTTGTATTGCTGGAAAAAATCAATCAGCCGCTGATCAAAGATATGATCAACAAGTTCCTGGCGTAATATTTCCAGGGGCAAGGTCGAACAAAAGGCATTGAGCGGAAACATGGCCCGTATCTGCTTAAAATGGCTTTTGACCCAGGCCGTGAAATCATCGCATTGCAAGGGAAGGCGCAGTTTTGCAAAAGGAATCCATTGCGTACACACCAGGCCGATTTCATCAGAATCCACCTCAATATCCTCTGATTGTGCAGCAAAATATTCCTTCACACTCCAGGCCAGTAACATGTTCCCTACTGCGCCCAGATAGGTGCGGTATTGAAAAGAGCCTGTTTCGGTCAGGACTACCTCTATGCCGTTATCAAGCAGCACGGCCTTGGCATCCCGTGCCATTTGCTCACGGATGAGTTTCTTGGTCCGGGAAAAAAGTCCATCGGCCTCTGTATTATCAGCCTGATTTGTTGATTTGAGCACCGCCCGCATGGCCTGCGCTGTTTCCAAAGAGGTGTGACAGCCCATGCCGAGCCAGAGCAATTCCTTGTTATCCAGCCGTTCCTGAGTGGGTTCGGCAAAAACCCGTTTATCCGCTTTGGTGTTGATCCATAAAATACGTAAGGGCCGACCGGCAAGCAGAACCTTGTCGCCGGGATCAAGCTGCTTGACAATGGTCTGGGGAATATCAGCCACAGGCTCGCCTGCCACATCCAGCTTGTATTCAATCTCGGTTTCCGGGAAATTGGACCAAATCCGCTGCTCCACCAGGGCATCCCAATACCGCCAGCCCCCTGTATACAGCCCCTCAAGTTTGTCCTTGCGCAGCCATTGTTTCTTGATCAGTGACTGAAAGATGCTTTCGAGCTGGGTTGCCGTTTCTTCGCTATCCAGATCAGAAGCCGGATCAATCCCCGGATCACAAAAGAGTTCCTGCACCGCTGGTAAAGAAAGGCGTTTTTTTTCATACAAACAGGAAATGACCTGCTGGCTCAACACGCTGGGAAAGTTTTTGGGCAGGGCTGCTTCCACCTGTCCCTGCCGGGCCAGACTGAGCAGGGCGAGAAAACGCAAGACCTGCTGTCCAGCCTGTTCGCCCCGACAGATGCCCCAAAAATGGATAGCCTTTTGCCGTCGATTGGCCCGACCGATGCGTTGCAAAAAGGCGGCCACTGAATCAGGCGGTTCAAACAGGAGCACCGCATCCACATCCCCCACATCAATGCCCAGCTCCAGGGTGGAGGTGGCAATGCAGATTGATCTGCTCTGCTTGCGGAAACTGCGTTCCACCTGTTGACGCTGTTGAGACGTGAGATTGGAATAATGCAGATGGGCCTTCTCTTTAAAGGAACCGAGCCGATTCACCAGTCCGAAAATTTTATCGCAGCGTCCCCGGCTGTTGGCAAAGAGCAGAATCTTGCAATACTCCCATTCCTGGTACAGATCATCCAGCAGGCCGATCAGCTCCTGTTCATCATCTTGCAGATGCACCAGCCTGGGCACGATGTCCCGACTTACTTTGTCGGCCAAGGACACCGTATCCGGGGAGCAACCCAAAAACCGGCCCACTTCCTCAGAATCGGCAAGGGTGGCGGATAAGGCGATTCTTTGTACTCTTCGGCTGATACGCCGCTCCAGACGTTGGAGCAGATAGACCAGTTGACGGCCACGATATTGATGGATAAAGGAGTGGGCCTCATCAATGATCACAATGCGCACCCGTGCAAGAAAACCGCGCAGGTCCTGATTGGAACTACCCAGCATCACGTCCAGTGACTCGGGCGTGGTGAGCATCAGGGCCGGGCTGCATCCGCCTCTCTGCTTGATGTCACCGGTGCGAATGGCGAATCCCAGCCCCAGGCGTTCGGTGATAATCGTTTTGAAACGCCGATACAGATCAGCAGCCAAGGCCCGGGTAGGGACGATATAGAGGATGGATTCGTTGGCTCTGGAACAGATGACCCGCTCTATACACGGGGCCAGCACCGCTTCAGTTTTGCCGGACCCGGTGGCGGATTGGAGAATAAGATCTTTGTGCGCCAGGATTGGTTCAATAGCCTGTTGCTGGATGGGATGCAGCTGCTGGAATGCACCGTAAAAGGCGCGAAAGGTGTTGGGGAGAAGGTGGATCAAGTTGTTAATTTCGTGCTTTTTACCGTGCGGAGTCAGCAGCCGCTAATCAGAAGTTTTTGGACTTCAATCTCCGGGATGGTGCCCCTTTGGAGTGTTGTTCAAGCTAACAGTCAATCGTAGTGCAATGAAACTGCTCATTTTTTGACGCGGAAGGGCACCTATGCAACTTGCTGTTATTACCTTCTTTACCTACAACAACACTTAACAGGGCGACCAACAAAAATACATTGTTAAGTATTGTGAGCTTGCGGATGCAGCTCAATTGCTAAAATGCTCATTCTGCCTCACCCCAAAACAACCCCCTGCTGAGCAAAATCCAATTGATTAACCAAAGCCTTTATTTTCAAACGGGCCTCCCGCGCACCTGTTTCCTTGAGCGTAGCAGCCAATTGCTCCTCTAATTGCCCTGGCTCTGGTTGCCAATTATAGGCTTTGCTATGTAGATGGATTAATTTTTCAGCCAGAGTCTGCCACTCCCGACTCGAAAGATCGTGCAAATTATGAATATTCAGGCGACGCCAGGCCCTGGCATAGTTTTCCCTGAAATAGAGTTGTTCTACTTCACCACGAGTATCCACCCGGTCATAATCCTCATTACTAACCGTAGAGAAAAAATCATCAGTAAAGGCAAAGACTGGATACAGCCCGTTTAAGGGTGTATCCGGGCAAAAAAAGCGCTGCAAAACAGCGTAGCTTTTACGGCGCATATTAATCCGGGTCTGGGCAATGGCTTCTGCCTCATCAAAGAGCAGCACCCAGCCTTTATAACCCATCTGTTGGAACATGAGGCCCAGTCCTCTGACCATATCGAAATACGGCTCCCAACCCTTACATGTCAGGGATTGCTCTTTGTAAAAGGAAACCTCCCGGTATTTCAGGGCCTGTCTGAGTCGAACAACTGGCGGGGAATTGCCATTCAGGGCATTGGTCAGAATCCAGGGAAATTCCCGAGGCCGGAAAGCAGCATGCTTTTTCAAGCCTTTTTGCCGCCTGGAAAGCTGCATATTATCGTTGGCCAAGGCGGTGAATACGGCTTTGAAGACATGGGGCATACAATCGGGAATGATTGCCAGGGGATCAGCCTTTTTGCCTTTGAGCTGCTGTTTATATCCTCCTTTGGTCCATTGCTCCCAGACCTTCACCAGCGAGTCATCGCTGTTGGGAAAGGCAATCTGTTGCACCAGAGCACGGTAGACCTGGCCAAAGTCGTGCATGGGCACTTCCCTGGGATCAAGATTGATCGAGCTAACCACAAAGCCCTGTTGCAGGGCCCGTTGGCGCAGATAGGTCAGGCTATGGGATTTTCCCTGACCATAGGAGCCGCAGACGCAGAGATGGGTGCTCTTGTTTTTGGCTACATCCTGCGCACCCTGATCAAAAACCTTGTTCAACTGGCTCTCACGGGCAGTGAGCAGGCTCACCCCAAAAGGATCAAACAGGCCCTCCCGCAACCGTTCCACGGCCCGTCGCAAGGTAAAATTATCTGCCTTTTCCAGGAGCTGGACAAAGGCTGGCATATCCTTACTCATGGCTTACTTATCCCAGCTCGGTTGCAGTTGTTCCACTTTTTCCTGATCCATTTCCTGCTGGCTGGACACGATATGCTGCTCAAGATCAAGCTCTTCAGACGGTGTTTCGCCTTGCTCCGCCATATCAAGAATGCTGATGAGCTGTTTGATGAACAGGCGTACCTCGCTGAGCAGGCCCATCTTTTCTTGATTTGTGCAGACATCCTCCAGCAGCTTGTCCGGCACTGAATCCTCAGCTTTCCAGCGATAGGATATCTCGTGAATCCGGCGTAAACAGCGGCCCAGCTCTATCAGCTCCTGACTGGTCAAGGGGGTACGATGCAGGTCAATCAGTACGCCCCGGTAGTTGAGTTTTTTCTTCTGGCCGATGCTGCGTACCCGACTCCACAGGGCATCATAGGATTTAAAGCCCTTTTCCGAGAGCAGCACGTCAGGGATGATGGAGAAAAAGATGTGAAAATATTCCGCATGCTCGGAGTTGTCGATGAGCAGGCGCACATTTTCATAGGCCGCATTGCGCATGGAAGCAGACTGGGCAATGACGGTTTCCAGTTCGTCAAGCAGTAGAATCAGTCCCTTGTGCCCAGAATGGCGCAGAAAAACGTTCAGGGAATTGAGCAATTGCTTGCTGTTGGACTTGTTAACCACCTCGAAGATACCAAAGGGTTTCAACTCCCGCTTGGTCACTTTGCCGCCCTCAAACCAGTGGAAGATGATTTCCTGAGCAGCATCCCGCTCTTCCTGCTCCTCTCCCTCTTCCAGAGGCACAAAGCGGTTATGGGCCAGGGCAGTGAGGGCGTTGGCAAAGTTGATGTTCATGCCCGGCAGGTTGCGCAAGGCCTCTGCCATATCAGCCAGTTGGGCAAGAGAGGGCTCCTCTTTTTCCGCCAGGGTCTCCAACCATTGCCGTAAGAGATTGCGGATGCCGATACCCTCAAAACGGCCATGAAGCTGTTGGGTAATGGCCTGATAGACCGCCTCGAATTTATGAATCGGTGTTTCACGGGTCAGAACCACAAATGAGACGCCAAAACCTTCCTGTCGTGCAAGGTGTTGAATGACTGACATGAAATGGGTCTTACCGTCCCCGTAATCGCCGCTGAGAAAGCGGACCTTGGCCCCGCCTTCAGCAATGTAATTGGCCAGATCATCTTCGATAAAGGTGAGCCAATTATCTCGCCCCACCGTGAAAAACGGGACATACTCCGCCGGAACACTGCCTTTGCGTAACTCTTCAATAATGGAGCGGGCCTGGAAGGGCTTCAGCTGCCCCAGCTCTTCCATACTCTTCATATCGCTCTCTCCTGAAAGGAAATTCCGGTAATCTGGCGGCGTTCACCATCACTGTCGATCAGCCACAGGGAATTATTCCGCCCAGGCCGCAGCTGCAACATCATACCATCAGAGGTTCCACCGATACCTGCTTCAAAATATCGCCACAGATCCACGCCAAACTGCTCCAGGCTGTAGCCGCGAAATTTGCTCTTATCCATATTGATGAAAAATGCTTTGCTTTGTAGGGAAATCACATATTCCAGGTAAAACTGCTGAATCCCTACAGGATGCCCCGGTGCTGCATCCTCTTGTTTATTGATCTTTGTATAGGTTGCGTACAGACCGTCTACAAAGGTCTGGGGATCAAAGGGACCATCATAGAGCTGCTTTTTCCAGCGCAGGGCTGCGGTGACAATGCGGCGGGGATCAATGGATTTGAGGACTTTTTTATTGATGGAGGTGGTACGCTTACTGAAATCAATCTCGCCTTCAATGCCCTTGAGGATGGTGAAACGGGGAAAATCGATTTCAATGGGCAGCTCGGCTTCCTCGGCCAGCCGGGAAAGGTCTTCGATAAACGCAAAGCGATATTTCTCCACCTGTTCCCCGGCGTATTCCCGCAGGGTCTGGAAAAGAGGCCCGCACTTGCTCAGGGTATCCTCGTCTTCCACATTCTGCGCTATCTTGGAGTTTAACAGCTCTTCCAGTTGCAGGAAATCATCACGACCCAGGCAACGCAGACATTGTTTGAGAAAATCAGCCAGCCGCTGACCACGGTTGAGCTCTTTTTGAAAGGGCCGGAGGATGTTGTTGATATTTTCTTGGTTTTCCTGCAAAAAGCTTTCTTGATCTATATCCATTGATTGCTCTCTTGATTCATGTATTGTTGTTCCATCCCAAGGGGCAGGGGATAGGTGTTCTATGAAAAAGTATCAGATGCCTCCATGGAGGTTCTGAGGTGTTAACATATCAATAAAATTTGGTATAGTCAACTCTCTCTATCAACTATAACCGTTCATATTCGGGTCGTATTCACTTATGCCCATCCGTACAATCTCCCTTGAATTTTCTGGGCTGCAATGCTGCAACTGAAAAAAACGCCTTGCATCATATTGATAAGCATGGCAATATGATGGAAACCTATCATAAACCATCAATCATGTTGAGGAGATCTCATGCTTCGTCAACCCGCAGTTGCTCACAGGTTCTACGAGGGTGATCCGACCAAGTTGCGCCAGGATTTGAGCCGGTTGATCCCGGACAGATCAGATAAGATTGAGGCAAAGGCTATACTCTCGCCCCATGCTGGCTATGTTTATTCAGGAGGAGTGGCAGGAGAGACCTTTGCCCGGATCAGGATTCCTGAGACCGTGGTTCTGCTTGGCCCTAATCATCATGGGCAGGGAAGGCCGCTTGCAGTGGGAACCCAGGATTGGGATATGCCACTGGGGCAGGTACCCTTGGCACGAGATCTTGCTGAAGCCCTTGTTAAGAATTCCCCGTTATTTGCTGCTGATGATACTGCCCATTGCAACGAGCATTCTTTGGAAGTACAAGTCCCTTTTCTTCAGTATTTTCAAAAGGAATTACAGGTTCTGCCCATATCGGTTTCTCAGCTTTCTTGGCAACAATGCTGTCAGGCTGCTCAAAAACTTGCCCAGGCTCTTCGATCAGCTAACCGTTCTGTCCTGCTGGTTGCCAGTACGGACATGACCCATTACCTTTCCCGTACACAGGCCTCAAAACAGGATCATCTTGCTCTGGATCATATTCTGCAACTTGATGCTGCCGGGCTTTACGAAACTGTCCTGTCCCGTCAGATCTCCATGTGCGGTGTTATTCCCACCACAATTACCTTGCTGACAGTTGTTGAACTGGGAGCCAAGCAGGCAGAGCTTGTCCAGTACACAGACTCTGGAGAGGTCAGCGGCGATACAGAGCAGGTTGTTGGCTATGCTGGCGTTGTTATTCTTTGAATGGCAGGTAGATGGTCAGGAATAATTTCCTTGGGCAAGCACTTCCCTGGGCCGGGAACCATCGGCAGGCCCAACCACTCCGTCCCGTTCCATCATCTCAATCATCCGGGCAGCCCGGTTATAGCCGACCCGCAAGCGTCGTTGAACCATAGAGATAGATGCCTGACCAGTCTCGGTCACCACAGCCACAGCCTCATCGTATTTTTCATCGTACTCGGTATCCCCTTCTTCGCCGCTGGCAGCGTCCTCTTCCACCATTTGAAGCACGCTTTCGTCATACTCAGCAGCACCCTGTTGTTTGAGAAAGGCGATGATTTGTTCTGTTTCCTCTTCAGAGATAAAGGCCCCGTGGATACGCTGGAGTTTAGCAGCACCTGGAGGCAGAAAGAGCATATCACCCAGCCCCAGAAGATGTTCAGCCCCGGAATCATCAAGAATAGTTCGGGAGTCCACTTTGGAGGAAACCTTAAAGGAAATCCTGGTGGGAAAGTTGGCCTTGATCAGGCCGGTAAGCACATCCACAGACGGGCGTTGTGTTGCCAGGATAATATGCATGCCAGCGGCCCGGGCCATTTGGGCCAAGCGGGCAATGGAGGTCTCCACATCCTTTGAGGATACCATCATTAGATCAGCCAGTTCATCAACAATAATAATAATATAGGGGAGTTTTTTCTCGGCAATTTCATTATACGAGGTAAAGGATTTCACCCGATGCTCTTCCAGCAGCTTATAGCGGCGTTCCATCTCCCGGACAGCCCAGATCAAGGCCCGGCTGGCCATTTTTGGTTCCACCACCACTGGATGGAGAAGGTGAGGAATGCCTTCATAAACTGAAAGCTCAATCCGCTTGGGATCAATCATTAACAGGCGGACGGTTTCCGGGGTTGCCTTGTAAAGGACAGAGCAGATAAAGGCGTTAATAGCCACGGACTTACCCGCACCAGTGGCCCCGGCAATGAGCAGATGGGGCATTTTGGCCAGGTCCGCCACAGCCGGTTTACCGATGGAATCAACGCCCAGAGCAATAGTCAGGAAGGAAGAGGAATTACGATAGACATTACTGAGTAAAATATCCCGAAAAAATACGGTTTTTCGTTCGGGATTGGGGATTTCAAGACCAATGGCGGCTTTGCCAGGAATGGAACCTACCACCCGGACCCGATCCACCTTGAGGACCATAGCCAAGTCATCAGCAAGATTGACCACCTTATTGATCTTTACCCCGGCAGCAGGAGCAAATTCATAGGTGGTGACCACAGGACCAGGTGAAACTCCGACCACCTCGCCCTTGACCGAGAAATCCAGTAGCTTGGCAACCAGTTTTTCACTGACTTCATAATAGTGCTGTCGGTCAACCTCCAGGTCACCCTGAGTATTTTTTTCAAGCAGGGAAATTGGTGGGAGTTGGAATTCTCCGGTTCGTACAACGGGTGGTTCTGGTGCAAATTCGCCATCCTCCGTTGCCATGATTGATTCCCGTTTAACAGGTTCATGAACAGCAGGGAACCGTTCTTTAACCCTGGTGATTTGCTTTTCTGCCGCATTAAAGACTTTTTTTGCTGATTGCAGGACAGGCAGAGACGGAGTTGCCGCAGGGGGATTAATCTTCAGAGGAGCGGGTTGGTTTTCCAGTCGTTTTTGTCGCTCTGTTTTCCAGGTAGTAATTTTATCTCTGGTCCAATCTTTACCTGTAGCCATTTTTTCCACAACCACGGGTGTTTGTTCCCAGAACCAGAGGGCAGAGGTCAGGGGAGAAAAGCGGATTGCGGCCATAAGAGAGAAGATCAGGATTAAAACCAGGATTAGCACCGAGCCAACAGATCCTACAACTCCTTCCAGACCTCCTCGCAGCAAATCGCCCAGATAACCCCCAGGAAGAATAAATGCTGATGGAAAGAAAACTTGTTCAGCACCGGCCAAGAGTCCAGAGGCTGCAAGCAGGGTTCCTGTGGCACCGGCAATAATAGAGGGGAGACGCTCCAGAGTTGCTGAGACCGTAAACAGGGCCACAGCGACGTAAAAGAGCAAAAGTACTGGAAAGAAAGAAATAACGCCAACAAAGGAAAAAAGATAGAAGGCTGTATAAAACCCTACACCACCGCACCAATTGCCTTCAGCAGTGGGCAAGGCGGGCTGGGCTGCAAAGATCGGTACAATATAGCTCACAAGGCTGAGCAGGAGAAAAAGACCGAGAAATGAGCAGGTCAGAGCGACTGCCTCTTTGTGGAGTTCTGTTTCCTGGTTCTGTTCCTTTAACAACATAGGGGAGATAATTGCGCAGTTCTCAATTTTCCTGACGAGACCATGTCCACACGCCGTACCCCATTGGGAATACAAGTAAACCGATTAATACCAGAAGGATTATCAGAGGGTCTGTAATGCCGCAGTAATTTTAATTTTGAATATTATCAGGTCGATATTGGCTTAATCGCAAGCTGTTTAAACATAAAATCTATCTTTCGGGTACAACCCTTTCTGCGACTACTGCGGCGAATACCGTCTTCTCCAACAACAAATTCTTTTTTTTTTCTCTTCCGCAGAACGTTGGGACAGATACCCTTGCGCCAGTTGTCGTATAATTTCTTGTCCTTTTTCTTGAATAACTGCTTCCACATTTTCGAAGGAGGAAGATGAGAGTTTCATGCCGGATGTGTGGGGAGCCAGTTTATCAAGTGCTTCAAAAGAAGGTATGTAATATTCTTTATTGCTTTCCGCAAGGTGACAGGGGCTGTACATATGGACTCTCCAGGGTGCTGAGTAAAAAAATACCTGTAACTTTTTACCGCATCAGCAGGGACAAATCAAGCAAATTAACGACAGCCAAAACTAAAAAATGAAAATTTTATCAATATGTTGATTCTGTTTTAAAAGAGCCGCACCCAAAGAAATTCCAGTTGCACCAGGAGGTTGAGGGAAAAGGGGCGGTGGAATCTCTTCTCCTTTCCGGTTTTTCTGTTGCTGTGGATGAACTGTTCTGAACAACGTTTTTGTACGGACTTCTCATCACCCGCCCAGCCAGATCCACAGGACATAGATAATATACATCGCTATCAGGATACCTCCCTCAATCCGGCTCAGGGTCCGTTCTGTATAAAGAAAAATAAACAGGACAAAAACCGTTCCCAACAGCACCAGGGTAGAGGTGAGCAGATCCGCAGTTCCAACTTCGACAAAGGTCTGACCTCCGTTCAACATTCCAATACCCATAGCAATCAGCCAGGGCAGGCCCAGGCAGATGAGAATATCAAAGATATTTGAGCCCACAGCATTGGCTACCGCCATGTCACCTCGTCCTTGGCGGGCAACAACCACTGAGGAGATCATATCCGGCGCTGAGGTACCAGCAGCCAGCAGGGTCAGGGCAACAATGACCGGAGGGATGGCAGTGGCATCACCAAAGACAATTACGCATTTTACCAAGATCCAGCTTAACGCGACAATAACAGCAATGGAGACCAGAAAAACCCGCAAGTAGGACTGCTCCACTTGACCAGCAAAAAAGCCCAGGCCCTTGGATGTCCAATGATTGATCATGGCCAGTTTTGTTCGTTGCTCATCATCCAAGTTGCTCTTGTCAGTGTTCGAGGCTGTTATTTTGTATTCCTCTGCATCAGTCGTATCAGGAAACCAGGAGTTCCATTTATAGAGGATAACCAGATAAGCAATGTAAAAGAAGAGAAAAGAAAAGGCTTCCATCGGGTGAATCTGTCCATCCAAGAAGGTAAAGAGCAGCAGAGCAATGGAGAGCACATAGACCAGGCAATCCCGTATAACCACGGAAAGGGTGACTTTTGCTGGTCGGGCCAAGGCTGAGGCCCCGGTTATGACCAGGATATTAAAGACCGCAGACCCAACAATCGTGCCAATCCCCACATCGCTATGTTCACCGCTACCATGAAACAGGGCTGTCAAGGCGATAGCCAGTTCAGGGGCTGATGATCCTACAGCCATGAGCGAGGCCCCTGCCACATTATGAGGCAGGTTCAGGAAGTGGGAAATGCGGTCCAGGCTGGGAATAAAGTATTCGTCAGTTATGATTGCCAGGATATAAATGGCGATCAGCATAATCAGGAGGCTGCCTCCTGCGGTAATGATATCCATAATTTTTTATGTTCGCAAAAAAAGCGCCCGGTAAGGACAGTAAAGGCAGTAAGTAAGGGTAAATCTAAGTACAGAGAGTTAAACTTATTGTACCTGTAAGAAGGTGGAAAGATCAATAGGTAATATCACGTTCTGATAATTTCCTATCTGACATATCCCTCTGGTACCACTTAAATAGCTGGAACACCTGGATGAAAATGCTCTTCTA
>JAABTP010000088.1 GCA_011389815.1 Desulfobulbaceae bacterium | reverse complement strand
GCTCGGCGCCAGGGGCTGGATGTGCCTCCTCTGCCTCTTGCTGCGTAAAAAAAATGAGAGGGGTCTGAACGGTTACTACAAGTATAATCAATAAAACATAAACCAGAATCGCCCTCAACCTGTAAAATCTTTTACCACATGTAACAGCTCAGGCAGAGAACAAATCCCTGCTTCCTTGCCCCTCTTTTGTGCAAAGAGTTTGTCGCTCCAGGAAAATAAAGTATTATTAGAGAGCATTATGAAAACAGCTACAGAGAATTTTTTATGACTGCAGTCCCGGAAATAAATCAACAAAAAAAACGTATCAATCAACTCAAAAGGGCTTTTGCCTATAATCTGTTTTACAGACTGGGCGTCACCACAAGAACAGCGACCATAAACGATTATTACCTTGCACTTTCCTATACATTACGGGATCGAATGCAGCTTCTTTGTGTCAACTCTGTTGAATGCCTGCTTGCTAAAAAGCCTCAAATCGTCTGCTACCTTTCCGCAGAATTTCTCACTGGCCCTCACTTGCACAATAATCTCATTAACCTGGGATTGTACGAAGATTTTGCCCAGGCTGCCAAAGAAAGCGGGCTTGATTTGAAAAAAATCATTGACCACGAGGAAGAACCAGGCCTGGGAAATGGCGGACTGGGCCGTTTGGCGGCCTGTTATCTTGATTCTCTCTCTTCCCTGGAAGTTCCAGCTATCGGCTACGGAATTCGCTATGAATACGGGATGTTTGATCAGGAAATCGTTAATGGTTGGCAAAAGGAACTCAGCGATCGTTGGCTACATCCAGGCAATCCCTGGGAGATCAAAAAGCCGGTTATGGCCTGTGAGGTCGGTTTTGGAGGCCATTCAGAGGTCTACCATACAGAAAAAGGCATCCGTCGAATCCGCTGGCGACCTGCCCGGGTTATCACCGGGGTACCTTATGATGTCCCAGTTCCTGGTTATAAGGTCAATACGGTGAACTACCTCCGCCTTTGGAGTGCGGAATCACATTCTTCCTTTGATTTTGCAGACTTCAACACTGGAGATTATTATGGAGCAGTAGAGGATAAAATTAAGGCAGAGACCGTTACCAAGGTGCTTTATCCCAATGACGAACAGTTTCAGGGGAAAAAACTCCGTTTAGAGCAACAGTTCTTCCTTGTTTCCTGCTCATTACAGGATATGATCCGCCTCCATCTTTTTCGGCACGACAACCTTTTCAACTTTCATGAATATTTTCAAGGACAACTCAATGACACGCATCCGGCAGTTGCTGTCCCGGAGCTTATGCGTCTCCTGACCGATGTTCATCTCTATGGCTGGAATATCTCCTGGGAAATTACTAAAAAAACACTCAGTTACACCAACCATACCTTATTACCCGAGGCCATGGAAAAATGGTCTCTCGAACTCTTTGGCAGCCTCTTACCACGCCACCTTGAAATCATTTTCGAACTGAACCGTCGTTTTCTGGACAAGGTTCGGATCAGGTATCCTGGCGATGATGCCCGTTTGCAACGGATGTCAGTGATTGATGAGGCAGAACCACGATCTATCCGTATGGTCAATCTTGCCTGTATGGGGTCTAAGGCTATCAATGGAGTCGCAGCCCTGCATACGGATCTTCTCCGAAAACATACCCTGGTTGACTGGAACGATATGTATCCAGGTAAAATCCGTAATATTACTAACGGAGTTACCCCGCGCCGCTGGATGGCTGTCAGTAATCCCCGCCTCACCCAATTGATTACAGAGGCTATTGGTGAACAATGGATCACTGATCTTGCTGAACTGCGCAAGCTGGAAAAACTTGCCAACGATGCTGCTTTTTTGGATGCCTGGCAACAGGTGAAGGACGAAAATAAGAAAGATTTTTCGTCCTTAGTAAAATCTTACGATAAGATAAAGGTGGACTACAGGGCTCTTTTTGATGTTCAGGTCAAACGAATTCACGAATATAAACGACAGCATCTCAATATTCTGCATATCATCACCCTCTATGCCCGGATTAAAGCAAATCCGAACCTTGAAATAACCCCACGTTTGTTTGTTTTTGGTGGTAAAGCAGCCCCAGGCTATTTCATGGCCAAACGCATCATCAAACTCATCACCTCAGTTGCCAATGTCGTAAATAAGGATCCAGCAGTGCGTGACCAACTCAAGGTCTTTTTTATTCCCAATTATAACGTCAAGATTGGTCATATTGTTTACCCTATGGCCGATCTTTCCGAACAAATTTCCCTGGCCGGGATGGAGGCATCAGGGACTGGCAATATGAAATTCTCCATGAATGGTGCCCTGACTATCGGCACCCTTGATGGTGCTAATGTGGAAATCAGACAAGAGGTGGGCGAAGAAAATTTTTTCCTTTTTGGCCTCAATGTTGAAGAGGTTATGGAATTACGCAATGCAGGCTATACCCCCATGGACTATTATCATAATAATGACTCATTACGGTCTGTTATTGACCTGATCAATTCGGGAATTTTCACTTCAGGTGACCGGGAACTGTTCAAACCAATTATAGACTCCCTTCTTGATAAAGATCCTTACATGCTTTTTGCCGATTATCAGGACTATATTGATTGCCAGGATCAAGTCAGCCGCTTGTACGCAGATAAAAATCACTGGGCCAAGATGTCAATTTTAAACACAGCCCGGATGGGAAAATTCTCTTCTGATCGCTCAGTCAAAGAATATTGCCAAAAAGTGTGGAATGTTCAACCCTGTCCTGTAAAACTGAAATGGAAAGAACTCCCTGAAGATGGGGTACTTTTCCACCCAAGCGAGGACAGGGAATAAGAAAGGAACAAGCCTCCCATGCAACCCTGCGTTGCCCCATGCGATCTTAGTGATCCCGGCTCAGGATATACCTGGCAAGTTGCTCAAGAATTGCCAGGCTCTCTGGATGTTGTTCTTTGGAAAAACAGGATAAAGCAGCAAGGCCTTCTTCTATCTCCTGAACAGCCCTTTGGCGGGAAAATGCAAAGCTCTCTGTAGCATGCATGAGCTGACGAGCCAATGCACACCCGGCATTATCTCTGGGAGTACCTTGTAATGCCCTGAGCAAATCCGCCTTATCTGCATCCCTACTCTGAGCAAGGGCATGAATCAGTGGAAGGGTCATTTTGCCCTCAATAAAGTCATTGCCCACCACCTTGCCAATCCTCCTTTCATCGCCCAGATAATCCAACAGATCGTCAACAATCTGAAAAGCAATTCCTGTTTTTTCCCCGTAACTCGCTAAGGCCTTTTGTTCCACCGGGTCAGCTCCACCGTAGAGGGCTCCTATTTCACAGGTCGCACTCATAAGGAGTGCTGTCTTACGCTGCACAACAGCAAGATACTGTTCTTCGGTCACTGTAGGATTTGCCGTATAGCGCAGCTGAAGAAATTCACCATCAACCATTGCCTGGGTCGCTTTGCATACTATGTCCAGGCCTGCCTGACCAGTCAGGGTTCCAATGAGATGCATACAACGGGCATGTAGCCAGTCACCAGCAAGAATAGCAGCAGCCATGCCATACTTTTTGACCACAGATTCTTTGCCCCGCCGATTATTCGCATGATCAATCACATCATCATGAATCAAAGAACCTGCATGGAGGTATTCAAAAGTTCCTGCCAAAAGATACAGCTCATCACCATCCCGACCACAAAGTCGGGAACTCAGAATTGCCAAAACAGGACGTAATCGTTTCCCTCCTTGCAAGAGGGCATATTGGAGGACTTCCTGAAGAAAAGGATCATTGCCAGCCAGACCTGCATCCAGGTCACGCTGCATAGCTTCTTCTGTTCCAGCCACTTGCTGCTGTATATAGTTAAAGAGAAAGGCTTTATCAGCAATAGCTGAATCTGTTTTCTGCTTTTTCAAAATCTTCATTCTCTTTTTTCTCGTATATTCAAGAAAGGGGTAACTGTGCATCATAAAAAAAAGATTCAACATCCTGAATAGTTCTGCACATCGGAGCATCGGGTAAACTGGCTCGAAAGCGGCGCCCATAAAATTTACTGAACAAACGAATATCCAGAATCGCCATCACTCCCTGATCATTGGCATGGCGCATAAGCCGCCCTACACCCTGGCGTAGCGTGAGAACCGCCCTGGGGATCTGGAATTCCATAAACGGATTCCCACCAGCAGCTTTAATTCTTTCCATACGGGCCATAATAACCGGGTCACTGGGGACTTCAAACGGTAATTTGTCAATAATGACTAAACTCAACGATTCCCCAGGAACATCAACACCTTCCCAGAAACTGGCAACAGCAAAGAGAACAGAATTGATTTCTTCTGTAAAACGATCCAACAACAGAGAGCGTGAGCATGTGCCTTGCCGTAACAAAGAATAGGGTAGTTCATCCTGTAAGCTATGCCAGGCTAACTCCAGAGCCCGAAATGAAGTGAACAGAACCAGTGCCCGACCTTGGGAACATCGAAGAAGTTGTGCTATCTCCTGATGTAAAGCTGTTCTATATGCTGAATCTGTTGGCTCAGGAAAGTGGTTCCCTGGAACATAGAGCAGGCTTTTTCCTTGATAATCAAAGGGAGAGGGAAAAGAATGGGTTATCGTCTCTTCAGGCATCCCAAGCCGTTGACAGAAATAGCCAAAACCACCTGTCTTCTCAGAATTTGTTCGCAAAGTTGCAGAGGTAAAAAGACAATGTTCCGCACCTGCATACAGCGTTGTCTTCAGTTCATCAGCAACATCAATAGGGGTTGCAGAGAGGGTGAGATTCTTTTCTGTCCTCTCAACCCATTGAACATACTTGCTCTGCTCTTTTATGGTGTTGGAAGAAAGTACAGGAGCAGTGATCTGCTCAAGATGCTGACCAATATCCTGGCTTCGCTGGCCATAATGTGCCCAGGGCGCATCCTGACCTTTGGCCTTATCAAGCTGATCAGCAAGCGAATTCAAGGCTGACAACAGGGTATCTCTGGCTCTTTTCAACGCAGGCTCTTCTGCAAAAAGGCCTGCCAGCGGGAAACGCCCTTTCTGAACAGGAAATGCTGCTGCGAACTGCTCGTTCAGACCAGCAAGTGCTCTGGCTGATGCCAAAATAGCCGTATACTGTTGCACTGCCTCAGCTCCTTTCCCCCTTTTAAGCATACTCTGTTCAATATCAGCAATAAGATCTATAATCTGATATTTGGAAAATGAACATCCAAAAAAATTACCTGCCACGTTTTCCAAATGATGTGCTTCATCAATAATAACTGATTGATAGCGTGGAAGCACCTCACCAAAGCCGTTTTTACGAACAGCCAGGTCAGAAAAAAGCAAATGATGATTAACAATCAGGAGCTGGCAGGACGCTGCTGATCGACGCAGGCGATTCAAGTAACAATCATGAGCATACGGACAATCAGCCCCAAGACAAAAATAGGGTTGGCAGCAGATCTTTTGCCAGAGCAGAGAATTCCCTGACAACGCAGGAAGTTCTGCCCGATCAGCAACGCATGTTTCTTGCAACCATTTGTTCAAACATTGGTGCAGATCTTGTGCTTCGTCTTTTTTGCCTGCTGGTAATCCCTGAAAAAGTGTCTGCTGTCCCTGTGCATTCAGTTGATGCCAACGATACAGGCAAAGATAGTTCTGCCTTCCTTTGACACTCATTGCACTCAGGCCTGGAGTAATATATTTTTGAAGAAAGGGAATTTCACGCTTTAAGATTTGGTCTTGCAGATTACGGGTGTTTGTGGACACCACAACCCTCTTCCCACTCAGAGCTGCTGGAACCAGGTAGGCAAGCGTCTTACCTAATCCTGTCCCGGCCTCCACTATCAGGCAATGCGCTTGAGAAGGTTCCTGATCCGGGTGACTTTGCACTTTTTCCTGACTCAGTAATTCAGCAACTGCATTTGCCATTGCTCCCTGCCCGGCGCGAGGCTCATAATGTGGGAGATGTTCAGCAAGCACACCGGAATCTGAGAAAATATTATTCATTTATTCAAAACAGTAACACTTAACAACCACCAGCTAATGCCGATAGTTTTAATCTTTAATATGAGACTAATAAACATATTCATTACGAAACTTCGTGTCCTTCCGAGGTGATACCGAGAGCGTTCGATAGCCACCCAAGGTAACTATCTATTAATAAAGATTTTATCTTATTGATAATATTAATATTATTTACATCCGAAAAACTGAACGCTCTCGTGATACCCCATCCCTTGGGGCAGGGTATTTTGTTGACAACCTCTTTTTCCAAGCCATTTTTTACCACGGTGTACTGTCAGGAGCAATCTGAGATTACCCTTCTTGCCCTTCTCGCTTCTTTTTCAAGGCAAAGAGAAATATTTTGCGGTATAAAACAAGGAACAGCCTCATCAAATCTTTGAACCACATGAAAGCTCATACCTTGCACTTTGCACACAAGATTAACTTGATAAACCATGTCCGATACTGTACCTATACAACCACCTATTTCTTTGGATGCTCATAATTTTCTTGAGGATGGTGAAATTATCCTTGTTGTTGATGATTACCAAATGATTGTCACCCTTCTTAAGGATTTTCTCCAAAAACAAGGGATGGAAACGCTGTCAGCTGATTCTATTGAAAAAACCAGAAACATCCTCCAAGAAAAATCAATTGCACTTGTTCTTCTGGATATTAATCTCCCTGATGGAAATGGCACAGATCTGATAGCTGAAATAAAACAGGCAAATCCCACAACTGCCATAATAATGCTTTCAGCAGCGACTGACCTGCATACTGCCTTGAAATGTATTCGGTATGGTGCTGATGACTACCTGACCAAGCCTGTGCAGCTGGGCACCTTTTGGGAAACAGTGCGTAAAATTCTGGAGAAGAGACGTTTACAGATCAATAACCGACGCTATCAACAGCAGCTTGAACAGGCACATTTTCGCATCCAACTTCTCCATGAGCTGGCAATGAAGATGAACACGGCCTATCTCAGCATGACAGCACTGGAAGAAATCCTCCAGGCAATCCTTGTTGGCATCACAGCTGAAGAAGGGCTGAAATTTAATCGTGCTTTTCTGGCCCTGTTTGATGCATCAGGAAAGGTTCTTGAAGGCAGGCTTGCTGTCGGCCCTGGATGCCGTGAAGATGCCGTCCGTATCTGGCAGGAAATAAACAGTAGGGATCTTAAATTCCATGACATTATAGATTCCATCAAGGAGCATGATTTCCAGGAGGACAGTGAGGTCAACAAGATTGTTCGGGCCTTGCGTATCACATCAGAAAACAAAGAACACCTGTTGATCAGGGCTGCAATAGAACGCAAAACCATCAAGGTCTGTCAGGGACAATGCGAATATCAAGTCCCGGTTGATCTCATGGGACTCCTTCAGGAAGACAGCTTTGTGGTAGTTCCTCTGTATTCTTCAAATCGATCATTGGGTGTAATTATTGCCGATCATTTTGTCACAGGAAAAGAAATTAATCCACCGCTGATCCATGCCCTGGAGAGCTTTGCCAGCCAGGCAAGTCTGGCCATTGAGCATTGTCGGCTTTATACGGACATGGAACAAAAGATCAGGCAACTCGAATTGATCACCCACGAGCTTGAAGCCAACAAAGATCTTCTCGTGGAGTCAGAACGTTACTCAGCTCTGGGCCAGGTAGCGGCACAACTTGCCCATAATATTCGCAACCCTATCACTTCAATTGGCGGTACAGCACGATTACTCAGTCGCAGAACAAGCGATCCACAACTGCTCAAATTTTTGGATATGATGGCGATGGAGGTCAACCGCATCGAACAAACCCTGGAGGATCTGTTCAATTTTGTTGATACCTCGCCAGTAAAGAAAGAATGTGTTCTCCTTTACCCGCTCATCATGAAAACACTGATACTTTTTTATCCCTTCATGGAAAAACAAGATATCAAGCATAAAACTATCATTCCCGAACAATTAACATGCGAACTTGACCCCAAACAGATGCGTAAAGTTCTTGTTCATTTGATACGCAATGCCATTGAGGCTATGGAGAATGGTGGTGAGCTTGAGATTAAAGTGACAAGTGATGAGCAATATATTTATATTGCTGTCCGGGACAGCGGAATGGGGATCGCTGCTGCTGATCTCCAGAAGGTCTCAGATCCTTTCTACACAACCAAGGTGGCTGGAACAGGGGTAGGATTGGCTTTGGTGGAACGGATTGTCACTGATCACCAAGGCAGTCTCCATATTCGTTGCCGAGACAAGGGGGGGACAGAGGTTATTATTACCCTGCCATTATCATCACCATTTTCGCAGGACGCATAATAAAAAAAGACGAGCCCTGAAAAGGACTCGTCTTTATCTCACGTAACTACTTATACGCGGTGTCTTTTAGAATTCAACATACATACGGAGAAGATGACCTATGTATGCATCTTCCATAACTTCAGGAGCGCCATCGTTATAGGAAGGTGCCAGATAACCGAGCTTGTACTCAAGGCTCGTGCTTTCAGAAAGTGCATAGCTCAGTACACCGGAAACCTCAATTGCACTGTCGATTTTTCCTGCTTCATCATCATCATAATCATAAGAAGCATAGAGCAGATTACCCGTTGCGCTGAAACGATCACTGATGTCATGCATCAAAACCAAGGCGCCAAACATCAAATCACCATCAGGATTACCGACATCAACAACTGTGGTAGACTCATTACCACCAACCATAACAAAACCAAAGTCACGCCATGCCATGAAGCCATCCTGCGTCATACCAGCCAACACAACCGGGGTAAAGCCAGGCATACTAAAGGCGGCCTGAACATATCCACCAAGACCATCGTCTTCTGTTCCCTGAAAATCAGCCGCTTTATAAGCAAGTTCAGCTGTTAAGCCAATATTACCTACTGTACCGGTCAGGTTCACATTACCATCAAAACCAGAACGATCATTACGTGGTATAGCAGGTCTTTCAGTTGTAGCATCTGCAGCCCATTCTCTGGTATCGTTATTATAGCGCATGAAAGACTTGATTGTCCATGCGTCATTGATCTTGAGAATTGGCACGATACCATACTGCATGAAATCGTTATCATCCCAGTTATCAAGATTTGTACTATGCTCATCAACTACACCAACAAACGGAACCAGCTTCAAATTACCGCTGCTGTAGATCAACTGTACACGGGTCGGGCGAATTTCCCAGGAGTAAAATTTTGTGAAACTCAGGGGAATACGACCAGCTCTCAGGGTCATGGTGTCAGACAGGGGTACCTTAAAGTAAGCATAGTCTGTGGACACGCCCCACTGTGGGTCGCCACTTCCATCCCAGACGGCATCGTCATTATACCCGTAGTCATCAAAGTACAAACGTGCATGCACAGATGCCCCACCCTTGGCTTGAGCATCAAAATTTAAACCGACCCGGGACTCAAAGTAATCACTGTAACCGTTTGCAGCGTCATCGCTGGCATTACGCATATAATCAGTCATACCGACATAGGTAATACGAGCATCACCACTAATACTTACACCTGTTGTTTCAGCAGGATTATCACCTGGGTTTCCAGCAGATGCAGCTGTAACCATAGAGCCAGCTAACATCAACGCTGCACCGGCAACAAGTACTTTCTTCATATCCATCTCCTTTGACTTTTGTAAATAGGGTCTTGATTTCGTTGCCATGCAACGTGTTCACTATTTTTTATTTACAGCATCTCTTACACTGTCAATTCAAAATATGATACTTTGAAAAAACAGTCAAGAATATTTTATAGCTGTACAATTTTTTTTCATACTACTTCGTCGTGGCAGAAAAACTATTCAGAGGATAAAAATACAACACTAACATTTTAATATACAATGACAAACAAAGCTACAACATTAAACACCAGCTCTTCCTCTTCACTCTCTCAAAAAAGAGATTCTACGACAGAAGCCATTCTTATAACAAACTGTTACAGAGAAAAAGAAAAAAAATCAGATACAGAAAAAAATCTACACGGCTCTTCAGAAGAGCACTTCAACAAACCGCTGTCTTTTTAGGGTGAAAAGAAAAAAACCAGCTCCTCTGCCCTTTCCTTGCAGCATAAACAAATTTTTTACCCAAGCACTTGCTGAAGAGTTTCCTGCTCCATAGGCGTATCAAAAACAAAATGGAGTTTATACTCGTTGCCCTCTTCTTCAACCGGGCTAATAGACAACACTAATCCATAGACATGTAACTCCGGCGTTTTTCCTGCAACAGGGATAGAGATATGCAACTTTCGACCAAACAGCACTCTGATATGTTTTTTCTGAGAAAGGTGAAAATTCATAGCAAGGCCACCACGGGAAATATCAGAAAGTCGGCCTTTAAAACGCTGCCCCATAGAATTTCCCAAATTATTAATAATCTGAAATTCTATCTTACGAGACAACTGGTACCGCTCAAAGGCCCTGCGATTCAACCCTTTGCGTAACAATAACCCCTGGACATCATTAGAACGATTATAAAAAGCACGCAACTTAGCCTCAAGACCGGGAAAAGCCTCCTGCCAGCGGGCAAAGCTCGAACGCTTGAGAATAGAAATCTTGCTCTCTGTCTGCGCAGTCATACTGATGGTCCAGACCGAGGCATTAAAAAAGTTTTCTCCGGCAAGATCACCACCAGAAAGACTTTTCACATAAACACTGCGCCCGTTTTTTTGATAAAAACTCTTGATCATCCCATGGTTGATAAAAAATAACTCATCATTTTTATCACCTTGATTGACCAGCACCTCGTCTGGCTGTAATTCACGATTTTCCAGTTCGTGATAGATGGCACTGAATTCCTCAGCAGTCAGTTCCCGTAAAAGATTAGACCATATTTCCAGGTAACCACGAACCTGAACCCCGTTTTTTTCCTGTTCAATCAACTCTGTGGCCTGAATAATCTCTGTCAGTGCATTGGGATTAATCTCATTAAAACGTTCTCGCAGCCGCTCCGCATTATAAAAGTCTCTATGATGCACACGCTCTACAATCAGGTCAAAAAGCTGCGAAGTGGCCCGAGCCTGATCACCAGCCATAGCAATCTGGACAATATTGGTTTCCCGGGCAGCAACTGGGTTATTCTTTAACGGAACCTTCAGGGTTTCTGCTACTGCCCGATGTGCTTTATATTTTCCACCATGATTAATAGACTGTATGGCCTGTTCCGCTGCCAGCACCAATTTCTCCCTTGCCAAGCCGCCTTCTTTTCCCCCCTCAGAACTATCAGCTATGATCTTTTTCAGGGTTGGAATTGCCTTGACCGAGCCGATCTTACCCAGGGTTTTACAAATCGTGGTCCGCAATTGATACCCAGCCTTATTACGGGTATATGGTACTTCATCCAGTAAATCAGCCAAAGGAGCAACCAAACTGCTGTCTGGAATCTCACCAAGAAGGGCCACAACAGGCTCTTTTAACTGTTTCGGCACCGAGTGCAATGCTTTAAGAAAGAATGCCTTTTTATCCTTGCTCTCAATTTTACTGGCAGCCCGCAAAACTTCGCCCTTTACCCGGAGATCATCATGGCTCAACAAGGCAGTAACATCTGCAAAACAGGAAGAAGAGCCTTTCTCACCTAACATTTTGATACTGTTTCGGAGTAAATACCAGTCTGTTGTCCGATGCAATAATGCTCCCAGGCTCTTTTCTGCGACCTGACCGATATTTTCAAAAAGCTTCAGCAGCGCATCTGGTTTTCCCCGGCTTTGCTGAAGACTCTGCGGCTCAATGAGAAATTCCGCAGCAGCTTCTCCAAAAAGTACAAGCAGACGGCCCGCATCTTCCCCTTTATTCCTGTCATAAAGATACTCAATCAACAGTAACTCCATAAGGGGTTTGGTTGCCAAATCATTAACCAGCTGTTCAGCCTGTTCTCTGATATCTGCACTTGCAACGTCCAAGGCATTTGGACCACTAAAAATCAACAAAGCCTTACGGGCTGGAGCGTATCTTCCTATCTCAATCTGATAGGCTACAAAAATAGAAAGCGCTGTTATGATCTGCCAGACAAGTTCATCATCCTCAACAGCAAGAGTAAGGGCCTGGGAAACCGCTGGCAGGAGCTTCTCAATCCGTTGCCATTCACGATGGGCAATCAACAACTCCAGGCAGTCAATAAGATTCGTGACCGCCTCTGTCCGTATTTGCGCCTTATTCCCGTACAGCCAGGACACCAACTGATCCAGCAGGATATCGGCTTGTTGGTCTTTTTTTTCCACAATCAACTCTAAGAGCGTTTGCGAAAACATCCTGTCAATACGGCTCTGTTCTGTCTGCTGACTTACCGAGCTTGTTTTCTGAATATGGCTTTGTAAGGTTTTCATAGGAGTCATGTTTGCTGCACAGCAAGATTCTTAGCCGGAATAGAGCGCAACACATTCCCCGGCCCCGTTGTTTTACAACGTCCCTCCTGTCCCTGAAAAGGGCTGGACGTTATATAAAGCACCTTATATACTAATATACCATCATTCCCTATCCTGTAAAGCATCAATAACATTATGCTGGAGAAGCATATTGATACAGGAAGCAACAGGCAGACCGATCACATTGGAACACGATCCAACGATTGAACGCACCAAAAAGGCTCCCTTTCCCTGAATACCATAGGCTCCAGCCTTATCCAGAGGTTCTCCGGTTTGAATATAGGCGGAAAGAATTGTATCATCAAATTGAGCAAAGGTAACCTCAGTGTTCCTGCTCAGGTTTTCACGAACATCCTCCTGAACACAACAGAGGCTCAGGCCAGTAATAACCTCATGTTTTTTTCCTTGCAAAGAACGGAGAATCTCCAGGGCATGGGCAGCATCATCCGGCTTACCAAGAATACGCCCCTCAAGGGTGACCACAGTATCTGCGCCAATGACCCATGAAGCAGGGTGTTGACGAGCAACAGATTCGGCTTTTTCCAGGGCCATGCGACGAGCAAAGGCATCTGGCACCTCTCCATCCCATGGGCTCTCATCAATATCCGGTGCCACACTGATGAATTTGAAACCAAAATCCGTCAGAAACTGCTGTCGTCGGGGCGATCCCGAGGCAAGGATCAGGGGTTTGCAGGTCGTAAACATAGGCATCTCCAAAACCAGCAATACGTTCCACCCCTCCCCTTGGGAAGGGATAACAGGAAAGGAAAGAAAAAACAAAAACGGCCTGTGATCAATGCGATCACAGGCCGTTTCCAAAGACGCGTATTCCATGTATTCAGCCGATATCAACGACCGATACAAACTGGCGGATTACCACCAGCAAACAGTCTTATCAGCGTCAAAGATTTTTTCAACAAGCTGGTCGTAATCCGGATTTTCACCGTACAGCTTGAATTCATCAGCATCACGATCACGGTTGAGAATACCAACCAGTGTCTTTACGTCATCATTGGGTTCAGAACGGTAGACCTGTAAAATTTTCATTATATCAATATCCTCCTTATACTATTCTGCACATGCAGGGGGGGGCTCATTGGTCTGCTTGGGCAGGCCATAGGGAATAATAAAGTCAGCATCACGCATTCTTTCGCCCAATGCCTCCAGGTCAATATTAGTCATCTCCACATCTTCAGGCAGGTCAGTGGGGGCCTCGGCCCCACAGCTCAACACTTCACCTTCCATGTCAGCGATCCAGGCAATATTTTCTGCCATATACTCAGACAGTTTCGGGAACTCGCCGTTCATAATAACCGGATAGCCGTAATGGTTTTCCACAGCAAGTCCAAGAGCCGAACGAATGCCATCGTTATACGTACGATTGGCAATCAGAATGTATACTTTTAATGATTCCATATTTGCACGCTCCTTATAAAACGATGTACTTACCGCATTCATCCAGCAGAGCGCCGTGGAATGCCTGGGTTCTCATTTGTTTTTCAGTCAGCCCTGCCGGGATATCTTTTACAGAGTCATACCCTTCACAGGTATAGCTGTCAGCACAGATAGCAAGATTATCTTCTCCACACAGATCTGCAAGATCCTTGAAACGTGGATCCTTGGTCAGGTGAATGGATTTGTAGGTAAAGAAAATCATAGGCTTTTTACCAGCTTTATCAGCGGCTTCAGCTATGCCCACTACATGCGTCATGTTTTGTGGGGATGTTACAAAAATACCAAGTTTATTCGGATCAGCAGCCATTGGCCTTATCCTCCTTCTGAGACGTCATCAACGTACGGCACTTAAATCAATTTAACCAGGAATCAACCTTTTTGAACAAAAAAACTGATGTATCCTGATTCTTCTTTCTCACCCAGATATTCGTGACCAGCACGGCCACACCAACCAGGAATATCGTTCCGTGAACCAGGATCGGTTCCATCAATCTGCAGGATTTGACCAGCATCAATTTTACCGATCTCTTTTTTGGTTCGCAGCAGGGGCATGGGGCAGCTCAGTCCTTTTGCGTCAAGTACGGAGGCAACATCCAATCCTTCAGGTGCAGTTTTTACGTCACTCATTTAATTCTCCTACCTTGTTAAAATAAAAATTATTCAGTACTTGCCTGAGTAAATTCGATCCGAAATGCCATAGTTCTTCAGACGTTTCAGTTTATACGTATTGGAAAATAACTGTTTCATATAACGAATAGCACTTCTTCTGTCAAGGGATTAATGCATATGTTTTCCTATCCCATTCCTTTGTTAACCCGTTGAAAGCCTGTTTAATATTTTGAATATAAGCAGCTCTTCCCTGGGGATTTGTTGAATCAGGCTTGACAAAAACAGCAGGTACAGGTTAAGAAAGGCCTGATAACAGGTCTGTTTGCTGCATAACAATACTATATAGAATAAAGCTGTATTGCTTAGTTCTTAAATTCTTAAGTGTATTTATTTTCAAATGAAAAAAACTTGCAAAGAAAGGAGAAAAGTTCATGAATGAATCCAGCTTACTGGGAAAAACAAGGGCTTTGTACAAAGAGGTCTGCGAAACCGAGTGGAACGCCAATATCACCGGCGTGATTATCGCTCTGTTAAGTATTTTAATCATGGTCTGGTGGCGGCCCTGGGGAGCAGTAGGTGCCATCCGTAACTGG
This sequence comes from Desulfobulbaceae bacterium, assembly GCA_011389815.1. Lineage (GTDB taxonomy): Bacteria > Desulfobacterota > Desulfobulbia > Desulfobulbales > Desulfobulbaceae > Electrothrix. The sequence continues at coordinate 2,121 of JAABTP010000088.1, read as the reverse complement.
GGTGACTGGATCCTGTACGGCATCACCTTTGGCTCTATGGATGCACCAAAATCTGCCTTAATCAGCTCAGGTTCTGTGATCGGGATTGGCTTCCTTGGTGGCTCCTTTCTTTCCGCCTTTCTGGGCGGTCAGTTTGCCTTTCGTTTTCCCCCGTACCGGGAAGTGGTCAAGGCGATCCTTGCAGGTATCCTGATGGGTGTAGGCTCTGCCCTAGCAGGGGGGTGCAATGTGGGCGGTATGTATAACGCTCTGGGCAACCTGGCAGCCAATGGGTTTTCCATGTGGCTCGGTATTGTGCTTGGTGTATTGCTTGGTTTATGGTTGCTCTACAAGGAAATGGAGCACATCAGCTGGGGGTCCAACGGTGCCTGGACCAAAGAGGTTCCCCGGGTTGTACAGACCCTGCTGGGAATCGGCACTCTGGCAGCCCTGATCTGGGGAGCGTACCAGTACAGCGGATACGATGGAGATGGTAATGTGAACTATATAGCCTCACTTTCAGGAATCCTGCTGATTGCCGCCGGAATCGGTTATGCTATGCATCGTGGTCGCTGGTGTATGATTCAGGGGTTCCGTGAACCACATATGACAGGCGACAGCACCCTGGCCAAATCTGTGGCCCTGTCCATCTTTATTTTAGCTATCGGTGGTGCTATTGTTAAATTTGCCGTGCCGTACAGCAATGAAGGCATACCTGTTTTAGCACCTGCGTATTACGTGCGCGGCACCTTTGGTTGGGTTGGTGTTGCGGGCGGTTTCCTTTTTGGAGTGGGCGGGATGCTGGCCGGTGGCTGTGGTTCAGGAACCCTCTGGCGGATGGGTGAAGGACAGATTAAACTGTGGATCGTGGTTCCTTTCTTTGGTATTGCCAACTCCCTGATGAGCACCTGGTTCAAAGGAATGGAGTTTGAGGTTGGCGGAGCACAACTGCACAACCTGATGGGACAAGCAAAATTAGGTCTTATTGGTTACGATGTTGATGAAATTCAGGATGCTATTGATGCTGCTGAAACCATTTCCATCACAGGAATTGAAAAGGCTGGCTACCTGGGTAAGTACATCTATATGCCTGATGCGATGGGCTATGGCTGGACCCTGGGCCTGATCACCCTGAGTATGGCGCTGTGGTACATCATTGTGACCTGGAATGAAGAAAGCAATAAACTGATCGTTCCCATGTGATACCTTATTTTTGTATGCCAGTGTGAACTGTAGAGGCACGGCACGCCGTGCCCCTACAAAGCAGGTAGGTACAGGTGCTACAGTTAAAGGGGTGAAACTACCTTTTGTCAAATCGCTTCAGATTCCTCTTCCACCCACCTCTGAACAACAACGTCTTTCCGAGCAGCTTGATGCTCTGGTAGCCAAAACCCAACACCTCGAATCCATCTACCAGAAAAAACTCAACGCCCTGGCAGAACTCAAACAATCCATCCTGCACAAGGTCTTCACCGGTGAACTCACCCACTCCCCGGAACAAGAACTTACCAAAGCATGCTGATACCGGATTCATCAGGAACACATAATGACACTTCAAAGGTACCTGCCTGCACGAAGAAGAAGTACATGCAGGCATCCTCTTCCGGAGCATGCAGGCATCCTCTTCCGGAGCATGCAGGCATCCTCTTCCGGAGCATGCAGGTATCCTCTTCGGGAGCATGCCTGTATCCTCTTCCAGAGCATACAGGCATGCACTGCCGACGTAACATATTGTAACAGGAGATAGCAGATGAACGAAGCAGAAACCGAACCCTCACAGAGCTAATGCCTCCCCTGGGTAGTCAAGTAAATTAAATTGCTTAACTAATGTATCACCTCATTGATACTGTTGGCGGTCAAAACCCGATCCAGCCATTCAAGCAAGGTGTCGCTGTCCGCTTTTTCTATCTGGATGCGGATACTCTCGGGCAGCTCGCCGAATTTTCGTTGTAGCAGTCTGGACAGCACCAAGGCTTCACCCTCCTTTCTGCCTTTCTGCATGCCTTTCTGCATGCCTTCCTTTCTGCCTTTCTGGATACCTTTCTGCATCCCCTCCTGCGTATACCTCTCCACAAAACCTTTCATTGTTTTCTCCTCATCCGGGTAGCGTTGCTGATATATCAGTTGTTCATTTTCATCAAG
>JAABTP010000008.1 GCA_011389815.1 Desulfobulbaceae bacterium | reverse complement strand
AAACATGACTGTTCAACAGGCAGAGCCGTTGAACTCTGACCACCCCCAGAGGGGGTGGTTTTCTACGATGAAATAAAAACGAGGGGGAATCAATGCCCATAGCCAACCCGATCTACGATGTGATCTGGCACGGCCTTGGCTGGATTAATCTTTTCGACAGAGGAGTTATTTGTTATCTTTCGGCAAATAATTAATAGCACTCACTCATCAATGCAATGTTAATCATTTTTCAAAAGGAGCATACACATGGCGATCCAGGAAGAAGTTAAACTTGAAGTTGGTCAATCTGTAGATGTGTCATTAGAATCCATGATGGGGTCCACCGGGTATGGCTGGGAGCTGGCTTCCCTTGAAGGTGACGTTAATCTCGTGGGAACATCTGTTCACCCTACCTCAACACGGCCTGTCGCCCCGATCATCCAGATATTCAGCTTTCGTGGGATTGGTGAAGGAAGCGGTAAGGCTGTTTTTGTCCTGACAGCTCCCTGGAAAGTTGAAAAACCGAAAAAGAAAGTTGTCTATACCTTTACAGTGGTGAAAGCCAAGGATGCTGATACAGATGATGCCTTGCGACTTGAAGGCTTTACAGCAAGACCAACAGCAACGGTTCGTGGTGCCGCATCGGGTGTACCAGTAATGGAGTATAATGTAAATCCCCCGACACCGCTGTATAACGTCAATATTCCGCAGCCTGTTTACTCTGCGCCTATTGATCCATGCCTCTACTATGGCGTATGTCCTCCTGGTGACGACTGCTGCAATCAGCCACAGCCCAAATACGGTATACAGCCGCCTGTTTGCGAGGGTGATGACTGTTGTTGTAACCCGCCAGTGACAATGAAGTACAATGTTCCAACAATGCGGTACAACGTCCCGCCGATGATGAGATACAACTTTCCCCCGATGATGCGGTATAATTTCCCTTCAAGATAATCTCCTTGCTGTTCAACAACGGCAGAATATCGAAAAAATAACGATGCGTCATTACAGGTGCTGTCTGACAGGCGGCACCTTTTTATTTTTTAACAGGGAAAGTTATTATGTCTGACTATCAAGCTGTCACAGCAGTATGGGAAACCACTATGGCCTGTAATATGCGCTGCATGCATTGCGGTTCGGCTTGCGCCCAGGCCCTGCCTGATGAATTGAGCACAGAAGAGGCCTTTGCCCTGTGTGATGATCTGGGGAAATTGGGTATGCAATGGATCACCCTGTCCGGCGGGGAGCCTCTGACCCGTCAGGACTGGCCTCAGTTGGCCCGCCGCCTACAACAGAATGGCATTATTACCAATATGATCACCAATGGCTGGTTGCTTGATGATGCGACTGTGCAGGAAATGAGAGCCTGCGATATCGGCACGGTTGCCATCAGCCTGGACGGTGTTGAGAAAACCCATGATGCCATCAGGAAAGCCGGGTCTTTTGCCAGAAATATGCGATCATTTGATCTGATGAGAAGATATGGTCAATATTCCGGTGCCATTACCAGTGTTAATAAGAAAAATATTAAAGAACTTCCAGAGATAAAAAATGCTCTTGTTGCGCATGGGGTAAATTCCTGGCAAATACAGATTTGTATTCCCATGGGGAATATGGTGAACCATCAGGATGAGCTTATTGATCCTGATGAGGTTGATGGTATTCTGGATTTCTGCCTTGAAGTGGCCAAAGAGAAAAAGATCACTATCTACCCGGCAGACTGTTTAGGGTATTATACTGAAAAAGAAAAACTTATTCGCATGCACAGTCTTGGACCAGCTTCCGCCGGAGAATGGGCAGGATGTAATGCAGGTACCCGTGGTTTTGGTATTCTGCATAATGGCGATGTATTGGGTTGTACTTCCATCAGAGATCGTAGCTTTATCGAAGGAAATATTCGGGACAAAAGTATTGTCGATATATGGAATGGTTCTGATGCATTCAAGTGGTCACGCAATATGAAAAAGACAGATCTTGGAGGAGAGTGCAAGACCTGTACCTACGGCGATGTATGTCTGGGAGGTTGTCCTAATACCCGGTTAACGATGAATAAGACCATGAAGTCTGCCAACCCGTATTGTGTTTACCGTACCGCAAGGCTGAAGTTGCAGGAAAAAATAGCTGATTATCAGGACAGAGATGCCCTGTTTACAACCGCACAAAGATTTGCTCAGGAAAATTCCTTTCAGGAGGCTGCTCTCATTCTTGAGCATCTTGTCAAAGAAGATTCCGAGCGTATTGATGCTCTGTCCTTGCTGGGATTTACCCATTTTTTTATGAGTAATTACGAAGAGGCCAAAGAGGCAAACGAAAGGATTCTTGCCAAAGAACCTGACAATTCTTATGCGAATAAGGGCCTTGGTTTATCCCTTCATAAAATGGGGCAGACAGAAAAGGGTATTCGTTGTCTCCAAAAGGCTATTGATACCGCACCTGAGAACTTTTTAGATCCCTATCATGATCTTGCCGCTGTGTATATGGAGATCGGACAGCGTGATAAGGCGGAGGCTTTGTTGCAAAAGTTGAATTCTCCCTCTTTTGCTTGATTGGCTTGATTACGTCGAAAAGTCTTCTCTTTACTTCTCGTAAACTCCGGCTTCACTGCTCAGTCGAGAGGCCGGAGCATCGCAAGAAAATTCCCTTCCCAAAGCCATACTTCTTGACTTGTCCCGCAAACCTTTCTAAGTATCTTTTTGGTAATTTGCAACGAAGATAATCCTCAGAAAATTTTAGATAGACAAGGTGGACAGATTCCCATGATTACCCTGCTAGATTACGGTGCTGGTAATGTACGCTCAGTTGTCAATGCCCTTGAGAGCTTGGGCGAAACAGTGGTCAGGGTCAATTCGCCCGCTGATATTGAAAAAGCGGAGCGGCTGGTTTTTCCCGGAGTAGGCAACTACGGTGCCATGATGCACAGCCTGCGGCAACAGCAGCTTATTGAGCCGCTCCTGCGGTATCTCCATGAAGACCGACCTTTTTTTGGGATCTGTGTTGCGCTTCAGGCCCTGTTCGAGTCCAGTGAAGAGGCCCCGAAAGAGGCCGGGCTGGGCATTATTCCGGGGCGGGTGAAGCGGTTTGACACCGAGTTGGCGATTCCCCATATCGGCTGGAACGGGATCAAGGTGCATCAACCATCAAGGATCTTTCACGGCTTTACTGGTCAGGAAAAACTGTATTTTGTCCATTCTTATCATGTGGAAACAGCCCATACTGCTGATGTGCTCACGACCACGGATTATGGCTGTGAATTTGTCAGCGCTGTCCAGAAGGGCAATATTATTGCCACCCAATTTCACCCGGAAAAGAGCGGTAAGGCTGGTCTTAAGTTGCTGGAGAATTTTCTTGATAGCAGCCGGGAAGCTGTTATTCCGCAATCCTGTCCAACAGAGACCAAGCTGGCTGAGCGTATTATTGCCTGCCTTGATGTTCGTTCCAATGACCAAGGTGATCTGGTTGTGACCAAGGGGGATCAGTATGATGTGCGCGAGGACGGGGATGTACGTAACCTGGGAATGCCGGTTGAGCTGGCCCATGATTATTATGAGCAAGGAGCTGACGAGGTAACCTTTCTTAATATCACTGCTTTTCGTGATTTTCCTCTCCAGGATATGCCGATGATGGAGGTGTTGCAAAGGACCTCGGAAAAGGTTTTTGTTCCTTTGACCGTTGGTGGTGGAATCCGTGACTTTATCGATTGTAACGGCAAATCGTACTCAGCCCTTGAGGTTGCTTCAGAGTATTTTCGTTCCGGAGCAGATAAGGTCTCCATTGGCTCTGATGCTGTGCTGATTGTCGAAGAGGTGCTCAAAACCGGTAAGGCCACAGGGCTGAGTTCTATTGAACAGATAGCACGGGTCTACGGTAATCAGGCTGTGGTCATTTCTGTGGACCCGAGGCGGGTGTATGTCCAGCAGCCGGAAGATACATCGCACCCTGTTGTGAAAACCGTTTTTCCAGGACCAGAGGGAGAGCAGTACTGTTGGTACCAGTGCACGGTTAAAGGAGGGCGTGAAGGTCGTGATCTGGATGCTGTTACTCTGGCAAAGGTCTGTGAACAGCTCGGAGCCGGTGAAATCCTCCTCAACTGTATTGATAAAGACGGAACCAATTCCGGCTTTGATCTGGAGCTGATTAATGCCGTCAAGGAGGCTGTCACTATTCCGGTCATTGCTTCAAGTGGGGCAGGTTGCTCTGAGCACTTTCTGGAAGTCTTTCAAAAAACAGATGCTGAGGCAGCCCTTGCTGCTGGAATCTTTCACCGGAAAGAAGTTCCCATTGGAGAGGTGAAGCAGTTTTTGGGGGATAATGAGGTGGAAGTCAGATCCTGCTGAACATATGGGTTTGAAGCCCGATCTTGCGGGGTCGGGCTTGTGGGTTGGAAGGATCCCACTGTTGTTGTAAGGTGGGCACCAACGTAGAATGTTTTTCATACTTTTTCAGTCCTCAAATTGAATGCCGCATTTTTTGTTTGTTCGCATCCGCAGGTACAGGTCGGGTAGCTTTTGTAGGATCAAAAATGGTACATTTGTTTTTTCCGTAGCCCTTACTCTGGTATAGTGCCTTGTCTGCCATTTTCATTATTTGAGTCAGATCCTGGCCATGTTCAGGATAGCAGGCAATACCGCAACTTACTGTTATCCTAAGTATATTTCCTTCGTAATTAATAGGGGCTTCAGCTATCTTTATACGCATTCTTTCTGCGATTTCAAATGCTGTATCACGGGTTGTATCCGGGAGAAAGGCCACAAATTCATCGCCGCCAAAGCGGGCGAGCATATCCTCTTCTCGCAATACCGTGCGCATGGTTTCTGAAATAGTAACGATGAGCAGGGTTCCGGCATGATGGCCATGGAGATCATTGACCGCCTTCAGACTATCAGCATCAATCATAAGAACAGAAAATTTTCCGGTTTTTGCCAGGATTCGTTGATATTCCCGCTGCATAAAAATGAGCAACATCTTCATATTCCACAGTCCTGTCAGCTGATCTGTGCGCGATAATTGCCGGATTTTATCCTTGGTTCTGTCTGTTTCTTGGGAGATCAGGGTGACAAAATAAGCAAGCAACCAGAGGAGAAAGAGCTGGATAATGGGCTGGGTAAGATGCTCTGCCTGAAAGGTGACTGAGGCACTATTCAGGAAAAAGCCCAGTTCAGCAGCACCAAGAAATATATAGCATGCAGTAATCAGGAAGGTACCCAGAATGGTTGAGAGGGCCCCGAGAGTGGTACCTGCCAGCATAATGACAACAAAATAAAGGGGGAGGAGAGGGCTTGAGAGGGAACCGGTTTCCCAGACAACAGCTGTGATAAAAAAGGTCATCCCCCACATATTCAGGGATAACTTCCAGCGTGTTTCGTCATGACTGCGCCACATATAGTGAAGTGTACAGACAAAGATGGCAAAGGACGCCATGCTGACGTAGAGCACCATCGGTTCTGGAACATGTACCCAAGGGAGGTTGGTACAAAGAAGAACAAGGAGCAGTAAGAGCCACTCTAAGCCCGCAACTGTCCTGCGGTAGCCAATCAGTTCTTCTTTGTCAATTTCTTTATGTTCATCTATGGGGATCTGACCAACCCGCTGACCGTTAAGTAAAGAATAGAACGGAGAGCTTTTCTCATAAGGGACAGAAGGTTGGGTGTCAGTTTTTTCAAAGAATAATCCCTTTCTTGACGATGGGTGCTGACCTTTTTTCGGCGGAGTAACTTTGGTCATACGTTGCTCGTCCTGTCTGTATAAGCTTGCGGGCAGGCGGATGTTTGAGGAGACATCTTAAAAACTCTCAATGATTATAGATAAAATATCATGTCAGGCCTGTAAAAACAAGCTTGAATGAAAACTGTATAACAGGAAAAATTTTAAGAGGATGCTGTTACTTTGTTAAATCCTCTTTGATCATACTTGATTTTCGCAAAAAATCCTTGTAAAAGATGTTGACAGGAAGGAAAGTTTGCTGTACCTAACATTTAACATTTAACATTTAACATTTAACTTCCATTAACTTTTTGTGAGAAAAAAATGTCATGATGAAGAGACGCAATGTATTTTCTTGTTGTCTGCGCAGAATAAAAAAGCGGTGTGAACAGCCCTTAGATGAAATACGCCCTTTGTCGGAATGCTGCGCCTGTAGCAGAGTTCGGGTGTGCAAAGTGAGTGGCGATCGTACAGCTTGTGGCAGGATGGCCTCCTTGGGGGTACTGCCCGGAACGGTACTGGAGTTACTTTGCCCTGCGCGGGGGCGGGGACGAAAACAGTGTATGATACGGATTAATGGGGGAACCCTGAGTCTTGATACATTAACGGCCCAAAATATTCTTGTTTGTCCTGTTTGACCAGTATTTTTTTGTGGTTTTTTTAGTACTGACTAAATAAGTTTCTCAAGAGAAAGGTTATGCAAGATTTCATTGTCATGCTGGTTGTCCTTATTGCCTGCATTTTTGTTGGGAGGTCTCTGTTTCGCTTTTATCGGTCTGGAAAATGTTCCTGTTCCAGTGGTTGCTCGGGCTGTGGAGAAGATACAAAGACAGGATGTTTTCCTCAGGCTAAGCAACAGGATGAGCAGGGAGAGAAAAAATGAACTTACGGAAAATGCAAACCGGGCAGTCTGGTACCATTGCTTCTGTGAAGATAGGTGGGAGTCTTGGATTACGGATCAGAGAGATGGGGCTTGTACCGGGTGCCGAGATTACCGTAACAGGTCGTGCTCCTTTATACGATCCTGTGAAGATTTGTATTAATGGGCAAACCCTGACCTTGCGCAATAGCGAGGCTGATCATATTGACGTTGCAACAAAATGATGTGGAATCTTTGATTGTCTTGTACAAGCTACACTTTGGTGATTTTTTAGAGATAGCCGTTTTTTTTGTGATTCGTCATTTTTTTTATTCTCAAAGTTAGTTGCAACTAAATTTTTTAAAACTACCTTAATAGATAAAGGAAGGAGAGGAGATAATGAATCTGCGTACCTTGCAGAGCGGTCAAACCGGAATTATTTCGGCAGTGAAAATTGGCGGGCCTCTGGGCCTGCGGATCAGAGAAATGGGCTTGGTTCCAGGAACAAAAATCAGGATTACTGGTCGTGCTCCTTTGTACGATCCGGTTAAATTGCGCATAAACGGGCAAACATTGACCCTGCGCAATAATGAAGCAAATTTTATTGAAGTACGTATCGAAGAAGGAGCATGAAGATGACCGCGAAAGATTCATTACATATCGCTCTTGCCGGTAATCCCAATGCTGGTAAGACCACGCTGTTCAATAATCTGACCGGAGCACATCAACATGTGGGGAATTATCCCGGTGTGACGGTTGAGAAAAAAGAAGGTATCTGCACCCACGAAGGAAATGAGATTCGGGTAGTTGATCTCCCTGGAACCTATTCATTGACCGCATATTCTGTGGAAGAATTGGTTGCTCGTGATTATTTGGTGAATGAACAACCAGATGTGGTGGTTAATATTGTTGATGCCTCTAATCTGGAGCGCAATCTGTATCTGAGTTGTCAGTTTCTTGAGCTGGGCGTGCCGTTGGTCATAGCGCTAAATATGATTGATGTTGCTGAAAAGCGTGGTATTCGTATTGATACTGAAAAACTCAGTGAGTTTACAGGGGTGCCGGTTGTACCTGTTATTGCCCGTTCAGGAAAAGGAGTTAATGAGCTGCTGAAAACCGTGCAAAAGGTTAGTCAGACAGGTGCTGCACCTCCCCGAACTCTGATTCGTTACGGAGCTGATATTGATGAGGCTCTGAAAGATTTGATCCCGGTCCTTGAAGAGCATAAGCTTCTTGGTTCGGCCTATCCTGCATCCTGGACTGCTTTGAAGATTTTAGAGAACGATGAGCAGATCGTGGCTAAGGTTATGCTGGAGAATATGAAGGTGGGGCAAGAACTGGTTGATCGAAGCGAGACCCTGGCCCGTCATCTTCAGGATACCATTGATGCCTACCCTGAAACAGTCATTGCAGATCACCGTTACGGGTTTGTTCGTTCTATTCTTCGCCAGGGCGAGGTGACCCGTATCACAGATCAGGACAGACTCTATGCCTCGGATCAGATTGATAAAGTTGTGACCAACCGGGTGGTTGGTCCGCTCTTGATGGCAGCGATTCTTTTTGGCCTGTATAGTTTTACGTTTAACTGGTCTGGTTTTCTGGTTGATTGGATGGGTATGTGTTTTGCGTTTCTTGGCTCTTTGGCTGAAAGCGCTTTGCCAGATGGCCCGATCAAATCCATGATTATTTCCGGGGTTATTGACGGAGTCGGTGGTGTGCTTGGCTTTGTGCCCATCATTATGTTCATGTTCTTTGGTATCGCCTTGTTAGAGGATTCTGGCTATCTGGCCCGGGTTGCCTTTATGATGGATAGGATCTTTCATTTTTTTGGGTTGCACGGGTCTTCGGTCATGCCGTTTATTATTTCCGGGGGAATTGCCGGGGGCTGTGCTGTACCCGGTGTAATGGCTGTCAGAACCCTGCGCTCACCCAAGGAGCGAATGGCCACCTTGTTGACTGTGCCTTTTATGAATTGTGGGGCTAAGTTACCGGTCTTGACCTTGATTATCGCGGCCTTCTTTCCTGCCCATCAAGCCCGGTACATGTTTTTGGCAACCCTTGTTGCCTGGCTGGTGGCCTTGCTGGTCGCCAAACTGCTGCGTATGACCTTGCTCAGAGGTGAATCCACCCCCTTTGTTATGGAATTACCCCCGTATCGGGTTCCTACCCTAAAGGGATTATTCATCCATACCTGGGAGCGAACCTGGCAGTATATTAAAAAAGCTGGTACGGTGATTCTGGGTATTTCTATCCTGCTTTGGGCTATGATGACCTATCCTGGCTTGCCTTCAGATAAGGTTGCTGATTTTGAAGCCATGCGCCAGCAGGTTGTGACTTCTGCTGATAAGGCTGAGGAACTTCTGCGGATTGATCAGCTGGAAGCAGAGGCCGGGCTCCGGCATTCCATAGCTGGTCGTATTGGTATGTCCTTAGAACCGATCAGCCATTTTGCAGGTTTTGACTGGCGAACCAATATTGCTCTGGTGGGTGGATTTGCAGCCAAAGAGGTTATTGTTTCTACTCTAGGTACAGCCTATTCCCTGGGTGAAGTAGATCCAGAAGAGACAACCTCCTTAACAGACCGACTTGCCAGCGATAAGCACTGGAATCCTGTTGCCGCTTTGGCATTTCTCTTTTTTATTATGTTTTATTCCCCCTGCTTTGTTACAGTGGTTGCCATAGCAAAAGAGGCTGGATCCTGGAAATGGGCGTTTTTTTCCATGGGATTTAATACCGTTTTTGCCTTTAGTATGGCGGTTGGAATTTTTCAACTGGGTACTGTGCTCGGTCTGGGATAGGAATGCTGAATCTGTGGCCTGGTTGGCTCCTGGAGAAGGAATCCGCAAGAGCCTATGGCGAGCCGGTTTTTTGTTGTTCAGTCAGAAGAGACTCCTCATCCCTTGCCTTTGCCAATACATCAGAGATAGAAAGGGCATAGGGGTGATGTTTCCGAAGAAAAAGCGGCATAGCGTTTCTGGCGTTCCGCGCTTCGTTAATACTCTTGTACACTCCATAGCAGACAAAAAGAGTCGGTGGAAGAGTTTCCCTGCGGAGAATATGGAGTTTTCTTGTATGTTCTTGATACTCATCCCGGATGATCATTTTTTTTATCTTTTCGACAGCATCATTTGAAGACAGGACAAGGAGTTGGACTGTAAACTTATCTCCATATTTTTCCTTGTTCCATCGGTTTCCTGCCTCAAGATAGCGAGCAAAAAGTTGATCTGCTGTGATTGCACGGGAGGGGGAAGAAATCGGAGTTATTGTAATTTTCGGCAGCTGAGCGGCTTCAGCCTCTCTGGCCGTGGGGCTGATTCCTTGCGCAGAAGCAACCGGCATCAGGGTTTTCTGCTTTGGTGGGGCCGCATTTGTATTGTTCTTTGTTTCCGGGGAAGAATTTTCTGGGGCAGGCGGTTTCGTCTTTCTCATGCCTGGTTTGAGTTCAATGATTGAGGCTGGCTGAATAACAGGGAGTCTTTTTGCTGTTGTTAAGCTCTCGGTGTCTCCTTCGCTGGTAGAGTCTGTTTGTACGGTTTCTTTTAATTCTTCTGGCGAAAGCACTGGTACAGTTTCTTCTTCCTCTTGTTCCGTTGCATCAGGAGCTTGCTGGAGAGTCTGTTCCTGATCTTTGTTTTCAGTTTCTTCAGACCTGTTTGAAGTGTCTTGCCGGGGCAGACCTGCCTCCTGCTCCTTTACAGTAATCTTATTATCCTCTCTTGTCCTGTCATCTTCTTCCTCTTGTTGCTTAAAATCTGGACGCTGGGGAACAGGAAGCGGAAGCAGGGACGGTTTTTCTTCCTCGCTTGAGGAAGAAGGTGGTGGCTCTGTAAGCGGGTCAACCGTTCCAGGTTCTTCTATAATAGCAAAGGGGAATGCCGTGTCTTCTTCTTGAGCTGTTCCAATTGCAATTTCTTTATTTTCAGGAGAAAGCGTTGTGGAAGGCTGAAGGGGCGACTGGGGTGTTTCTTTTTGCGTGGTAAAGAAAGAGGGCCGGGCAAAAAAGAAAAGAATAAGAAGGAGCAGGAGAAGTAAGAAGAGGAGGCCTGTCCGTCTTTTTCCAGCCTTATTATCATCAAGGGGGGCAGAAGGGGTTTGGGGTTTCTCTGGCAGGGAAACATGGCGTTGTTGGACAGTATCAGCTTTGTTTGAAGCGGCCTTTTTCAGCGATGTTTCTGCGATTTCATCCATGAGGCCAGGAATCCCTTTGCCAAGACGAGTAATTTTTTCTACAGCATCCTCTGAAAAAACAGGGGCACTTGCCCCTTTTCCCCCTTTTTTTTCTTTTATGCTTTTTGCAGCCCGAAGGCGATAGGTAAGGTATGCAGCGGTTTCCTCTTTGGAAAAGGATTCTAATTCATAGATTGATGTGATCCGAACGTCTTCGCAATAACTGCTGAGCTGTTCAATGGAGGCATTCAGAGCAGTTTGGCCCGCTAAGAGGATCTGCATTCCATAGGTAGTATTGGTCTCGTTCAAGAGGCGAAACAGGCGTTCCAGCGCAGCAAGGAACATCTTTTCCGCCTCATCAATGAGCAGAAGAACCCGTCGTCCCTGATCTTTTTGTTTTTGCAGTAAGGTTTGTAACGTCTGTAAGGTTGCTGTAATATCCTGCCCTGTATCTGTTGTTGAGGTCATGCCTAATTGCTCACAAATCTGTTTGAGCAGAGCCTCAAAGGAGCCAACTGGATTATTTAGAAAAACAACCTTGCATGAACTGCCCTTCAGGCGATGGCGAATCAATTGACAGAAAATGGTTTTACCAGCCCCTTGTGGCCCGGTAAGAAGCATGGCAGCATGCCCTTGCTGAAGGTCATGACGCAGGGCTTGCAGAATATTTTTTCGTCCGGCCTGAGTAAAAAACACATCGGGATTGGGTTGGCGGGTGAACGGAAAAGATTCAAGGCCAAAGTGCTGAAGATACATTATATTGTTTATTTATATGAAAGTGCGGGGGTAATCCGGGTTGCCCTGTCAACATTCATTTTGTTGTTATCTCTCCCCAAGGGGCAGGATAAGAGTTATATAAAAGTACGGACGTACTCCCTGGAATCATCAACCGCCTTTCATGCTTTATGTTGTATTGTCTCGGGCAAGAGAGCCGAGATGGGAGCTGTTTAAAAAAAAATACACTCAACCAGTTGTTGACATTCCAGGAATCGTCTGAACTGTTCGATTGACACCTGTGTAATTTCAGCGTAATCTGTGGTTCAGTAAAGAGCAATATACAAAGAGAAAGAATATTTTTACAGTATTAGTTCTCTGCTTTCAAGTCCCTTTTCAATATTAATCCCTTTTATCAGGAGATGCTTATGTTTCATACCATATGTCTTTGTCTGCTTGTTCTGCTCCCTTTATCCACAGTTTCTGCCATGCCTGAAAAAAATACCAGAGAAATCGTTTCCACCCTTAATGATCAAACTTCTGTTGCTGTCACTATCTATAATCAGGATCTCGCCTTGGTTCGTGATGCCCGTAAGTTAGGGGTGGAGCCTGGCCTGCACACCCTGGCCTTTCGTGAAGTCAGCGCAAAAATTCGTCCCCAGACAGCTCTTCTGGCAGCACCAGGCCTTGAGGTGTTGGAGCAAAATTTTGAGTATGACCTGCTCTCTCCGCAATCTTTATTGAAGAAATATGTAGGCCAAACAGTAACCCTTGTCAAAACCCATCCCACCACGGGTGAAGAGACTGAGCAGGAAGCCTTTGTCCTGAGTAACGGAAGCGGTACTGTACTTCGGGTGGGGGATCACATTGAGTCCGGCATTCCAGGACGTTTGATCTTTCCCTCTGTGCCGGAAAATCTGCGTGACCGTCCAACCCTGACCATGCTGGTGAAAAGCAAGGCCGGGGAGCCGCAGCCAGTGGTTCTCAGTTATCTGACCGGTGGGCTTTCCTGGAAGGCTGATTATGTTGCCGAACTGGGGGAGGACGATACCACCCTTGATCTTAACGGCTGGGTCACCCTGAACAATGAAAGCGGTGCAACCTATGAAAATGCGCAACTCAAGCTTGTGGCTGGTGATGTGAACCAGGTAAAAGAACGACCGCAGCCCAGGGCGGTGATGAGGATGGAGGCTGCACTGGATGAGGAATCATTGGGTGGCATGGCTGAAGAATCCATGTTTGAATACCATCTCTACACCCTGAACCGGCCCACCACCATTAAGGAGAAACAGTCCAAGCAGGTCGCTTTGATGCAGGCCAATGGCGTCCAGGTCAAGAAAGAGTTTCTTCTCAATGGTCAGAATTATTACTACAGCAGCCGAGTCGGAGACCTGGGAAAGAAAATCAAGGTCGGGGTTTTTGTTGAGTTGAAAAACTCCAAAGAAGCAGGCATTGGTCAGCCCTTACCTGCTGGAATTATGCGGGTCTATAAAAAAGACAGCTCTGGCAGCCTCCAATTTGTTGGTGAGGATCGGATCGACCATACCCCGGAAAATGAGACCATTCGTTTGAAACTGGGCGATGCCTTTGATGTGACCGCAGATAAAAAGCAGACAGACTTTAAAAAGCTCTCTGGTTTCAGCCGTTATAACTATGCCTTTGAAACAGCCTATGAAATTATTCTGAAAAATGCCAAGGAAGAGGCCGTGACTGTGCGGGTACAGGAACCAATGCCTGGAGATTGGGAGATCATTGAGGAGTCTGCCCCGCATGACAAGGAGAGTTCCAGTGCTGCGGTCTGGCAGATCACGGTGGAACCAAAATCCAGTACCACTCTGACCTGGCGGGTCCGGGTGAAATATTAACTGTACTGATCGTAGATGAATACAGTTATTGTTATTCCGGTCTATAATGAGGCCAGGGTTGTTGGCCAGGTTATTGAGGATGTACGTGCCCACGGTTTCCAACATATTGTTGTGGTTGACGATGGCAGCAAGGATGAGAGCTGGTGCGTGGCCTCTGCCCATGACGCACTGGCTCTACGCCTCAAGGTGAATCGCGGCAAAGGAGCTGCGGTCAAGACCGGTATTATGGCGGCCAATCTGTTGGATGCAGATGTTGTGGTGACCATGGATGGTGATGGCCAGCATGATCCGGCAGATATCAGGCCGTTGATTACCCCGATCCTTGAAGGGAAGAGTGATGTGGTGCTGGGTTCCCGTCTCCTCCAGCGGGAGGAGATGCCCAAGATCAAAGTACTTGCCAATAATGTAGGAAACTTTTTTACCTGGCTTTTCTACGGCTTATTGGTTTCAGACAGCCAGTCCGGTTTTCGGGCTTACTCCCGCTATGCAGCCCTGATTATTGACACCAAGGCAGATAAATATGAATACGACAGCAAGGTCATCCGGGAGATTAAAAATAATCGCCTCCGTTTTACCGAGGTTCCGGTGCATACCCGCTATACTGAGTACTCCAAGGGCAAGAAGACCAAGCAGGGTTTTCTGAACGGTCTTGTGACCCTGTACAGGATGGTCTGGAAGATGGTTGCCTGATGGAGAGGGAATCTGATAGGGTGCGGTTTCCGCACCGCCTGAAGGCTCAGGGGTGAAACTCTGTACTCGTGCCCACGCTCTGCTTTGGTACAGACATTGTGAAGCTCCGTTTTATACAAGAAGAGAGAGCACATTTACTATGTTGGTATTACGCATTCGATCAATTACTTTATTGTTCCTGATAATTATTTGCAGTGGCCTGTTTCAGGTTCATGCCTCAACTACTGAAGCAGAAACGATAAAGGAACCATTATACAAACCCTTTATCGAACGATATATTCTTGATGAGCTCAAGCAGCTGCGGCAGGATCAGCAGGCGATGAAAGCGGAGGTGACGGAAAAGGTAGTTGCTGCAAAACTGGAAGCCTCGGATAGAGCAATCAGATATACAACAGATACAACAAATAATATCTTTTACATCATCACAGCAACAGCCTCTCTGTTGGTTCTGGTGGGCTGGAAATCATTGAGAGACATAAAAGAAAATGTTGAATTAATAACAGGAAAAAGGGTGGAAGAGCTTACTGCAGAATATGAAAACAGGCTCAACAATATGGAAGCTGCGCTAAAAAAACGTTCTGAACAAATTGTAGCGGCCCAGCAAGATATTTCTAATAGCACTCTTGTTCATTCATTATGGATGAGAGCTGGCCTTGAAATAAATGACCAGGAAAAAATAAAGATTTACGACCAGATTTTAGAGATCTATCCTGGTGACGTTGAGGCATTAACCTACAAGGCAGATACACTTTTAGATATTGGTGAAGATTCCAGGGCGTTATCGTTAGTCAATCAGGCCCTGCAGAACGACAGCGAATATGCTATGGCGTATTGGCAGAAAGCTTGTGCAGAGGCGAAACTGGATCTTGTTAATGAGGCTTTGGCAGATATAAAGAAAGCACTGGAGCTTTCAGCTGCACTGAAAGACGAGTTGGCATCAGAATCGAATTTTGAAAAATTAAGAGATTGCCAGGAGTTCAATGTGTTGACAGGAGACCTTGATTTATATGCATAACGAATAAGGAGGTTTTCCGGGGGGGTAGCAGAAAATAAATATTCCGCCCTCGCTTGAGGGCTGTAGGGGCAGACCTGCGTGTCTGCCCGGTATACCAGGGCGAACACATAGTTTCGCCCCTGTGATGCCCAGCATAATGGGCAAGATATTTCTGCTGACTCCCCTAAGACACCGTGAAGCTCCGCAATATTTATCTTATTCTGTTTGTGAGTATTTTTGCTTCTTTGTGATTGAATTAAGCAAGGGGTGTGGTTTATTTACAGAAGGTTGTTGGTTATAAATAAAAGGTTGTTTGTTACAAACAGAAGGTTCGCAGCTACCAACAGAAGGTTGTTGGTTATAAATAAAAGGTTGTTTGCTACAAACAGAAGGTTCGTAGCTATCAAGAGAAGGTTATTTGTTATCAACACAAGGTTGTTTACTTCTGATAATAGGTTCTCAGTTATCAGGAGAAGGTTGTTTCCTCCTGACAAAGAAATTCTTTCCTAAGACATCGTGAAGCTTGGCTTTATCCAAGGAAGTAGAGCTTCAACAATAAGGGGTCCCAGGCCGGACTTTGAGAACCAGAAAATATCCTGTTGGTGCGGAATCCGCATTTTACAAGGCTGACCAGCCCATTATATATTCCCAATGTCCGAGGGAGCGGCATCATGAATACAGATAAGGACAATACATGCTGAAATTGACTGATCAGGAAAAACAGGAGATCGTTCGATATCTGGAAGCGGGCAAGGAGTTACCGGAAAAGTATCGGTATTTTATATTTTGGTTTTTCTTTATAACTTTTTGATTTATATTAATAAATATTAATTTTAATTAATTTTATGCATTTTTTATTGAGCAATCGGTGAGTTAAAATGAAAAGATATACTGTAATTTCATTATTCAGCGGCTGTGGTGGTTTAGATTTGGGTTTTTTGGGTGGGTTTACTTTTCTGAACAAAAACTATCCAGCTAACAATTTTGATATCATATGGGCAAACGACATTGAAAAAAATGCATGTCTAACTTATCTGAAAAATTTCAAGCATCATATCGTTTGTGCTGATATTAGAGATTTACTTGCCAATAAATATATTGGGTTGTTTGATGCTCCAGTTCCTTTAGAAGCAGATATTGTCCTTGGTGGTTTCCCATGCCAGGATTTTAGTCATGCAGGTAAAAGAAAAGGTTTTAATAGTGAAAGAGGAACCCTGTACGAGGCCATGTGCGAAGTTATCTCACAAACTAAACCAAAAGTATTTCTGGCAGAGAATGTTAAAGGATTACTCACAATTAATAATGGGACTGTAATAGATAAAATAACAAGTGATTTTAAAAGATTAGGGTATCATGTGTCTTGTAAACTTTTATTGGCGGCTGATTTTGAAGTACCCCAAAAACGTGAAAGGGTTATAATTATTGGCAGTAGAAAGGATATTCTACCAAAATTTTCATTTTCAGACTACCTGCCAGAAAATAAAAATTGGATGGATTTAAAAACTGCAATAGGTGATCTGGAAAGTAAAGAGGAAGGAGAAACAGATAATCACTACTGGTCGAAAGCCAAAAAAAACAAAGGACAGGGAAATAATTCAGTCATTTCTGACAAGCCAGGGCCAACTATGAGGGCAGAACATCATGGAAATATTGAGTTTCACTGGAATGGAAAGCGAAGACTATCAGCACGCGAGGCGGCAAGAATACAATCATTTCCTGACAATTTTATTTTTTGCCCATCTACATCCAGTGCATACAAGCAAATCGGTAATGCTGTTCCGCCCGTTTTAGCTTGGCATTTGGCTAAAGGTATGCAAAAATTTTTAAAAACTAAACAATAATATGAGGTGTAATCTCATGATCATAGCCCACAATAGTGATTACAAAGTTTTTAAACAATTGTTACAATCATCTGTTGAACATTTGCAAAAAGATGCACTTGCAAGAAATCAGTATTACCTTGCAAGAGGTGGAACACATCTTGAGAAAGACGTTTATGAAATATTGAATGTAAAAGCCCAAAAAACTGTATTCAAAAATAATATTGAGTTGGTTTCAGGGCAAAAATTTCCAGATATTGTTGCTTATGTAAATCAGAGCAAAGCATATGGTCTTGAGATAAAAACAACAAAAGACAATAAATGGAAATCTGTAGGAAGTAGTATTTTTGAAGGAACGAGAATTGAACATGTTGAAAACATACATCTTCTTTTTGGGAAATTGTCAAACCCTATCGAGTTTAGATGCCGTAAATATGATGAATGCCTATACGATGTCGCAATTACGCACTCCCCACGTTATTTAATAGACATGGATATTGGTATTGGCGAATCTATTTTTGCAAAAGTAGGCATTGAATACAATACACTTAGAAATTTATCAAATCCATTTGATCCAATTAAAGATTATTTCAGATCTAACCTCAAAGAAGGTGATGATTTATGGTGGATAGATAACAACGAAGAGAATGTACGTGACGTAAGTGTAAAGCTTTGGGGGAATCTGCCTCCCAAAGAAAAAGACAAATTAAGAGTTATTGCGTTAGCATATTTCCCAAGTCTTTTAGGGGGTGATTCTAAAAAATATACTCGTTTAGCCACTTGGTTAGTTTCACGTTTTGGAATTGTTAATCACGCCTTGAGAGATACCTTTAGTGCTGGAGGTAAAATCAATTTTGGTGCTGCAAAATTCCCTCGTATATTTGAACATATATTCCATAATCTAAATGAAATATTAACTGAGATAATATCTATACAAAATAACGATATCAAACATTATTGGGGGATTGACACAAGCAATGGTATTCATAATAAACAGATGCTATGGAAATCTTTATGTCTGAAACATAGTAAATCAACTCTTAACGAGAACCAATATAAAATAGTAGATAATTTTTTACAAAAAAACAGCTAACAAATCAATAAACCAGACCATCGTCCGCCACTGGGATGTGGAGCGGGGCGACTACATTATCCAGAATTGAGTGCGCAACCTGAATGCGCTGTAATTACTGGGAATATGAGAAGGGATCCACAACCCCATTTTTAATTCCGTCGAATTCGACGGGTTTAAAATGCAGGCTGGGTTGAATAGCTTTACCTTGACCCCGAAACAATGGATTACCCGCACCAACGCCAAGGGCATCGTCTCCAAAGCAGGCCGCTATGGAGGCACCTTTGCCCATCGGGACATCGCCTTTGAGTTCGCATTATGGATTTCCGTGGAGTTCAAGCTCTACCAAGCTGCGCACGACCAGGCCTTTTGTTGTAAAAGACCAGAGCTACATAATTCCCCAGAAATCCGTGTTCAACCGACTGATTGGTGACAGTCAGTTTGAGCTGGAGTTTGCTGCTTTCCTTGAACAATGCCCGGACGTGGCCGCCTATGCCAAGAACTATCTTGCGGTGCATTTCAAGTTGGATTATGTCAAGGCGGACGGCGACATCTCGAACTACTATCCAGATTTCATCGTGCGGTTGCAGGATGGGCGCATGGTGGTCGTTGAAACCAAGGGGCAGGCAGATCTGGACGTGCCGCCGAAGATGGCACGTTTGCGGCAATGGTGCGAGGATGTCAACAAGGCGCAGTCGCAAGCCCAATATGATTTCGCCTTTGTGGACGATGCCGGTTTCGAGAAATACAGCCCCAGGACTTTTGCCGATGTTTTGCAGGGCTTCCGGGAGTACAAGGACACAAAAGCCAGTACAGTTAATCAGCCCATGCGATACAACGTGACATTCTGATGCGTGCAATATTTTCAGATCTGAAAAGCTTTTTCAAAATACATCTGTTCATTCTTCTCGGTTGGTTCTTTGTTCTCCTTGGGATAATAGGTATACTGCTTCCTCTGCTTCCAACCACACCGTTTTTACTTATCGCCTCTGCACTTTTTGTGAAAAGTTCGCCAAGGTTTCACCAGATGCTCTTAAATAATAGATGGTTTGGCCCGATTATCCGAGAATGGGAAGAAACAAGAACCTTATCACGAAAAATAAAATATAAAGCGTCTTTTTTGATTATTATTGTTTTTTCAATATCACTCTTCTTTTTGAAAAATAATATTTATATTAAAATGTTATTGATCGGGATCGCTTTTGCCCTTCTTTTCTTTCTCTGGCGAATTAGGGAACAACCTGAGTAGTATAATGGACCCATCTTTGCACGAGTACTTAAACTTAAAAAAATAGCAGATAATAAGAAAGCCTCCATTGCATAGGTTGTTCGTGAGGCTATAGGACAGTATCTTGGAACGATGAAAGAGGGAACCGATGAATCATAAAAAATTAGTAAAAGCGATAGGTTTCACACCTAAGAATGGAACCACGGGAGTTTTTGAAAAGAAATACTCCAAAGCTGACAACTACGCACTTGAAGTTGACTTTAAAAACGAAAGGTTCAACTACGGCGAACTCATTCGTGCAGAGCGTGAAACTACCCTGAATTTCTCACAACCTGAAAGCTGGGTAGTCTTTGAGTGTGTGAATCGTCTCCTCGAACAGGGCTACCAGCCACAGCACATCATCCTCGAAAAATCATATCCTGTTGGACGAGGTTCTAATATCTATCTTGATATTCTTGTCACCCGTGAAGATGGCAGTTCATTCTTGATGATTGAATGTAAAACCGATGGGATAGAGTATGAAAAAGAGTTGAAGAAGCTTAACAAAGACGGCGGACAGCTTTTCAGCTACTTTCAGCAGGACAGTTCTTCCGATTATCTGATGGTGTATGCGTCATCTTTCAAAGACAACACTGTTTCTTACTCCAACGAAATTATCAAAATTGAAGACGATTATCGCCAGACAGACAATGTAAAAGATCTTTACGATATCTGGAATAAGCTCACCAAGAACAACGGAATTCTTGAAGAAGGTATTGCACCGTATCACTTTAAGAGTAAGGCGCTCACTCCTAAACACCTCAAAAACATTACGCAGGAAGACAGCAGTAAGATTTTCAATCGCTTTCTTGAAATCCTTCGTCACAATGTTGTGTCGGACAAGCCAAACGCATTTAATAAGATCTTTACGCTCTTTCTCTGCAAAATCTATGATGAAAAATCCACAAAGCCAAACGACGAACTCAAATTCCAGTGGATAGAAGGTGTTGACAATAATGTAATTTTCCAAAAAAGACTCACCGATCTTTACACAAAAGGAATGCAGGAGTTTCTTGACAAAAGGGTTACCGACTTTTCTGAAAAAAACTTTGATGACAAATTCGGAAATGACATTGATGCTTCTGTGAAAGATGCTCTACTGAAAGAGTTTACCCGTCTTCGTCTTGAGAAAAACAACGAATTTGCAATTAAAGAGGTATTCGACCACGACTCATTTGAAGATAACGGAAAAGTTGTAAAAGAGGTTGTGGAACTCCTTCAAAACTACAAAATTCGCTATACGAAAAAACAGCAGTACCTCAGTGATTTTTTTGAACTGCTTCTTACTACAGGACTTAAACAGGAATCAGGGCAATTCTTCACTCCCGTACCCGTTGCTCAGTTTGTTATTCGCAGTCTTCCTATTGACACAATCGTCAAACAGAAACTTGAAGCTGGTGAAAAAAACAATCTTCTTCCGACGCTTATTGACTATGCTGCTGGTAGTGGACACTTCCTTACGGAGTCTATGCACATTATTCAGGAGCTTATTAACGCATCTGAACCAGATGACTATATTTCAGATACCAGCAGAAAACTGAAATCGTGGAAAACAGACCATTTTGAGTGGGCAAATCAATACATCCATGGCATCGAAAAAGATTATCGTCTGGTTAAAGTCGGTAAGGTTGGCTGTTATCTTCACGGTGATGGAATCGCAAATGTAGTTCACAGTGACGGGCTTGGGAATTTCAAAAAAACAAAAGAGTATAATCGAAAACTCAAAGTTGTTGACTCTGATAATTCGCAGGATAACCGCCAGTTTGATATCGTTGTCTCTAATCCACCCTACTCTGTTTCAGCATTTCGTAACAACGCCCGCAAATATTACAACGAAAAAGATTTTGAACTTTACAACAAGCTCACTGATCAGAGTAGTGAAATTGAGTGTCTCTTTATTGAGCGTACCAAACAGCTTCTTAAAGATAACGGTGTAGCGGGAATTATTCTGCCGAGTTCTATTCTCAGCAATGGTGGTATCTACACTAAAACCCGTGAAATTATTCTTCGCTGTTTTGAGGTCATCGCTATTGCCGAACTCGGTTCAAATACCTTTATGGCAACAAATACAAATACGGTAACGCTCTTTCTCCGTCGTCGTAAAAATCGTTTAGCCAAAGATATTGAAAACTGTGTAAACAATTTTGCCACCACCCTTCAGGATATTACAGTCAATGGTATTGAAAAACCTGTTGCAAAGTATGTTGCCCAAGTGTGGGAAGGGCTAACCTTTGATGACTACCGTACTCTTTTTCAAAAAGCTCCTATTGATGCAGTAAAAGCACACGAGATTTTCCAAGAGTATAACCAGAAAATCAATCTGAGCGACACGGCTCTTCTCAATGAAATAATTCAGCGTGAAAAAGAGAAGCTGGTTTACTTTATTCTTACCTACGGTCAGCAGACTGTTCTTGTAAAGTCCGGTGAGAAGAAAGCGGAAAAAGCGTTTCTTGGATATGAGTTCAGCAACCGTCGTGGCAGTGAAGGTATTCACCCGATTCAGCGGGGAAAATCAATTGACGAGTGTACCAAACTCTATGATGCAGACTGCTTTGACAATAAAGAAAAAGCAAGTACATACATTTACGATGCTTTTGCTGGCAACTATTCGAGAGATATTGATAAGAGCCTGAAAGAGAATGTTCGTCGTGTTGATTTAGTCGATATGTTAAATCTTGGTCGTGCGGAGTTTGACAAGTCCTTGAGTTTGTCCGCTGAAAAAAAAATTAAGTTAGAAACACGATGGGACACTGAAAGACTTGGTAAGATTGCTCCTTATGTTACAGAAAAAATACCATCGTCTGATATTCAGCTGTCCGATTATGTTACTACCGATAATTTGCAACAAAACAGAAATGGACTTGTTGATTTTAAGGGAGTTCCAAGTATTTCCAGAGTTACAAAATATCAGACCGACGACATCTTATTGTCAAATATTCGCCCCTATCTTAAAAAAATCTGGTTTGCCAACAAAGCTGGAGGTTGTTCCAATGATGTTTTAGTATTTCGGAGCTTAAATCCAGATCAAATACTACCTAAATATCTCTTTAATATCTTAAGCACGGATCATTTTTTTGACTATGTTATGTCTGGTAAACAAGGGATTAAGATGCCACGCGGTGATAAAGATGAAATTCTTAGATTCTCAGTCCCTGTGCCAACTAAAGACATTCAGGAGAAGATCGTTGCAGAAATCGCTGGCCTTGAGGATCAGGAAAAGAAGGCGAAAGAGAGTGTTGAGGAAGCTCAAAACAAAATCATATCTGAAATAAACATGGCAAAAGGTGCTTCAAAGCCACTTGCTGAAATATGTTCTATGAAGGCAGGTAAGTTTGTATCGGCACACGATATCTTTGATCAAGATGCTGATGACCGCTATCCTTGTTACGGTGGAAATGGACAACGCGGTTATACAGAAACTTTTACCCACGAAGGTAAATACCCCCTTATTGGAAGACAGGGGGCATTATGTGGTAATGTCTGTTTTGTTAATGGAAAATTCCACGCAACCGAACACGCTGTTGTAGTAACTTCACTTTTAGACACAGATGTGACTTGGCTATACTATAAGCTGAGAGAGTCGAATCTTAATCAATATGCAACGGGAATAGCTCAACCTGGTCTATCTGTGCAAAATTTGAATAAGGTAATTATCCAAACGCCTTCATTCAACGAACAACAGAAAATCGTCAAAAAGATAGAAAAAATCGAAAACCAAATCGCTAAAATGGAAGCGACAATCAACGATATTCCTGCTCAAAAAGAAGCCATTCTGAGGAAATATTTGTAGTCCAGTTAAAGAGATGTAAGTACCCGACCAAAATTATTCTAACAAAAGTTACGTAAAGTTGATGGGTGCGGCTCTTTTAAAGAGTGACTATCATCTTGAAAAAGTGTCAGTTCTTTATTTCACTTAAGATGTTTTCGCTTGAATTGATCCTTTTAATGTGGTGGTAAATATGAGGTATATTTTTACCCTCTTAAAAGGCGAGTAGTTCAAGTGAATCTATACAATTTTAATGTGACTATTGTTATGATATCAGAATGTTAATATTAAACTAGAAGAGCCGCACCCAAATTCCCTGGCAACTTGGCGGCTGATGCAGAGCTTTAGCACTCATAGGAGTAACCAAGGAAATCCAAGGAGAAAAACATGCCAAGTGGTATCTTTACAATATCAGACGACATAGCCGTACTGTTCATAAGCCGTGCTGCCGGACGACACTGAAATCTGATCGCCTGCCTCCTTGGCGTAAAGGAGAAGGATTCGTTTATGGCTCAACAGGCAACAGAACTCAGGTATGCGGTCCGACTGCGCGTGGTCTTCAAGTATTTCGGTCAACTATGTCTTGTGCTTGCCGCGCTGACGCTGGTGCCGTTGGCAGTGTCGCTGATCTTCGGCGACATACCCATCAGTCTGCGGTATAGCGTTGTGATCGGCGGGCTGGCAGCCTTGGGAGGTGGCTTGGCCCGGCTGAAGGCTCCTGCCAGGGTACAGGCCAATGAAGGCATGGTGCTGGTCACGCTGATGTTTCTCTTTACCCCGCTTGTGATGTCCTACCCGATGATGGGTTCAGGATTAACGTTTCCGGATGCCCTCTTCGAAGCCGTTTCCGGCGTGACAACCACGGGACTGAGTACAAAGGCGACGCTCGTTAACGCGCCGCAGACCTTTCTTTTTGCCCGGGCCTGGATGCAGTGGTACGGGGGACTGGGTGTCGTTGTCCTCTCCCTGGCACTCGTTATGCAGCCGGGTCTGGTGGCAAAGGGCCTGGCTGTCACAGAGGCGGAAAGCGACGACCTGATCGGCGGCATATGGGCACACGCACGGCGGGCCTTGGTCGTCTATGGCGTTTTAACCGCCTTGGGCATCATCGGCTCCCTGTTCGCAGGAATCGGGTTATTCGATGCAGTGCTGTATACATTCGCGGCAATCTCGACCGGGGGCTTTGCCCCGCATGACGGCAGCCTTGCGATGTTCGATTGGCCCGCCCAGATGTGGATTAGCCTTATCTGCCTCGCCGGTGCAATCCCGCTGGCCCTCTATTACCGCATGTTCAAGGAAAAGCAACGGGTTGCCGTGGATTTCCTGCAACTCCGGGCCGTCCTCATCGCTTCCCTGATCGTTGCGCTGGCGGTTGGAGCCTCCATGCGGCTGAGTGCCGGCATGGCATGGCCGCAGGTATTCCGCCACGCGCCCCTGCTCGCCCTTTCCGCCCAGAGCACGGCCGGATTTTCCTCAATGCCGTGCGAGCAACTTGATGCGGGTTCGAAGCTGATCCTGATTTTCTCGATGCTTGCGGGAGGCGGTGCAGGATCGATCGCAGGCGGATTCAAACTGTTGCGGCTGTTGATCGCGGCGAGCGTGTTGCGCCTGATCATCCTGCGGACCTGTCTGCCGAAACACGCGGTCATCCAACCCCGGCTGGCAGGCCGCCGGTTACAGGACGAAGAGATCCGCGCGGCCCTGCTGCTGATCGTGCTGTTCGTCACCATAGTCGCGCTGTCCTGGCTGCCCTTTGTGGCAATGGGCTTACAGCCCGCTGGACTCGCTGTTTGAAGTGGTTTCGGCAACAGGAACGGCGGGGCTGTCCGCAGGACTGACAAGTGCGGCTTTGCCCCCATTGCTCAAGGGAATTTTATGCGTTGACATGCTGATGGGAAGACTGGAAATCATGGCGTGGTTGGTGCTGTTATATCCGGGAACGTGGTTTGGCAGAAAAATGGCGGAAACATGAGAACTGTGTTTATCGGAGCCGGCGAAGTCAGCATTGAAACCGCTCGGGCACTCGTCAAGAAGGGCCACGAAGTCATTATCATCGAGACCGATAAGGCCAAGATTGATGAATTGTCCGAAGAGATGGATTGCAGTTTCCTGCAGGGTGACGGCAGCCAGCCCGACATCCTGCGCGAAGTGAATCCTGAACAGACCGACTTCCTGTTCTGCCTGACCGACAGCGATCAGGCCAACCTCATTGCCAGCCTTGTCGGTCGTTCTCTCGGATTCAAGCGAGTCGTGACGAGCATCGGTGATCCGCAGTTCGAGGGCATCTGCCATGAGTTGGGTCTGAAGGACACAATCATTCCCTCCCGCACAATCAGCCGTTATCTGGTGGATATGGTGGGCGGCGGCGAAAATATCGAACTCTCCACGGTCATCAAGGACGAGGCCCGATTCTTCATTCTGATTGCCGAAGAGGAAGATGCGGTCGCGGCCAAAGATCTGAAATTGCCTGCCGCAGCCAAGGCCATCTGCTATTACCGTGACGGCACGTTTGCACACGCCGATGAAGAGACAACATTTCGAACAGGCGACGAAGTTGTGATTCTCACACATAGCAAGAATATACCCGCGCTGCAGGAGCGTTGGCAACCGAAACAGGCACGGGAGGAGTCGGCGGATTCCGACATGTCACCTGCTACACCGTCAAGCTTTTTTACAAATAAATAACATTATTTAAAATAGTTAAGTTGATTCTGAGTATATGGATGGGTTCATCAACAGACTCATTCATGACCGTATGAGCCAAAAGTACGAAAGCCCTCCTTGGCATCCATTATCTCAGCATACTGCTTCAAATTCTGCCTGAAAATATCCTATAACCCTGGATTTTGGAGAGGATACGGTGAAACCGTCATGAGAGCACAGATTTTCAAAACATGGGATCGCGTTCATTCCAGCTTCTGGTTTCTCCCGGCAGTCATGGCGGGCGGGGCAATAGCGTTGGCCTTTCTGACCGTTGCCCTTGATGCGCCAGTGACAAACTGGGTGCAGCGTAACTGGAGCTGGACATTTACCGGCGGAGCCGAGGGGACAAGCGCCGTGCTGGGGTGCATTGCCGCTTCCATGATTACTCTTGCCGGTGTCGTCTTCTCCATGACCCTGGTCACCCTGTCGCTGGCCTCGACACAGCTCGGCCCCCGTCTGCTTCGCAATTTCATGCGCGACACCACGACCCAGGCGGTCCTCGGCACCTTTATCGCCACCTTCCTCTACTGCCTGCTCGTCCTGCGCACCGTCCGCCGTGCTGATGAAGTCCTCTTCGTCCCCCACCTGTCGGCCTCCCTGGGCGTACTGCTCGCAGTGGTGAGCGTGGGGGTGTTGATCTATTTCATCCATCATGTGTCCGTCTCTATTCAGGCCAACGAAATCGTGGCAGTGGTCGGAACCGAGCTGATCGCGGGTATAGAGCGGATGTTCCCGGAAAACATCGCACAGGGGACGGAACATGGGGCGGAACAGGCTGCGACACGGATTCCGACGGAACCGCCCGATGCCGCTCTCCCGGACGTGTTTGCTCAGGAAGCCTCTCCTTTGATCGCGACCGGGGACGGCTATATCCAGTTCATTGATACAGCTGCCCTGATCGCTCTGGCCGTGGAGGAAGATGTCCTTCTTCGACTGAAGCAGGGTCCCGGACACTATGTCGCGACCGGTTGCCCGCTGGCACTGATATGGCCGGGAGAGCGGCTGTCCGACCGGTTCGCGGACCGCGTCAATGCCGCCTTTGTCCTGGGTAACCAGCGAACGTCCAGGCAGGACATTGAGTTCATGGTCAACCAGCTCGTCGAAATCGCGGTACGTGCCCTCTCCCCCGGAATAAATGACCCGTTCACGGCAATGATGTGTGTGGATCACCTGGGTTCTGCGCTGTGTCGTTTGGTTCGTCGAGACATGCCGTTGCCTTTTTGCCGTGATTCTCAGGATCAGCTTCGGGTCATTATGCCTGTCGTCACGTTTTCGGACCTCACGGACGCGGCGTTCAACCAGATCCGGCAATATGGCCGCTCTAGTGCCGCAGTGACCATCCGCATGCTGGAAACAATCACCGTGGTCGCAGGATTCACACATCGGCTGGAGGACCAGGCCACACTGTTACGGCACGCCAAGATGATCGTCCGAGGGGCACGCGGCGGGCTGTCGGAAAACGACGACCGCCAAGAAGTGGAAAAGCGCTACCGGACCGCGAAGCAGATGTTGAACAAGTCGGCAGATTCCGGCCTCTAAAATGCACGTACGCAGGCAGCACGTTGAATGCGGAGCTTGAACTGCTATGAAACCCCAATTTATTAACGGTAACAGTCTCCAGTTGCTGACAAACGGTGCTGCCTACTTCCTGGCCCTTGAGCAGGCCATCAATACCGCTCAACATGTCGTTTTCCTTGAGACCTACATCTTTGCCGACGACGAAACGGGCAGGCGCATGGCGGCGGCTCTGACGCGGGCCGTAAAGCGCGGGGTGACCGTGCGTGTTCTGGTGGACGGCTTCGGCTCAAATAAAATATTCGACGCTATACATCGACAGCTCTTGATCGACAAGGTGCAGGTGCTGATTTACCACCCGAAGATATCCCCCTTCACTCTGCGACGAAACCGTCTGCGGCGACTGCACCGCAAGCTGGTCATGATCGACTATCGTCTGGGCTTTGTCGGAGGCATCAACATCATTGACGACATGAACTCCTCCCCGGAGGATCCGTCGATCCGCTACGATTACGCCGTGCGCATCGAAGGCCGCTTGCTGGCGATGCTCGCAAAAGAGAACGAAAGGTTGTGGAACAGGATAGCCCTGCTCAATTTCAAGTTGGAATGGCGGACTCGACCACACTCCATACCCGAAGCCGTTCCCTCCGGCAAGCAGCGTGCCGCCCTGGTGGTGCGCGACAATCTGCGCCACCGTTCCGATATCGAAGATGCCTATCTTGAGGCCATCAACCGGGCACAGGAAGAAATCATCATCGTCAACGCGTATTTCTTTCCCGGCAAGCATTTTCGGCGTGCGCTTCGACGGGCGGCCGGGCGTGGCGTACGGGTTATTCTGCTGTTACAGGGACGCACGGAATATGTCTTGTTGCATTACGCTTCCCATGCACTTTACGGAGCCTTTCTCAATGCCGGGGTCGAAATATACGACTACCGGAAAAGCTTCATGCATGCCAAGGTGGCGGTGATTGATAGACGATGGTCCACGGTCGGTTCTTCCAATATTGATCCCTTCAGCCTGCTGTTAGCCCGCGAAGCCAATGCCATCATCGATGATTCGCAGTTTGCCGAAGAATTACGCATCAGCCTTTGTCAGCATATTCAGGATGGGGCCTTGAAAGTGGATCAGGACTCATGGCACAGTCAGCCGCTGTGGCGACGCATCATCAACTGGAGTGCTTATGGCGTTGCCCGATTATTGCTTGGTCTGGCGGGACTTGGCGGCAAGAGTTATTAGCTTTCAAAGTTGCGCAGAGACGTTTTCTGTATACCCTGCATTCCGGCTCAACCGACCGGGACAACAAAACATGAAAGAAGGGAGGCTTGATCAGCTTCGCTGACCACTTTCATAGAAAGGAACCCGGAAAGAGTCCTTGAACCGTTTTGGATTGCTGAAGGAGAGGAAAAACAAATGAAAATTTCTGACTGGCTGGATGAAAAGGAAGAAATCCTTAACATTCATAAATAAAACAGTGGTCTGAGTAAATTGCCGGTCGCCTGCGTTGCAGGAGCGTTGGCAACCGAAACAAACCCAGGAGGAGTCGGCGAATTCGACCTCAAAAGAAAAACAAGCATTTGGTACCGAAATCCAGAGCTAATATGGGGTAACCGTGCTACCATGAAAGATGGGCCGGAGCTGCCCCCTCAATCATCGCGGTTGTGAAAAGAATTTCAAGAGCAAATACGTGGCGGGGATTGTAGCGGAGCCAGCTTCGACAAACGATCAACCAAATATAAAGGACTTGATATGAAGATCAATGCAAAAGATTTTCGGGTTCCTGCGGGGAAGTCGGTTAAGCTCAAACAATGGCCGACGCAGGTGAAGCCGTTGTACAAGTCAAAGAAGAAGTATCACAAAATTCTGGAGCAACACATTGATCAGTTAAGTTCTCTGCAACGCCTCCACTACGCCTCCAATCGCTACTCGCTGCTGCTGATCTTCCAGGCGATGGACGCCGCCGGCAAGGACGGCGCCATCCGGCATGTGATGTCCGGGGTCAACCCGCAGGGCTGTCAGGTTTTCAGTTTTAAACAGCCGAGTGCCGACGAGCTGGAACATGATTTTCTCTGGCGCGCGACCTGCCGTCTGCCGGAACGCGGACGGATCGGTATCTTCAATCGTTCCTACTATGAAGAGGTGCTTGTTGTCCGTGTGCATCCCGATATTCTCAGCAGCCAAAACCTTCCGCAGGAGCTGCCCCAAGGGAAGACGATCTGGACAGACCGGTATCGCTCCATTGTGGATCTGGAAAAGCATCTCCACCGCAACGGCACGCGGATCATCAAATTCTTTCTCCACCTGTCAAAGGACGAACAACGAAAGCGCTTCCTTGACCGCATTGATGAACCGGACAAAAACTGGAAGTTCAACCTTGCAGACGTTCGCGAGAGGAAAAGCTGGCCCCTCTACAGGCAGGCCTATGAGGCGTGCCTGAGTGCCACGAGCACCGCTACCGCGCCTTGGTATGTCGTTCCTGCCGACAATAAAAAGAACGCCCGGCTGATTGTTTCTCAAATCATCCTTGATGCGTTCAACGAACTTGAAATGGCCTATCCTAAGACCACCGCCAAACGCCGCCGTGAATTGCAGGAGATTCGCAAAAAGCTCTGAGACGGTATTGTAAAGATTGCCGTCGCTCAAGTCGGACGCCAGAACACCGCAAAAAAAATCCGGTCATAAATAAGCCAAGAGACCAGGGGGGTAAAAATGAAGGATCAAGCACATTCCACGAATCTCGGCACAGTGGTCTCGGTACGCGGCAGTGTCGTGGATGTACGGTTTGATAAGCAGTTGCCGTCGATCTACTCGGTGCTACGCGCAGGAGCGGACCAACAGATCGTCATCGAAGTGCTGGCGCAGCAGGATGCACAGCATGTGCGCGGAATTGCCCTGACACCCACGCAAGGTCTTGCACGCGGAATGGCGGTGGAGGACACGGGCGGGCCGTTGAAGGCCCCGGTCGGCAAGGGCATTCTTTCGCGCATGTTCGACGTGTTCGGCAACACCATCGACCACGGACCAACACCGACAGATATCCAATGGCGCACTGTCCATCGCGCCCCGCCGACCTTGGCCCAGCGTTCCACCAAGTCCGAGATCTTTGAAACCGGAATCAAGATCATCGACGTGTTGGTGCCGCTGGAACGCGGCGGCAAAGCGGGCCTGTTCGGCGGGGCAGGCGTGGGCAAGACAATATTGCTCACTGAAATGATTCACAACATGATCGGGCAGCAGAAGGGTGTCAGTATTTTTTGCGGGATCGGCGAACGGTCTCGTGAAGGAGAGGAACTGTATCGTGACATGAAAACAGCGGGCGTGTTGCAGAACATGGTGATGGTGTTCGGGCAGATGGATGAGCCGCCGGGCAGCCGGTTTCGCGTGGGCCACGCCGCGCTGACCATGGCCGAGTATTTCCGGGACGACGAGCATCGGGACGTGCTGTTGCTAATCGATAATATTTTCCGCTTTATCCAGGCAGGCATGGAGATGTCCGGCCTGATGGGGCAAATGCCATCGCGCCTGGGTTATCAACCCACAATGGGCACTGAGTTGGCAGGGCTGGAGGAACGCATCGCCAACACCGACACCGGGGCCATCACCTCCATTCAGGCGGTCTATGTACCGGCGGACGATTTGACCGACCCGGCTGCGGTGCATACGTTTTCCCATCTCTCCGCGTCTATCGTGCTTTCGCGCAAGCGAGCTGGCGAGGGGCTTTATCCGGCCATTGATCCGCTGGCGTCCAGTTCCAAAATGACCACGCCGGGTATCGTCGGCCAGCGGCATTACGACTTGGCCCGGGAAATCCGGCGGACGCTTGCCCAATACGCGGAACTCAAAGACATAATTGCCATGCTGGGTCTGGAACAACTGTCGCAGGAGGACCGCAACGTGGTCACCAGGGCCCGCCGCTTGGAACGTTTTCTCACCCAGCCCTTTTTCACGACCGAGCAGTTTACCGGCCTCACAGGCAAGCTCGTCAGCCTTCAGGATGCGCTGGATGGCTGCGAACGAATCCTGGGCGATGAATTCAAAGATTCCCCGGAAAGATCCCTCTACATGATCGGGGCGATTGACGAAGCAAAGGGGCAAGCGAAAGCCGACTCTGCGTCCCGGACTGAGACGCAGGGCGACCCACCGCCTGCCGCCGATTTACAACCCGACTCTCAACCTGATCCGCAATCTGATCCGCAACCAACGCCGGAGGTCGAACATGCAGCAGCCGACACGCATGAATCTTAAAATTCTTCTGCCGTTCCGAATCGTTGCCGACACAACTGGCATTTCGCGCATCGTTGCGGAGACCCTTGAGGGCGCGTTCGGACTCCTGCCGCGCCGACTGGACTGCGTTGCGGCACTCGTGCCGGGGATTCTGATCTACGAACATGCAGGGGAGGCCGAAGTGTACGTGGCTGTTGATGAAGGAATACTGGTCAAGACTGGCCTGGATGTGCTCGTCTCTGTACGCCACGCCATAAGCGGAACAGACCTCGGCAAACTGCGTGAAGCAGTGGACCGGGAGTTTCTGCACCTCAACGAACGAGAGCAGAACGTCCGCTCGGTGATGGCGAAAATAGAGAGCGGTTTTATCCGCCGTTTAGCGGAGTTTCAGCATGAGTGAACAATCAGACAGCAAGCAGGCGCAAGAGGGGACAGCGTTCAGTCGGGAAATCGGCACAAAGGCGGCACGTAAGCTCAAAGCGCAACGTAACGCCACACCGGGTGTCTGGTTCGGCCTGGGCATGATGGGACTGGTCGGCTGGTCCGTGGCCGTGCCGACCTTACTTGGTGCGGTGCTTGGTCTTTGGTTGGATAACCGGCATCCGGGCCAGTATTCCTGGACCCTGGCGCTGTTAATGGCCGGACTTGTGATCGGCTGTTTCAATGTCTGGATTTGGATTGCCAAAGAAGACCAAGCCATGCACGAGGAACAGGAGGATACGGGGGACAATGATGACTGAAACACTGACCTTGACACTGATGCTGACACCGGCCTGGGTTGCCGGAGGAGCACTCGGAGCAATGTTCTTCGGCGGACTGTGGTGGACAGTGCAAAAGGCAGTTTCGTCCACACGACCGGCTTTGTGGTTTTTCAGCAGCTGGCTGCTGCGGATGAGCCTTGCCCTGACCGGATTTTACTTTGTCGCGGGAGGCCAGTGGCAACGGCTGCTGATGTGTCTTCTGGGCTTTGTCATGGCCCGCCCGATTGTGACACGGGTGACACGGGTGACACGGCTTACGACAACACGCATATCTGATGCAGAGACACAGGAGGTCAACGATGCGACTCAGTCCTGACGAGATTATTTTCTGGCAACTCGGTTTTTTCAAACTCAACGCCACCATTATCTTTACCTGGGTGCTGATGCTCGTGCTGGCCATCGGCGCCCGACTCATCACGCACAAACTGTCCGTTGACCTGAAACGTTCCCGCTGGCAGAACCTGCTGGAAATCGTGGTGACCGGCATTGAGCAGCAAATCAAAGAGGTGGGCCTGACCCAGCCTCGGACATATCTCGGCTTTCTGGGCACGCTCTTCCTATTTGTCGCCGCAGCCAGCCTCGGCACCGTTATTCCGGGCTTTGAGCCGCCCACGGGTTCGCTCTCGACCACGACGGCACTTGCGCTGTGCGTGTTTGTGGCTGTGCCGCTGTTCGGCATTGCCGAGCAGGGGATAGGCGGTTTTCTCAAATCCTATGTGCAGCCGACGTTCATCATACTGCCTTTTAACATCATCAGCGAAATTTCACGGACACTGGCCCTGGCCGTCCGTTTATTCGGCAACATGATGAGCGGGGCCATGATTATCGCGATTTTGTTAACGATCACGCCGTTCCTCTTTCCCATTGTCATGACGCTGCTCGGTCTGCTCACCGGCATGGTGCAGGCCTACATTTTCAGCATCCTGGCCGCAGTCTATATCGCGGCCGCCGCCCAAGTCCACAAGACCAAGGTTAAAGCGCAGTAAACCGTTGCAGCATGAACGAGAACAAGCAAAGGAGATACCATGTACGACATGACTATTATTGCGGTGGCATCCATTGTCATTGCCGGCATTACCACCGGTTTCGGGTGCTTGGGGCCTGCCCTGGCTGAAGGTAAAGCTGTCGCGACAGCCCTGAGTTCGCTGGCACAGCAGCCCGACGCCTCGGCCACGATAACCCGGACCCTGTTTGTCGGTCTGGCAATGATCGAATCCACAGCCATTTACTGCTTTGTGGTCTCGATGATTCTGATCTTCGCCAACCCGTTCTGGAATTACGTTATCGCCCAAGCTGCGGGACAGTAGACCTATGTTAATCGATTGGTTTACCGTGGGTGCGCAGGCACTCAACTTTCTTGTCCTGGTGTGGCTGATGAAGCGATTTCTGTACAAGCCCATCCTGCACGCCATTGATGCGCGGGAAGAGCGGATCGCCACGGAATTGGCAAATGCCGACGCGACAAAGGCCGAGGCCCGACAGGAACGCGACGAGTTCCGGGATAAGAATGAGGCAATGGACCGGCAGCGTGCCGCGTTGTTGAGCAAGGCAACAGAAGAGGCACAGGCCGAACATGATCGTCTCCTTGACGAAGCGCGGCAGGCTGCTGCGGCTTTACGTGCAACACAACAGGAAACTTTGAGAAACAAACAAGAGAACCTGCATCAGGCACTCATCCATCGGACGCAGCAGGAAGTTTTTGCCATCGCACGCCGGACGCTGACCGATCTCGCCGGGACGAGTTTGGAAGAACGCCTGGGCGAGGCGTTTACACGCCGCTTGCGCAAAATGGACGACCAGGCAAAAGCAGGACTTGCCAAGGCCCTGGAAAAAACATCCGAGACCGAGCCTGCGCTTGTGCGGAGCGGAGGTGATCTGCCTGCCGAGCAGCGTGCGGCAATACAAAAGGCGGTCAACGAAACCTTTTCGGCTGACATCCACCTCCGGTTCAAGACCGAGCCGGACCTGATCGGCGGTATTGAACTCACCGCGAACGGACAAAAGGTGGCCTGGAGCATTGCGGATTATCTGGCATCGCTGGAAAAGGGGGTCAATGACATCCTGCACGCAAAGGATATACCGGAAGCCGAAGTGTAACACGCCATGAGGCGTTACGCTGTTGAGCATGGTTTTGATCCGATCAAATGCATGGTTTCGATCCAATCAAATGCATGGTTTCGATCCGACCGATTGCATGGTTTCGATCCAATCGAATGCATTCTTGCGGTTCAACCGCGTAACTTTTCATCATATAACGAGGGTATAACATGGAAGAAAATACTATGGATTTTTTGCGTATCATCCTGTCTGTCATCATTCCGCCGGTAGGGGTCTTTTTGCAGGTCGGTTTCGGTCTCCATTTCTGGATCAATATTCTCCTGACCTTATTGGGCTATATTCCGGGGCTGATTCATGCGATCTGGATTATTACAAGAAAAACAAACTGAGGATGAAGGAACCGATAAGCATGGAAACTGAGGAAGCTGAGGGCCTCCAGAACGTTTTCGACAGCGCGTTTGCCCAAATAAGTCAGGTGCGGGAAGCCTTCACGCCGCAACTAATACCCCGTGAGGTGGGCACGATCACCAGCATCGCCACCGGTATCGCCAAGGTGTCCGGCCTGCCCGGCGTGGGCTTTGATGAATTAGTGATGTTTCCCGGAGATGTGCCGGGCATCGCGTTCAACGTGGATGCAGATGAAGTGGGTGTGGTCCTGCTCGGCGAATACTGGCAGCTCCATGCGGGCGATGAAGTCCGACGCACAGGCCGGGTCATGGACGTGGCCGTGGGTGAAGGATTGCTGGGACGCGTTGTTGATCCGCTCGGTCGGCCTCTTGACAGCAACGGGCCGGTGCCCGCCAAGGAACGTCTGCCCATCGAACGACCTGCCCCGCCCATCATGGACCGCGCACCTGTTACTGTGCCGCTTCAATCCGGTCTCAAAGTCATTGATGCGCTTATTCCCATCGGGCGCGGCCAGCGCGAGTTGATTCTGGGTGACCGGCAGACCGGCAAGACGACCATTGCCATTGACACCATTCTTAACCAGCGCGACCAGAATGTGTTGTGCGTGTATTGCGCCATCGGCCAGCGTGCGTCCGCTGTGGCCAAGGCCGTGGCCACCCTGCGGGAAAAAGGCGCGATGGACTACACCGTCCTTGTGGTGACCGAGGGCAACGACCCGCCCGGCCTTACCTACATCGCTCCTTACGCCGCGACCAGCATTGCGGAACATTTCATGGAAGCGGGTCGAGACGTGCTGATAGTGTACGACGATCTCACCCATCACGCCCGGGCCTACCGCGAACTCTCGCTCCTGTTGCGCCGTCCGCCCGGTCGCGAAGCCTTTCCCGGCGATATCTTTTATATCCACTCGCGGCTGCTGGAACGCGCAACCCATCTGCGCGAGGAACTCGGCAACGGCTCGCTCACTGCCCTGCCCATCATCGAAACCGAAGCGCAGAACATCTCCGCCTACATTCCAACCAACCTGATTTCCATCACGGACGGGCAGATCTACCTTTCGCCGTCCCTGTTTGAATTGGGCGTGCTGCCTGCGGTTGATGTGGGCAAATCCGTTTCGCGGGTCGGCGGCAAGGCGCAACGAGCGGCCTTCCGCGCGGTGGCGGGCGACCTTAAGCTTGCTTATGCTCAATTCGAGGAACTGGAGACCTTTGCCCGGTTCGGTGCCCGCCTGGATGAAGATACCCGCAAGATTATCGAACATGGACGGCGAATCCGCGCCTGCCTCAAGCAGCCGGAATTCACCCCGGTGGCCGTGCCCGCACAAATCGCCGTGCTGCTGGCCTTAACCGCCGAGCTGTTCGACAAGGTGCCGCCGGAGCGGATGACGGATGCGGAGCAGGCCGTGCGCAAGGCGGCAGCGGATATCCCGGCGGAGGTCTGCGAGCGACTGGAGACTGCCGACAAGTTGAGCGACGAAGATCGTGCAACGATCATTGCAATCGCCCGCAAATCGCTCAAAGGATTCCAGCCCGTGTCGGAACCGGAGGAGGAGCCGAAAGACCAACCGGAGGTTCAGTCTGCGTCCGAGGAGGAGTCTTGAGCGACACTTGAGCGAGACCAGGGCGAGTCTGCGCCCGTATATCAGCGACACCGAAGATATTCAATGTTGGCGATCTTACATTTCCTACATTTCTGTTTGGCAATTTTTGAGTTTTTGTCGTGACTGAATCACGAAAAAGGAGAAACGAAAATGACACAGAAGACTACTTTGCTTACTATCGAGTCATTGGCCGAATTGGCATCGGCTCACCAGCCGCCCTGTCTCTCACTTTACCAGCCGACCCATCGGCATCATCCCGATAATCAACAGGACCGAATCCGTTTTGGAAATCTTGTAAAAGAGCTGAAGATGTCGCTCCAGCAACAGTATCCGGGGGTCGAGCCCCGGCTCCTTCTGGAACCGTTTGAAGCCCTGGCTGACGATCATGCCTTCTGGAACCTTACGCTGGATGGATTGGCCGTGCTGGGCGGGCCGGACCTGTTTCGAGTGTTCCGGCTTCAGCGGCCGGTTGTCGAATTAACCGTCGCGGCCGACAGCTTTCACACCAATCCCTTGCGTCGTTTTCTGCAATCGGTCGACCGCTATCAGGTTCTGGGATTGAGCCTTGACAATATCCAGCTCTTCGAGGGGAACCGCGACGCATTCGACGAGATCGATCCAGCACCGGGAGTCCCGCAGACAATCACCGAGGCACTGGGCGATGAGCTGACCGACTCTCATCTGACCGTCGCCTCTTATGGCGGTGTCGGTCAGGCGAGCACGTCGGCGCACCATGGACATGGCGGTAAAAAGGACGACTTGAAAATTGATACGGAGCGGTTTTTTCGAGCCGTCGACCGTGCAGTGCTCGAACACCATTCCCGCACATCCTGTCTGCCGTTGATCCTGGCGGCGTTGCCGGAGTATCATCATCTTTTCCACCAGATCAGCCATAATCCGTTTCTGATGACAGAAGGACTCACTATCAATCCTGATGCCCTGCCGATCGATGAACTTCGGGAACGCGCCTGGCAAGTCATCAAGCCGCAGTATCAGGCGCGGATGGCCGCACTGACCGACGGATTCGCTGTGGCGAAATCCAAGGGGCTTGGCAGTGAGGACTTGGCAGAGGTTGCACGGGCTGTGGTCACCGGGCGGGTCGCTACGCTGCTGATCGAGGCCGACCGCCAAATCGCCGGCCGGCTCGACCGCTTGACAGGGCGGGTCGAAGTTGCGAACCTGAGCCACCCGCAAGTCGATGACCTATTCGACGATCTGCTTGACGATCTGGGCGAACTGGTACAGAAGTCGACCGGGCAGGTCCTGATCATTCCGACCGAGCAGATGCCGGGGCTGTCGGGACTGGCCGCAATCTACCGGTATTGAGCCAATAAGACCATCGGGCGGTTGCGCTATCAAAAGAGTCGCGGGGCTGCCCCGTCCCCATACGGGACGAAATTCGCGGAGTTCACCGACCTCTAACCACAAATTCTGCGGAAGAGGCCTTTTCTGAAAGGAGATAAGGATGGAACAATTTTCCGAAGTTTCATTGGCAACGCGTTATGACAGAATCTTCCAGCGGATTCAAAAACGGATCGCCGACAAGCTACGGCTCCCGATTGAGATCCAGTTATGGGGCGGGCAAGTCTATCGTCTGGGAAAAGGTGATCCCGCAGTCAAGATACTGGTGGAGGATCGTCAGGGCCTGGCGGCGCTGCTCAAATTGGATGAGGTGAAAATTTGCGAAGCGTACATGGCAGGCAGTCTGGATGTTGCCGGTGACATGCTGGGGTTTGCCAGTCTCCGCGGGCTATTGAGCGACCGCCATCCGCTGCAATCCATGTGGCAGCGAATAGCGCCATACTTTGTCGGCCGGGTACGGAGCAACCGGCAGGCCATTGCAGGACACTATGACTTCAGCAACGAATTTTATCTCAAGTTCCTGGACCAGACCCGCTGCTATTCGCAAGCCGTTTTCGCAGGGGACGACGAGAGCCTGAAAACCGCCCAACGACGCAAACTTGATTTTGCCATCAATGCCTGCGGGCTGAAACCGGGAGATTGCGTCCTGGATGTTGGTGGTGGCTGGGGCAGTTTCACAGAACATGCCGGACGACGCGGCATTCAGGTCACTTCCCTGACCATTTCACAGCAGTCCAATATCTTTCTGACCGACCTGATAGCAAAGCAGCAGCTTCCCTGTAAAGTGTTTAACCAGGATTTCTGGGAGCACAGTTCCCCCGCTCCTTACGATGCCATTGTTATTCTTGGGGTGATGGAGCATCTGCCCGACTATTCGGCGGTGCTGAGGCATCTACAAGAGTTGCTGAAACCCGGAGGGCGCGTCTATCTTGATGCCAGCGCCTACCGAGAAAAGTATTCCAAAGCCACTTTCGTGTCCCGTTACATCTTTCCGGGCGACCATGCCTACTTCTGCCTGCACGCGTTCCTGGCCGAAGTGGCGAAAAGCCCGTGGGAGGTGTTGGAGGTCTATAACGACCGGCGAAATTACTACCTCACCTGCAAAGCATGGGCTGAGAACCTGGAAGCCGCCCGTGATGAAATTATCAACCGCTGGGGAGACATGCTTTATCGTCGTTTTCGACTGTATCTCTGGGGATCAGCTGAGGCATTTCGCAGTCGCGGGATGGATGCGTACCGGGTAGTTCTGGAGCATACTGAGTCTGTCAGCACTTCATAATCTGGGGCTTGGTCCTATTTTATGGATATTAACCGTTGAATTTTGACTGACAAATCGGGTGACAGGATAACAATGGAAAAAAACATGCCAAACAATCAAAAAATAGAAGAAAGGCCGCGCTCGTTCCTTTCCTATTTAATACCGGGAGCGGTGCTGTTTGCGTTCATCCAAACATTCTCGCTGCTGTCTCCTATTCTGTTTTCGTTTCTGATGATTGTGTTGATCTCGCTCGCAGTCAATCCGGTGATCTCACGGATGCGGGCTTTGAAGGCCGGAAGAAAAAGCGCGACCGGGCTGATCGTGTCGGCATTAGTTGTGGTAATTGCCTTGACGGGCTGGGCTTTCTTTGGGCCGATGAATAACGCTATCACCAAGCTCTCGGAACGGTTACCCTCTTACTGGGAACGTCTCCAAAAGCCCCTGATCAAAATGGAGCAACAAGCAGTGCTTTCCGAGGAAAAACTCCAGACAGAAGTCACCACTGAAATTGCCCGGACTGCGACAGATGAGGTCAAACCCGAAGCCGCTCGACAAACCTCTCAACCGGTTTCGCCAAAAACTAGGAAAGAATCGGAATCTATTCGTTCTAGGCTAAGCCAGATGATTCAGGGTGTGGTCGGCAGCTTCACAGTGGTTGCGTTCAACACGGCTCAGGTGCTGATCGTACTGGCGACGATCTTCTTCGGCGTAATCTTTACGCTAATGAATCCACGCCCGATTTTCAGCACCTTTTTTTTGATTGTACCTGAGCGCCACCATGAACAGACCTTGATCATCCTGCAACGGGTTGGAAGATTTGTTCCCACTTGGGCATTTGCGACACTGCTGGCGATGCTGTCAGTCGGCGTGTTGGTGTTTCTCCTCATGTGGCTCTTCTTCGGATTTTGGGATGCCTTGGTGCTGGGGGTGATCGCGGGATTCTTCGAAGCGATTCCCTACCTAGGGCCCATTCTGAGCGCGGTACCTGCCCTCTTGTTCGCTATGGGCGAAGGCGGCATAACGCCATTCTGGGTTTTGCTCGCCTACCTCGCCGTGCAGGTCTTAGAAAACAATATAATCTGCCCCCTGATCATGGCGCGTAGCATGAAGCTCCATTCGGTGGCGGTGATCTTTTCCATGCTCTTATGCGTCGCCGCCTTCGGGGTGCTGGGGGTTTTGATCGCCGCACCCCTGGTTGCCATTGTAAATATCGTACACGACGAGCTTTATCGAAAACGCTTTCTTCCAACGGTAACGGACGCAGACCTGGATCGTCTATCACAAATGGTTCTGCGCGAGAAGCATTGATATCTATTGATAATAATCGTTGAATAGTGACTGATAAACCGGGAGATCCACACCCGGCGGCAAGTTCAACGTATAAGGCGATGATACGCCTAAACCCGAGGAAACATCATGAGCGAGACTACGGCGAGTCTGCGCCGAAAAATCAGCAGTGCCGGAGATCTCCAATCCGTCGTCCGCACGATGAAGGCCTTGGCCGCTTCGAGCATCGGACAATACGAAAAATCGGTGAGTGCGTTGGCCGACTACAATCGCACGGTGGAGCTGGGGTTGAGCGTCTGTTTCCGTGGTGCCGGTTCAACGGCATTTTTAACTGGAGGCACAGGACAAGCGGATACGGTTGAGGTAAACGCGGTCGTGTTCGGTTCCGATCAGGGATTGGTGGGCCAATTTAATGACGTGGTGGCCGATTACGCGATGAAGACCCTCGCAACGCTGCCCGGCAGACTTCAGGTCTGGGCTGTCGGCGAACGTGTTCATGCACGTTTGACCGATGCGGGCCTGCCTTTGGTCGGCCTCTTCGGGGTACCGAATTCCGTCAAGGCCATCACCCCGCTCGTCGGGCAGATTCTGGTGGAAAGCGAGGCAGGTCGCAGCCCGGACGAGGGCGTTGCGCCGCTTTACCTTTTCTACAACCGCCCCGGATCGGGCTCGGTTTATGCACCGGTTAGTCAGCGGTTGCTGCCTTTGGATGAAAACTGGCGACGCAAGCTCGCCAAGCTTCCTTGGCCGACAGGAAACTTACCCGAGATCATGGGCGACAGCACGACTCTGCGCGCACTCATCCGCGA
This sequence comes from Desulfobulbaceae bacterium, assembly GCA_011389815.1. Taxonomy (GTDB): domain Bacteria; phylum Desulfobacterota; class Desulfobulbia; order Desulfobulbales; family Desulfobulbaceae; genus Electrothrix. Next base: position 21,327 of record JAABTP010000008.1, on the reverse strand, counting down.
ATATCTTTTTGTTTCGCTCTTCCGGGCCTGCGCCGAATCACTTGCAAGCGAAAACGCGAGCCGCCTAGCGGCAATGCAGCGTGCCGACAAAAACATCGACGAATTGCTGGAGAGCCTCAATCGGACGTTCCATAGTTTGCGCCAGAGCGGCATTGACGAGGAACTGTTCGATGTCGTCTCGGGTTTTGAATCGCTGAAGAATAGCTGAACATCAAGGAAAAATGATACGGCAGGTATTGACGGCGGGTATTGACGTTATTAAAAGCTGTTCCCCCTGTATCAGGGGATCTGTGGAGGTTATGCACTTATTATACAAATTCAGAAAGGAGATAAAAAATGTTACGCAGTGTAAAAGAGATTCACAATTATGTCCTACAGGCAGAAGATGGGGAGATCGGCCGTTGCAAAGATTTATTATTTGATGACCGTTTTTGGACCATTCGGTACATGGTGGCGGACACGGGCAAATGGTTACCGGGACGAAAGGTCCTTTTATCTCCCATTTCACTTGGCGAACCCGACTGGAGTTCCAGAGTTTTTCCAATCCGGTTGACGAAAAAACGGATCGAAGAAGCACCGGGACTTGATAAAGACGCACCGGTCAGCAGACAGCATGAAATCCTTTGGACCCAATATTACGGCTGGCCTTATTACTGGGGTGGTGGCCCTTATGCATGGGGAGCCGTGACTTACCCGGGAGTGTTATATGATCAAATATTGCCAGAAAATAAGACTACCGAAGTGGATTCAGGAGATGATCATCTCCGTTCTGTTCATGAAGTAACGGGTTACCACATTCAAGCGACAGATGATGAGGTTGGCCATGTGGAAGACTTTATCGTAGATGATGAGACTTGGATTATCCGGTATATGGTAGTAGACACCCGCAATTGGTTGCCGGGGAAGAAGGTGCTGGTGCCGCCGACCTGGATAGATTCGGTAGACTGGACGGATAATAAGGTGAGTGTTGCTCTGACCAGAGAGCAGGTCAAGGACAGCCCGGAATATGACCCTTCGACTGTGGTGAACCGTGAGTATGAAGTACGGTTATACGATTTCTACGGTCGTCCGAAATACTGGTAACAACCTGAGTTCGACCTAATGAATCCAGTAATCATGCATGGTTCAGTTTCGCAATTGCTGGTCTGATTGCCCCGGCTACGGGGTACAGATACGTGAAGCTTGCCGCCCATTACGGCAAAGGGGGCGGAGCGTTCACTTTTCTCCGCGAGATCAATGCAGAGGGGTTTGCCTGGAGCCTCACGTTCCTGTTCACGTTTGCCGTCGTGTGCGGACTCGCTTTTTATCAAGGTGCTGGCGTGCGTTTGCGAATCGCTCGAAGCCGAACCTGCCTTGTGCGCAGGGAAAGAGAAACAAACGAAGGATGGAGCAGTGGGAGCGTTGGACGAACCACACCCTGAAGTTTTCTTGTAAAAAAAGGAGAAAAGAACATGAATCAGGAGCACGCGCATCATCACCATGATCAAACACCTCATCCGGATAAAGCGGCAGAGGGAAACGTCCTGAAAGACCCGGTCTGCGGCATGGACGTCGGCAAGGATAGCCCCCATCATACCGAACAGGGAGGAGAGAAAATCTATTTTTGCAGCGAAAATTGCCTGAAAAAATTTAAGGAAAATCCCTCGGCTTATCCTGCAAAACATGAACAGGCGGCAAAAAGTGATGAACCGGAAGTCCATGCTACCGAAAAAGAAGATGTTCTTTACACTTGTCCCATGCACCCGGAAATTTTGGAGGACCGGCCCGGCAGTTGCCCAAAATGCGGCATGGCCCTGGAATCAAAAGGTGAGACGGGTCAGGAGGATGAAAATCCCGAACTGGCCGACATGCGCCGCCGGTTCTGGGTCAGCCTGATCCTTACGCTGCCGGTTTTTATTATGGCCATGAGCGACCTGGTTCCCGGTAACCCATTGGCGCGGGTCGTCTCGAAAAATGTCCTTGTCTGGATCGAATTGGTGTTGGCCACACCCGTCGTGTTGTGGTGCGGCTGGCCGTTTTTTGTGCGGGGCTGGCAGTCCGTCGTTTCCTGGAATCTCAATATGTTCACCCTGATTGGACTGGGTGTGTCGGTTGCTTACATCTACAGCCTGATCGCGGCAATATTCCCGGAAATATTCCCGGCTTCCTTCAGAGGAAAAGAGGGCGCTGTGGCTGTTTATTTTGAAGCCGCTGCCGTCATCGTTACCCTGATTCTGCTGGGGCAGGTTCTGGAATTGAAGGCCCGCGGCCAGACCAGCTCAGCCATCAAGGCCCTGTTGGAGCTGGCTCCCAAAACCGCCCGAATAATCCGGGATGACGGCACTGAAGAAGATATTCCACTCGAAGAGGTGCAGTCCGGCAATAAGTTGCGGGTGCGACCGGGCGAGAAAGTACCGGTTGACGGAGTCGTCGCTGAAGGGAAAAGCTCGATCGACGAGTCAATGGTCACCGGTGAGTCCATGCCTGTAGAGAAAAATAAGGGTGACAAATTAATCGGGGCAACGGTCAACAGTACAGGAACGCTGATCATGGAAGCCAAACGGGTAGGATCAGAGACACTGTTGGCGCAGATCGTCCACCTGGTTTCCGAGGCTCAACGCAGCCGCGCCCCCATCCAGAAAGTGGCCGATGTGGTGGCCGGTTATTTTGTGCCAGCAGTCGTGGGATCAGCCGTCATTACCTTTATTGTGTGGAGTATATTCGGTCCCGATCCGAAAATGGCGCATGCTTTGATTAATGCGGTAGCCGTACTCATTATTGCCTGCCCCTGCGCCTTGGGTCTGGCCACCCCCATGTCGATCATGGTGGCTACCGGCAGGGGGGCCTCCATGGGAATCCTGTTCAGAAATGCCGAGGCCATTGAAGTCATGCGGAAAGTGGACACGCTGGTAGTGGACAAAACCGGCACACTCACCGAAGGCAAGCCCAAGGTCGTTGCTGTCAGTACAGTTGCTGGCGGCAATGAGACGGAAATGCTGCGTCTGGCCGCCAGTCTTGAGAAAGGGAGTGAACATCCGTTGGCAGCGGCCATCGTTAATGGTGCCGAAGAAAGAGATATCGACTTGGTCGAAGCCGCCGATTTTGAATCGAAGACCGGCAAAGGTGTTAACCCAACTTTGTGAGAATAATTATCAAACTTGATTTAACTGCCTGATTGTTCGTTGGGTGTAAAATTACTTTTTCCGTAATATTTAATAGTTACATTGTCTAACCGTTTTGCGGTGCCAAGAAGTGGCCCTTTTGGCTTGAAATCACCGAGTTTTCGTGTATACTATTGTCATGCTCATCAGAAAAATGTTATCATATTGGAATTATAAGAAAAAATAAAAATTAAAAATATGTGGTGCCAAGAATGACTTCCCGAAAGACTTAACCTGTTGATTTCAAAGTAATTGCGATCTCCGTGTCACAAAGTTGGGTTAAAGGCAGTGTGGATGGCAAACAGATCGTCTTCGGTAATATCAAACTTTTTGAGGAATTGAAGATAGATGTGCAGGAACTGGCCTCCAAAGCCGAAACCATGCGCAAGGATGGCCAGACCGTCATGTTTGTCGGGGTTGACGGGAAGCTCGCAGGCCTGATAGGCGTGGCAGACCCGATCAAGGAGACCACCGCCGAGGCGATCAAACTGCTTCATCAGGATAATATCCGCATTGTCATGTTGACCGGCGACAGTGATACCACGGCCCGGGCGGTGGCCGCCAAACTCGATCTGGATGAGGTGGTGGCCGAAGTTCTGCCGGGCCAGAAAGCCGAGGCGATCAAGAAGTTTCAAGATGACGGCCGGATTGTGGCCATGGCCGGGGACGGCGTCAACGACGCACCCGCTCTGACCCAAGCGCACGTCGGTATTGCCATGGGCACCGGTACCGATATTGCCATGGAAAGCGCGGGCGTTACACTGGTCAAGGGAGATCTCAGGGGCATTGTCCGCGCCCGTTTGTTGAGCAGTGCCACCATGCGCAACATCAAACAGAATCTGTTTTTCGCTTTTGTATATAACTCGGTGGGGGTGCCGATTGCAGCCGGTGTGCTGTATCCTGCTTTCGGCCTGCTGTTAAGCCCGATGATCGCGGCGGCGGCAATGAGTTTCAGTTCCGTGTCGGTTATCGGCAATGCACTGCGGTTGCGCAACGTCAAGATTTGAAGAATTTTCGTAAAACCCTATAACAGAGGTTTAAAAATGATTGATTACGGATTTACAAAAGAAATTGACACTTCGTTTGAAAAAACACTGGATAACGTTACAAACGAGTTGAAAAAGGAAGGTTTTGGTATCCTGACACAAATTAACGTATCGGAAAAATTCAGGGAAAAACTGGATATCGACTTTAAAAAGTACATGATACTGGGTGCATGCAGCCCGCCGAGTGCCCACAAAGCTATTCTTGCCGAGGAAAATATCGGGTTGATGCTTCCCTGCAATGTCGTGATTTTCGAAAAGCAGAATAAAACCGTTGTTTCAGTCATCAAACCGAAAGTGGCTATGAAAATGATCGGCAATGCTGAATTGGAGCAGATTGCTTCCGCAATCGAAAAGAAGTTGAAGAAAGTTTTTGATTCAATAAGTTAAGGAGGTAAAGAAAATGCTTATGAAAAGAATATTCTCTGCTTTGGCAAATCTTATACCACTGACGTTTGTTGCCTGTGCACAGGGTCCGGGCAACTTTATGGGCGGCAGGGGCCATATGATGGGATACGGTTATGGAGGAGGGTTTATGTGGTTAATCATTTTGGTTTTATCGGGTATCGGTATTTATTTCCTGATTCGGATTTCAAAATCAAAAGGCTCCGATAGTTCGCTCATTGAAACGCCTTTGGATATTTTGAACAGGCGATATGCAAATGGTGAAATCAATAAAGAGGAATTTGACCGGATGAAAAATGATTTGGAATCATAAAATTAACTTTAAATCTTGAAAATACCAAAGCACCCCTGCCGGATTATGCAAAGATCATGAACCATGTCCGCCATCTCAGGAACCGGTTTGGAAGAGGAGCAGGAATCCATATAGTCCAAAGGTATTCGCCCTGAACAAACAAGCGTTGATGAAGCTGATCGGCTCATTAATGAGGAGGTAAGTTATGACTGAACGGAATCAACCCCTAGGGGGATCCAAACCGACGTTGGATGATGTGCTGAAGAAAATTCGAAAACAGTTTGAAAAATTCAAAGGCGGGCCGGTCCTCATCCTTGTCGTTGCCGTGGTGGTGGTCTTATGGACTTCATGGTTCACCGTCCAACCGGAGGAGACGGGGATTGTACAGCGCTTCGGCAAGGTTATGCGCACGGCCGATCCGGGACTGCATTTCAAATTCCCTTATGGTATCGAAAAGGTCAGTCTGCTGCCCACGGCCCGCGTACTCAAAGAAGAGTTCGGGTTTCGGACGGTCGCGGTTTCCACCGTTCCCGGTGAAAAGACCCGCTATGATACGCGCGGTGCCTACAAGGACGAGTCGCTGATGCTCACCGGGGATTTGAACGTCATCGATGTTCAGTGGATCGTCCAGTACCGCATCGAAGACCCGATCAGATATCTGTTTCAGGTACGCGACACTTCGAAAACAATCCGCGACACTAGCGAGGCGGTCATGCGCCGAGCGGTCGGCAACCGTCTGGGCAGCGATGTACTGACCACCGGGCGGGTGGCAGTGGCCAGTGAAGCTAAAAACGAGATCCAGAAAATCCTGACAACCTATGAATCCGGAGTACGTCTGGTTACCGTCGAACTTCAGGATGTAACTCCGCCGGATACGGTTAAACCGGCCTTCAATGAAGTCAACGAGTCCCGTCAGGACAAAGAGCAAACGATTAATAAAGCCCAGGAACAGGCCAACCGGGAAATCCCCAAAGCCCGAGGGGTGGCTACGCAAAGCATCAGTGAGGCCGAAGGTTACGCACTGGAACGCGTAAACCGGGCCCAAGGAGAGGCCACCCGTTTTGAGGCCATTTTAGGACAATACGAACAGGCACCGCAGGTCACACGCCGGCGGCTGTATCTGGAGGCCATGACCGGTTTCCTGTCAGCCATGAAAGGGCTCTATATTGTGGATAAGGACCAGAAGGCCATGGTGCCCTGGCTCCCATTGGAATCCAGCGGGCAACCATCAACACAAGGGAGGCAACCATGAAGTTTACCTTGAAGGCAGTCATCATCGCGATTGTGCTGGTGATCGGTATCGCACTCTATGGCGGTCTATATACATTGGAAGAAGGTCTGCAGGCCATAGTCGTGCAGTTTGGCCGACCTGTCGGGGAACCGGTGACCAAGGCGGGACTGCACATGAAACTGCCCCTTGTGCAGGAGGTCCGGCGATTCGAAAAGCGTCTGCTGGTCTGGGACGGCGACCCCAACCAGGTTCCCACCAAGGGGCGCGAGTTCATCTGGGTGGACACCACCGCCCGATGGCGGATTGCCGATGCGAAAAAATTTCTGGAGAATGTGGCCAGCGAAGAGGGGGCCCAGTCGCGCTTGAATGATATACTCGATTCGGTGGTACGCGACCAGGTGTCGAGCAGTGAACTCGTTGAACTCGTGCGCAGCGCATCGTGGAAAGTGCCCGAGGACGAGGCTCTGAAGGAAATCCCCAAGGAGCGCGAAGAAGAGCTAAAAAGGGAGATTGCCCGGGGCAGGGAGGAGATTACCCGCACGATATTGACTGAGGCACGAAAGATCATCCCGCAATACGGCATCGAACTGGTGGATGTGCGCATCAAACGCCTGGATTACGTGGAAAGTGTCCGCGAAAAGGTCTATGAACGCATGATCTCCGAGCGCAAACGGATCGCCGCGCAGTTCCGCTCCGAAGGTGAGGGCCGCAGTGCCGAGATCCTCGGCACAATGGAAAAAGAGCTGCGCCAGATCCGCTCAACGGCCTACCGCCAAGTGCAGGAGGTCCAAGGCAAAGCCGACGCTGAAGCGACGCAAATCTACGGCCAAGCGTACAATAAAAATCCAGAATTCTATGCTTTTTTGCGCACCCTTGAAAGCTACAAGGAGAAAACGAATAAGAATTCAGTACTGATCCTCACCACGGACAGCGACTTCTATCAATATATCAAGCAGGCGAGCCCTGGGGAAAAATGAAATCTATAGTTATTTTTGGAGCTGGTATAGCTGGATTGAGTGCTGCCCATGAATTAATCCAATTAGGATACACTGTTTCGGTGTATGAAGCTCTTGATCAGCCGGGTGGATTCTTTAGAAGCTCCCGGCTTGGTAAAGACAATATGCCTTCGGAATATTCCTGGCACGGTATGGGGCCTTGGTATCATAATGCTTTTGATTTAATGAAAAAAATTCCTTTTAATGAAAAAGGAAGCATCTATGATTCAGCCCTCTCCCGCCCCGTTGATTTTGGAATTTTCCCTGATACCGATAAAGCACAATTTTACGACGAAGGACTTAAAAGTATTCCTAAAATGTTCAGGATGAACACGTTTGAATTTATTAAATGGTCTTATTTGATGCTTAAAACATGGACCGCCAATAATCGAAGTAAAATAAAATATGCCGGACGTAATGCGGCTCAAGCCTGGCAACCTTTACTTAGAGATAAAGCCTATAAAACCTGGCGTTCCTGTTTTGGTCCGTGGATTGGCTCGGATTGGTCAAATGTTTCATTACACACTACCGGTGATTTTTTCAGAAAACAACTGACCACAAAAGCCGCACACCGACATAAAGCTGATCAATATGGTCCCGCGTGGACGCAAGGAACCGGAGCCGGTTGGCTGCTGTTTACAGGCCCCAGCAGTGAATACTGGTTTAATCCTTGGGTTAAGTACCTTAAAGAAAAAGGAGTAAACTTCTATTGGGAGAAAGCTCTGACAAAATTAGAGTTTGATGGAACGACTATAATCTCTGCTTTTTGTGGCGAAGAAAAAATTCAAGGCGACATTTATATTTTAGCCATTAATCCTTTTATTACGGCTGATATTTTAAGCCAGACCCCCGCGCTTGAGAGGCAGGCGGAGTTAAATTTATTTAAACCCCTTATTCAAGACGGCCCTCATACTCAAGTCTCTTTTAGAGTTGCATTTGCCGAAGAAATTAAATTTCCGCGAAAGAGGACTGCCGTTGTGGTCAGTGATTCCGAATTTAATTTAACCCTTTTCGCCGAAGAACAAGTTTGGGGCAACGAAGTGGATTTAGGGCGAGATATTAAATCTCTTTGGACGGGTACATCTTGTATTAGCAGCGTTCCGGGAAGGATTTACCATAAGCCGGTAAATACTTGTATGAAAGAAGAATTTATCGAAGAAGTTAAAGCACAAATTTTAAGTTGCGGTGCGCTTGATGAATTAATCAAAGAGGCTAATAATGGTAAAGGATTAAAAGAATTTCCAATTATTAAAATTGAAGTTTGGCATGAGTGGGAATTTTCCGCTGAAGGGATTACATCTCTTCAGCCTAAATGGGTTAATTCAACGCATACCCAGGCATATTTACCTGCCCAGAAAACGCCGGTTTCAAATCTATTTTTAGCCGGAGCCCACACGAAGACGCAAGCTCAAGTATGGAGTATTGAAGGTGCTGTGGAAAGCGGCAGAAGAGCCGCAAAAGCGATTGACGAGAAAGTTGAAGTTTTAGACCAACATCAACCCCTGTGGATTAAAAGTTTATCCAAAATTGATGATATTTTATACGCAATTAAAGCACCACAACTTATCGATTGTATTTTTTTATCTCTAATTATATTTTTCCTTTGGCTTTTTTTTCTTTCATAAATTTCGGCAACAGTATCCGGTTAATGACCTGTTTTATATTTGTTTGGAATGAATCCGAACATAAGGCATAGCGATTTCACAAATATTCATCACAAGAAGAAAGGGGAAAGATATGAAAACAAATATGGGATTGTGGATTGATCATCGCAAGGCGTTGATTGTGACGGTTTCGGGCAAGGGCGAGAAAACAAGCGTTATCGAATCAAAGGCAGAAAAACAGCCCGGACGGTTTGACGGGGTACGTTCGACGACCCCCTATGAAGCTCAGAAGGTTCAAGCGGATGGCAGACAGGATGTAAAATTTGCCGACAAACTCAACAGCTACTACGATGAGGTCATCTCGGCGCTTCGTAACGCCGAATCCATTTTGCTTTTTGGTCCTGGAGAGGCAAAAAGTGAGCTGAAAAATCGTTTAGAAGATGACCACCTCGCTCACCTCATCCAAGCGGTGGAAACAGCTGATCAGATGACAGACCCCCAGATTGCAGCGAAAGTCCGGGAGTATTTTAACTAAATCTCCCATCAGCTAAAAAAGCATTTTCAAAGCAGTCTTCGACAGCCTGTAAAAAAATAGATGAATGCTCGCATACAGGGTGGCCGAAGATGGCGAGTTGCCGGCCATGCTGGATCACAAGAACGCAAAGGGTATACCGAATCGGGCGGTCGTCCTTGGTCCGGGAGGATTTCGCTTTGGCGATTACTGGCGGCTGGGTCTGGCACTGGAAGTCATTGTGGTCGCGGTGAGCGTACCCATGCTGTTATGGGTATGGCCGTTTTAATGAACTACCCCGCCGCAGAGCAGCGGGGTAGCCAAATAATATTGACCATCACAACTACCTGGAATTAAATATCAATTTATTAAAAATGAAATCTATAGTCATTTTCGGAGCCGGTATAGCTGGTTCGTAATCACAATGAATAAGCAAAATACAATCGCCGTATGATAAAGCCCATCCCGCTGTTCTAATAATTTGTTTTCTTTTAATAGGATGTACAGGAACTATGCCTAAGTTAGGAATTGGGTGTGGCTCTTTTAAAACAACTACCATTGATTTTATTAGAAAAACTACCATGGTACCCGTAACTAACTAACTGACTTTTCGTGACCGTCGAAGCAAAAGATCCACACCCGTTAGGAATTGACAAGGACCAACTAATGCAATGCCCGGAAACGCCAAATTGTGTTAACAGTCAAGCGACAGATGAAAAGCATTTTATCCAACCCATCCTTCTCGTTGGTACACAGCAAGAGGCACAAAACCGGCTCCTGAAGATTCTTAAAGCATGGAAGCGAAGTAAAATTATCGTAGTTCAGGATAATTATATTCGAGCAGAGTTTAAATCTAAGTTGTTTCGTTTTATTGATGATGTTGAGTTTTATTTTCCAGCAATTGAAAAAGAAGATGTAATCATACATATTCGATCGGCATCTCGTGTTGGACATTCAGACTTTGGCGTTAACCGAAAACGAATTGAAGAAATTCGAATTAAATTAAAGGCAAATCTCCAACAATAATGAGGTCAGTCAGGAAACTGGCCGTTCGATCTCGGTTGTGTAATGAGGATAGCAATCGCCGATTTTGGATAAAATAAATAAGGTGGTCTTATGAATAAAAACGAAGATAGGACACAGCATTATCGTAAAGATAGCCTGACATTGCTCGGTGCAGTTGCACTTGGCACCGGCGTTATGATTGGGGCAGGCATATTTGCCTTGACGGGTCAGATGGCCCAGATGACCGGGAGCCTTTTCCCCCTGGCTTTTCTTTCGGCTGCGGTGATTGTCTCATTCAGCGCATACTCTTACGTCAAAATGTCGAATGCATATCCTTCGGCTGGCGGGATTGCCATGTACCTGAAAAAGGCTTATGGCAGCACCGTGACAACAGCCTTTTATTCCCTCTTGATGTATTTTTCCATGGTGATTGCCCAGAGTTTTCTGGCGCGTACATTTGGTGCTTATACATTACAGCTGTTTGACATCGACGATACCAGCCTGCTGGTGCCGACACTGGGTGTAGGATTGTTGCTAGTGGCTTTTCTGATCAACCTGTCCGCCAACCGTATGATCGAGGGTGTAGCGTCGGTGATCGGATTTATCAAGATTGGGGGCATCGTTTTGTTTGGCGTTGTCGGCGTAATGGTGGCTGACACGGTGGAAGTGAATTTCTCAACAGCGGTTCCTGACGCCTCAATGGCGGGCTTTCTCGGCGCAACGGCACTTGGCATTCTGGCCTTTAAGGGTTTCACCACGATCACCAACAGTGGCTCGGAGTTGAAAGACTCGAAACGAAATGTGGGCAGAGCCATCATGATCTCCATCGCTCTTTGTGTTGTGATTTATACGCTGGTTGGTTTTGCCGTCGCAAGTAACCTATCACTTCAGGAAATCATCGAAACAAGAGATTACTCGCTTGCCGCAGCCGCAAGGCCTGCCCTTGGCGAATACGCGGTCTGGTTTACGGTTGTTCTGGCCATGTTGGCAACAGCAGGCGGCATCATAGCCAGCATATTTGCGGTTTCCCGGATGCTGGCTATGCTGACTGAAATGAAACTCGTTCCCCATAGCCATTTTGGCATGCCCGGTAGCATCCAGAAGCATACTCTCGTCTATACAATCGTTTTTGGTTTGCTGTTGACAATATTATTTGACGTGACGCGCATTGCGGCTTTGGGAATTATTTTTTATCTGATTATGGATATTGCGATACATTGGGGGATATTGCGGTATCTCCGGCATGAAATTGGTGCTCGACTCGTTTTTCTGATCGCCGCCATTATCCTTGATCTGATCGTTCTGGCTGGCTTCGTCTGGATTAAGATATTTAGCGATCCACTGGTGGTTGGTGTCGCTGGTGCCGTAATGCTGGCTATCCTGATTATGGAAGCCCTGTTTTTGCGACAGAATCCTATCGTGCCAGAAGGCCACAAACATGGATGACGATAAGCAAATTCTATGTTCTACCGCTCACTGCCCGAGATGTTAGTCGTTCCAGGATTGGGCAAAGATGAGAGCACATACCCCGGTGCTTCACCGGACGGCAATTCCACTGCGCTCCATTGCCACAGTGGAACTAGGGTACCGTATTTTGCAATTTGAATGCGCTCCCCCCGGCCTGTGGCCGGGGCCAAACTTCAAAATAACAAAAACATAAACTTTTTGTTACTTAGAAGAGTGTTAATATGAATCAGTCTAAATCTAAGCTTGGCTTCAACGCGACATGGTCGATGGCCGTAGGCGGCATGGTCGGCGGCGGCATCTTCTCAACGCTCGGTGTGGTTGTCGGAATCGCCGGTGCATGGGCATGGCTTAGTTTTGCGATTGCGGGTCTTATCGCCCTAGCCGCCGGGTACAGCTACGTGAAATTAGCCGCCCATTACGATGAAGGAGGCGGGGCGTTCACTTTTCTCCGCAAGGTCAATGCGGAAGGGATCGCCGGGAGCCTCTCGTGGGTTCTCATTGTCGGGTATGTGCTCACAAATGCGGTGTATGCGTTTACCTTCGGGGAGTACCTCGGGCATGTCGCGGGACTTGGTCCTTGGTTCCCGCGTATGGCTGGCGTTGCCATCATGGCGTTATTTATTGGGCTGAACCTGCGGGGTGTGGGCGAGGCCAGCAGTATCGAGATTTTTCTTGTGTGGTTCAAACTGGTCGTGCTTGTAGGACTGGCTGGCGGGGGTCTTGCACAGTGGGATACCCGGATGCTTTCGCAGGGTGTGCCGGATGCCGGAATCAGCGCGGCACTGTTCGGAGCGGCATCCGTGTTCATGGCCTATGAGGGCTTTCAACTGCTGACCTACGATTACAAGGATATTGATAACCCCCAAAAGACACTGCCCCGCGCAGTGTTGTCGGCGATTGTCGTTGTGATCGTGGTGTACATCGCTGTTGCCGTTGGCACGGCCATGCTGATCGGAGCGGATCAGGTGGTCCTGCACAAGGAGGTCGCGCTGGCTATTGCCGGGCGACAGGCATTCGGAACAGTCGGTGTCATTATCGTCACGATTGCTGCGGCATTTTCCACCGGGTCGGCCATCAATGCCACCCTGTTCGCCACAGCACGTCTCGCATACAGGGTGGCCGAGGATGGCGAGTTGCCAGCCGTGCTGGATCACAAGAACGCAAAGGGCATACCGAATCGGGCGGTCGTCGGACTCGGTGCGGCGGCAGCAGTCCTTGCCGCTGTCGGAACGCTCACCAGCCTTGTTGAGGCTGCCAGCCTCTCGTTTCTCTTCACATTTGCCGTTGTCTGCGGCCTTGCTTTCAAGCAGCGGGCAGGTCTGCGGATCATCACAGGATCGGGTGCCTTGGCCGCGACCGCTGCTTCAGTTGCTCTTGTTGTTCGCTTGATCTCAACTGATCCGTTGGCACTCGTTTTCCTCGGCCTGCTGGTGCTCATCGCTATATTCGGGCGTCCGCTACTGCTCCGTCACGTAAAGACGGAAAGCCGTCCTAGCTGAGCGGGTAGATAACGCTACAGCTATTCCCGGACCAAAACGTAATTTCTTGCAATTTATTTAAAATTAACTATTTTAATGTATTAAGGCGTGAGCACCCTGGATTTACTACATCTAGCTTCTAGATCCCTTGTGTATAACAGTGCCTTTACGTCTGTAACAATTTGATTTTACTACTTTCTTGTATTTATCGAGAATTTATACCAAAACGACTTAAAATATTGTAATTATTGTATATTGCAAAATAATTAATGAAAGAGTTTTGTAAGATATTTTTTTATAAAAAGAAAGTGAAAGGTCAGCTAGTTCTATAAAATCAGCAAGATAGAAAATCATTTCGTGAGGTTTTCTTAATCTTGTTTAGTTGTTTTAGATATTTATATCTGTACGGCCCGTGAATCGCTGATAACGCTATTACTGCCAAACTTAAATATGCGAAACGTTCCGCTGAAAATCATTCTGACAAACCGGAAATTCTACAACACCCGATAGCAAGCCTGAATTCGTATAATAAGTCTACAACCTCTATCTATATAACTGATATTCAAGAAAATACATGTCATGCGTTTATCAGTTGAATCCAGAGAGAAAAAAATCTCTGCATGGAATAGAAAAAACGAGTACAGTTACCCATTGCCGCCACAAACAAGCACATAAGAACATATGAGGAAAATCGACGTTCATGAGAGGATAAAACATGCCGAGCGGTATACTTGCAGTATTAGACGACATAGTCATGCTGCTGGACGATGCCTCTGCCATGAGCAAGATAGCAGCCCAGAAAACCGCTGGTCTTCTGGGCGATGATCTAGCGGCCAATGCGGAAAAAGCCATTGGCTTCCACGCTTCGCGGGAACTCCCGGTCATCTGGGCCATCACCAAAGGATCTCTGATCAATAAAATCATCATCCTGCCCGCAGCCCTCCTCCTGAGTACCTATATGGATTGACTCATCGTTCCCATTCTTCTCCTGGGTGGAGCCTATCTTTGCTTTGAAGGAACAGAAAAAATTTACGAATGGCTTCTCCATCGTTTTGCAAAAAATGCGCATGGAGATGCTTCCCATCCCTCCTCCGTAAAAAAACTCTCTGAAAAAGAAAAAATACGCTCTGCTGTAAGAACAGATTTCATTCTTTCCATAGAAATCATCGTTATCGCCCTGGAATCAGTCATGGATCAGCAATTGGTTATGCAGCTTTTGGTGGTGAGTTTCATAGCCTTATTAGCCACAGTTGGTGTCTATGGTCTTGTTGCTTTGTTGGTTAAGCTTGACGACATGGGGTTGTATCTGGTTCAGTATGCACAGTCAATAACGGGATTGCTGTCTACAATACTTACCAAGGTGGGCAAGCTTCTCATAGCCTCGCTCCCGAAGATCATCAGGTTGCTCGAATTTGTGGGCACCATCGCCATGCTCCTCGTGGGTGGAGGCATGTACGTACATAATATTGCAGTGGTGCATGATGGACTCCATTTTATGCCAACCATGCTTGCCAGTCTTGTGGCAGGTCTGGTGATTGGTTCTGTTGTCCTGTTCATTCTCCACCATGCCCCAGAAATAAAGAAAAAATGAAAATACACCTTTATCAGGTCATTGTTGTCGCTATTTCATCAACCATGCTTTATCTGGGCATTAAAGAGTTTGTCAACCGGGAAACCGGTCAGACCCTTTTCAAGCTCTTTGTCCGGTTAGCTGTCTGGGGCGGAATGGCCTTGATCGCTATTTACCCTAATTTCACCCTGATTCTTGCCCGGATTATGGGTGTGGTTGATAATTTTAACGCTGTGGTCCTCATGGGTTTTCTCATGGTCTTCCTGATGTTGTTTAAGTTGCTGTCAGCTATTGAGAAGATTGAGCAGAACGTCTCTGAAATAACACGAAAAGAGGCCCTGCATGCTGCCCATGACAGGATTGAAGAAATGCGAAAAGAGATCAAAGCCCAGCAAGGATGCAAAGCTTTGTGCAAACCAGAGCAGGATATATCTCGTTTGCACAAAAAAACATAAACCATGTTACAACTTGGAGGATCTAAGATGATTGATCGAAGAGAGTTCCTGAAAACCAGTGCTGTTGCTGCTTCAGCTGTTGCTGTTGCCTCAACTGTTCCTGTGTTTGCTGGCGAGACAGCAGCATCCCATGCCGGAATCGTGTACACTGAGCAACAACAGGGAAAATGGGAAGGAAAGGCAGGCAGCCATGCGCCCAAAGTAACAGTGGCTGAAGGTAAGGTTTCTGTTGTGACAGCGCATCCCATGACAGAACCGCATTTCATTGTTCGCCATACCGTTGTGCTTGAAGATGGTACAGTTATCGGTGGTAAGACCTTCACTCATGCCGATAAACCGGAATCAAGCTTTGATTTGCCTGAAGGCTATAAAGGCAAGGCCTGTGCAACCAGTTTTTGCAATCTCCATGACCTTTGGGTAACCGAGTTCACGGTTTGACCTGGAAGAAGCAGTGATAATCCTTTATCGGCAGGAGGGCAAAATGTTCTTCTGCCGTTTATCTCCATGAAGCGCTCGTTCTTTGTTGTTTATCCCTTTCTTGCTCTGTGCCTGGTCCTGTCTCTGTTTGCTGTTTATTTTGAGAAGGGTATTCAACCCTCTGGAAGAAATACCCAGGAAGATGCCCAGCTGATATATTGGCAAAAAATTTTTTCCACAGGTGAGGATCTGCTCAACACAGGGATTGTTCGTCGCCTTATCAGAAACGATCAGTCAACAGTATCCCGAGTGATTGCTCAGGGGATAGCGCAACAATTGCACCTCCATTCCCGATCACTGCGGCCCCAGCAGTTGATTCCTCACCATGCGATGCTCGTTCTGGAGTTACCAGATGCAGCAGCAACAGGAAAAAGTTTTCTTGATTCCCGGTTTGGACAAACCCTTAATGCCATCAACTGGCCTGCTGTTTTGCAACGGCTCACGATAAAAAGTGCCCTCCGTCGATCGCTGGAGCAAAATACTTCATGCCTGATGGAGGTACTGGGCCACCCCTTATTTGGTCAGCTTTTTAACAGGCCCCTCTTTATTGCTCAGCTTTCATCATTTTCTTCATTTATTCAGGAAAAGAAGCAGTCACAGCCGTTGTTGGAAGATCTCCTTATTGTCATGGACGTTGGGCAGGATAATCCTGAGCCGATACTTGCAGCCTTGCTTGAAATTTTTCAGGGAAGACAGACAGCACAAAATATCGCAGGCATGACTGTGTATGTTGTACAGCTGCAAAAGAGGCAAAAAATCTATCTTACTGCAATGGGCGGCAACATTGTTCTGTCCTTTGCCCAACAGCGGATACAGGAAAGTATTGCTCTTTTTTTCGGGCATTTTCTGGATCAACGAAAGGATCTGTTGCTGAATCAAGAGTACATACGGGTGGAGAAAGAGCGACCAGCCCAAACAGATTTGTTTCTTTACGCAGATTTATTTCGTCTTAAGCTCCATTTCAAGGCCCTGCTTGTCCGCTCCGGTTCAAAAAAGAAAAGTCAGCAATACAATTATTCCTGGGCTCCTGGGGTGAGAGCTATGGGATTTTATCATCATTCCAAAGAAGATATTGACCATCTCCAAACCCGTGTCCATTTTTCACAAGATCAGTTGTATCCTTTTCAGCAGCATATCTATAGTACTCTTCCCAGTCTCAGCCACAGTTTTCAAGAGGTGCCGGATGATCTGCTCCTTTCTTTGTGGTTCAATTGGCTGGAGCCCCGGCTCTGGTGGCAAAATACACTTGCTCATGGAGAAAAAGATGATTTGGCATCTGCGGACAGGATTGCTGCCTGGATCAAAGCAAAAACCGACATGAGCATGGACCAGTTTCTTGGTGTGTTTGGGAAGAACTTCAGTGTCCATATAGCAGGGATCAGTACAGCAGGTTTTTTTCCGGTTCCTCGTCTTTGTCTCAGTATTGAAATTCTGAATCGTAAAAAAGTTGATGCATTTTTCCAGAAAATTATTGGTGATCTTCCGGTGAAACGTACTATGGTAGGTGGCGTTCCGGTTGTGTCTCTTTTTGCGGCCCAGGGGATGTTACAACCTTCCTATGCTTTTTTTAATGGATACCTCTTGCTTGCAGACAGCAGGGAGCAGATCAGGGATATCCTGCTCAGGCCAAAAGCACCATTGGCTGAGGGAGATGAATACCAAGCTGTGGATACCAGGTTGGATGTTCCTGCCAATCTCCACTTCTTTGCCCGCACTCCAGAGATGATCACTGCGCTTCAGGAGCTGGCCTCCTGGGCTGGCACTATGATTGCTGTTCGGGACCATAAGGCCGGGGCCACGAGTAAACTTCTTATTGATCAGGTTATCTCACCTGTGCTGGAAAGCCTGAAAGTCTATAAGGCCATAGGCATTCGGAGTAACACAGGGCCGGGTGAGCTGGTTATTGATGGGACTGTGTTGCGGGCCACGCCGAAAAAATAAGATCAATCCGTCATTGCTTGTCTCTCTGATGAAGCAGGGAACAGCCTGAAACCAGAATGCCAGTACAAACAAAGTCCATGTTCCATCTTGTCAGTATTAACTGTCGCTTTTCCCATTCCTGCCTGGCCCTTTTTTATGTCCGCAATGCATTGGAACAGCACTTGCCTGGGCATTCCCTGCTCTTGAGTCAGTTTACGATTAATGATCCCTATTATCCCACCTTGTTACGGATCAGCAGGGAAAGGAGTAAAGCGGTTTTTTTTTCTGTCTATATCTGGAACCATGCAGTTGTCCACCGCCTGATTCACGATCTGGCCCGGCTCCGACCTGATCTGATAATTATCCTTGGTGGTCCTGAAGCCCAGGCCTTGGGAGAATTACCCGAGCAATGTACGCTTTTTCTCGGGGAAATTGAGGGTGCCCCGCAGGGATTTTATCATGATCTTCAACAGGGGCGTTTACAAGCATTGTATCAGGCTGAGAAAGCCTCTTGTTTCCCCTCGCCCTACAAGGAGGATGACTTCACAGGGGCATTGCAACATCGCCAGCTCTATTATGAATCATCTCGTGGTTGCCCCTTTTCCTGCTCCTACTGTCTTTCCTCTGGCTCTAAGGGGGTGCGGCACAAGCCTGTTGAGCTGGTCAAAGAGGAGCTGACAGCACTCATTGCAGCCAGGCCCATGATTATTAAGCTGGTGGATCGTACCTTTAATGATCAACCTGATCGGGCCTTGGCGATCTGGCAATTTTGTATTGAGCAGACAAAGCAGGTTCGTTTTCATTTTGAAATTGCCCCGGATCGCTTTACTGCGCCGATGTTTGCTCTGCTCTCCACTGTTCCCTGTGATCAGTTTCAGTTTGAAATCGGCATCCAAAGCTTTCATACACCAACCCTGGCAGCAGTAAACCGGACAATGGACCTTGAGGCGACCTGCCGTAATATCCAGCGTCTGCTTGCTCTGGATACGATTCATCTGCATGTGGATCTTATTCTGGGGCTTCCTTTTGAGACGGAGGAAAGTTTCCGGGATTCTTTTCATCAGGTCTTCCGGCTTGGGCCGCATTATATCCAATTGGGCCTGCTCAAGGTTCTGCCTGATACCGAGATTGCTCGCCAGGCAGAAGAGTTTGGCCTGATGTATTGTAGTGAGCCACCGTATGAAGTGCTGGCGACCCGCTGGCTGGATCATACTCAGTTGGCTGATTTGTATGATTTTTGTGAATGTGTAGAGGCTTTTTATAATAATCGGTTTTTTCGTTCTCTCTGGCAGTACCTTCTCCAGACCGGAGAGGAACCCTTTGCCTTCTTTTATGAGCTGCTTCAACTCTGTCGGCAATATAATTTCTTTCAGGTATCGCGGACCCATAAACTGATGACTCAGATCCTTGCGGATTTACTCGGGAAGAGGAAGGACGGGAAGTTGCTGCTGGATTTGTTGCGTTATGACTGGCTCCGTTGCGGGCATCGTAGTTTACCGGAGTATCTTACAACGACTACACAGCCTGAACTCCGTAATCGTTTACGGGAATCCTTACCGCAAAATGTGGAGGGATTATTTACTTATCAAACTCGGGTGGAATTTCTTAAGCAGGCAAGCTTTGTTGAGCTATCCCGTGAGGCGATGGGCTTCCTTGGTCTCATCAATCAGGAAAACCAGCTGGACCATACAGGAACTGGGCTTGTTGCCTTGCTGCCGGAACAGACCGGCGGGGTAATGAAGTTTCAGCGGGCTGTTAGTCTGTTGGAGTCGGATTCTAACAGTATACAATAGCTTGTTAACGAGTAACCTCTTTGCGTAAAAAGGGAAAATTCGGCTTTTCCTGGTCAATTCCTTTGACGAGAAAGTCCATGTTATGGATCTTTTTGTCCACGAGCTGGACTTTTTTATCCAATCGCTGGGCTTTTTTATCCAATCATTAGATAAACAGGTCCACTCCTTTGACTTCTTGATCCTAAAAAGGGGATGAAGGATGGATTTGCTAATCTGCGAAGAGCCACAAAAAAAAGCTACAAGGACTGCCCTGTTCCCTCGGCAATCCTTGCAGCTTTATTGCGATAATCTGCTATCTCCTCAACGGATGTAGAGAGAAAACAGAGTATGCCCTTGAAGTCCTTAGCGAATCATCAAAGCCTTCATTTGCATAGCACGCACTTTTTCCGCTATGATAGGTAAAATCATAGTACGCGCTTTTTCTGCTATGACAGGTTGAATGCTATCCTGCAAGAATTTCTGGGGAATACGCGTTGCCATCATGTCGGAACGCATTTGGTTTTTCAGCAGCCGAGCAGAGAAGTTTTTTCTGATCATCTCTTTTTGCATCTCAGCTATCCGCTTTTCAATTTTCTTGTCATCTGTTATCTCAGTAGTGTGGTTTTTGATGTCCACCTCTACTGCGGAGACGGAACCGACTATAACAAAAATAGCAGTAGCCAGTCCGAGTGTTAATATCACTATTATTTTTTTCATCTTTCTTCCTCATTTTCATGTTAACACCTCGGAATATTCCGAAGTTTGGTCGTTGATTGATCCATTGATTCAAGAAAAAACAGTTACATCATAAGTACCTGTTTAAGCATCTATTGAGTTGTTGGAAAGCGTTTTTGAACCCTTTGGATAATCCCTGTCGTAAACATCGGGATAGTCGTCACCAAGATCCTTTTTCTTACTTCCTTTGATAAATGCGGCAGAACAATCGGCATACACAATGCTTTGTTATGGGAAATGATATCCTTGGTAATATTTCCCATCACCTTATTTCTCATTTTTTCCATTAAATGCATTGGAGTAGCGCGTTTACCAAGGTACTTCTGTAATAACGGATTTTCTTGAACGGCCATTGCTGCTGCCAATTGATCTTTTTCTTGAGCCGCTAACGCTTTAAGCCCCCTTTGTTCTTCCATGAGGCGTATATGCCGCGCAGCCATCTTGTCCATAATTTTCTCACGATCCTCTTGGGGCAAGGCTTGAAGTGCCTGTTCAAACATCTGTGTTGCAGAAAAACCAGTGCCAGGGGACGACATTAAACAAAAGCAGATAATACTCATTACAAAACAACGTCTTCTTTTCATTTCTTCCTCCTTAAAAAATTACATTAACATGACATTATCTTCTGAGATGCTACATAAAAACAGAAGAACCATTAATTTGATACGAAGCAAGGCTCATTACCTTTAAACTTCATGTTCACTTTGTAGCAATTCAAAATCACCTTGTAAAGTGTTTTTTATTTTTATTAAAAATAAATGTATTGAATACAGAAGTGTATATAATTATGAATACCACATTGTATACGTAGTTGTATACGTTACAGTAAAATATAAAATATGAAATATATGTTTTTATTTTCTTTTTATCTGTGTGTGTAATGTAATAAATATTTATTGAAATAAAGTTCTATTAAAGACATATTAAATATGTATGTATGGCATACATCATTATATATTTTTTATTCTTATTGTTTATATGGCAGCTAATAGTATACGTTATGTTGATACAATAAGATGATATTCATGATATGAATGATATGTTTCGTATAATATTCGAATTCACAATTGGAATTATTGGGGTCTCCCTTACAAAAGAGGTGTTTTTTTAGATTCTGACTTTCTGATAGGCACAAAAAAAGGGTCACCAGCTAATGGCACGACTTTAAGGCTTGGCCTTTATGAACGAGTTGTATTTATTGAGAATTCAGAAAATTAATTTAGCCAC
>JAABTP010000087.1 GCA_011389815.1 Desulfobulbaceae bacterium | reverse complement strand
GTACCGGAGAGCAGGTGAGGCAGGAATTACAGACCCACATTGAAGCTATTGTGCAGCAAAGTGAGGGAAATCCCAACCTGTTGGAAATTGCGAGCAAGATAAAAAAAACCACCGACAGCTATGCTCCCGGTCTGTTCCATACTTATGACGTAGAGGAACTGCCCCGTACCAATAATGAACGTGAAAGTGAACATCGCAGGATTATGTGTCAACTGCTTAAAACTACTGGACAGAAAGGCGCAGTTCGAAGGATGATCCAACGCTCCGGTGCCTGGGAGGCAATTCCTCGCCCGGATACACTTAGCCAGACTATTGAGGGGTTAGCCAATGTTGACCCTGAAGATTTATGTAAAGAGCGTAAACGGGTACGCAATCACAGGAATCGGTTTAAAACTCATATCCGTTCCGCTAAACAATCACAGAAGCAGTTAAACAAGCTCAAGGAACAGTGGTATAAGCTTGCTGCCTGAAGCTACTGTGCGAGTTTTGCGGTATTGCGTTTATACCCTATTGTACAGCCTGCGCTCTGGCCCAGTCCCGCATGAGTGAATTCGAGGCTGATGCCCTGTCTGTCCGTCTGGTGTCACGCGAGACTGCTGTGGAATCGCTGACCCTTAACCATGTGCTTGACAGGTATCTGGAGGAGGCGTACTGGCCCGGATTGCTCAGTCTGGCGCAGCAATATCCTGAACCCTTTGTTGATCCTTATAGGGGCATGGCAGAGAATCTTGGTACGCAACTGAATATGAAATGGGCTGAGTACTGGCTGCATCAGGCCATGCGGGTCGAGACCAGAATTGACCTCACCCATCCCTGTCTCAGGGAACGGTTTGAGGCCCTCAAGGCTGCACCTCGCATTGTGCTCACGGAACCTGGGCAGACTGCGGACAGGTTGTTGGGTAATGCGCTTGATCCAATCACAGAGCAGATGGACAAGGAGTGGCAGGACAGCATCCGCTCCTGGTGGACGGAACAGTACAAGAAGGCCCGGAAAAAGCAGGGTCAGCCTGCTGAACAAAAGGCCAGGAACCGGGATCAGAGCATTCAGGTGGAGAGCACCATCAATTTCGGCCAAGAGGTTACAGTCAACGGATGACATGAATGGGGCAACGATCTTGAATGATGAGTTTGAGTTCTAATTTGCTGAACAGAGTATCGTTCCAGCTGATAAGCGGAGAGAGGGTTTGCCTTGTCTCCGCTTTTTTTGTTGGGATAAGACAGGAAATACCGAGTCCTCCTTTCCTGCTGACATTCGACTTGACAAAGCTGCGCCCTCCTTCTACGATGGAGGATGCATCTTTTTCGCAGTTACCCGAAGCTATGAGCAGAAATACCATACATATGAAAACAAACAGGGAAACAGTGCCTCCTTCTGATATGGATAGCGACTGGAAGGACGTGATAGAGGACTTCACTGAAGACTTCTTCCGGTTCTATCTGCCGGAGATGCACCGGAAAATCGACTTTGCCCAAGGCGTGAAGTTTCTGGACAAGGAGCTGAACGAAATTATCAGCGACAGTGACAATGTCAGGCGTGAGGCAGACAGACTGCTCGAAGTACGCCTCAAAGACGGAAGGAAGGAATGGATACTTATTCACATCGAAGTGCAGGGGAGTCGGGAAAGCGGCTTTTCCGAACGGATGTATGTCTACAATTACAGGACGTTCGACAAGTATTGCAGAAAGGTCGTCAGTATTGCTCTGCTTATCGACGGCAGTCCGGGCTTCCGGCCCGACCGTTTCAGGTCAGAGCTGTTCGGCTGCGAAGTCAGGTTCACCTACCCAGTGATCAAATTGCTGGACTTTGACCACCCTGAACTTGAAAAAGCAGACAACCTGTTTGCGGTCATCACCAGGGTGCAGCTGGCTAAGATCAAGTCTGAAAACGACCCGGATAAACGCTACAGCTTCAGATTGGATCTGACCAAAGAACTGTATAGCAGGGAATACAGCAAGGAACAGATTATCAGACTGTACCGTTTTATAGATTATGTGCTGAAACTGCCTGAACCCGAAGCGTTACAATTCAACAAGGAAATGAAACTGTTTGAGGAGGCACAAACTATGCCCTATATGTCAACGATAGAAAGAATGGCGAGAGAAAAAGGACTGCTTCAGGGAATCCAGCAGGGAATGAGCGAAGGAGTTGAGCAGGGACGTACCAGAGGGCAACTGGAAAAGGCCCAGGAAGCTGTGCTGGAAGTACTGGAGGTTCGTTTTGGCAATGTTCCTTTTGCCATGAAAGAAGAAATCATCCGCTGTAATGACCTGAGCAGGCTGAACAAGGCGCACCGTCATGCCCTGCTGATTGCGGTGGTTGATGAGTTTAAGTTGTAGATTGATCTTAACAAAATAATCTCCGCCGCTCCCAATCCTCTGAACTGAAACCAAAAAAGCCCAAGGGAAGAACTTCTCCCTCGGGCTTTTTCATGCACGTCTCATTGCTCATTTCCCGCCCCCAAAAAGGAACGGGAAAACAGTTATGAAACCCTTTTACATGCCCTTTCTCCCTTCAACCAGGTGATCCACAACAGAAGGATCAGCCAGGGTAGAGGTATCACCGAAGTTATCAAAATCGTCAGCTGCAATCTTACGCAGGATACGACGCATGATCTTACCAGAACGGGTCTTGGGCAGGCCTGGTGCCCACATGATCACCTCAGGGGTAGCAATGGGTCCGATCTCAGTCCGGACATGCTTGCGCAATTCAGCGATCAGCTCGTCAGACTCCGCAACAGAAGACATCAGGGTAACATAGGCAAAGATGGTTTGGCCTTTGACCGGATGCGGCATCCCAACAACAGCAGCCTCGGCCACTGCGGCATGGGAAACCAGTGCAGACTCAATCTCAGCAGTACCCAGACGGTGACCGGATACATTGATAACGTCATCCAGACGACCCATGATCCAGAAACAGCCGTCCTCATCCTGACGCGCACCATCTTCTGGATCATAGGTGTTATCATAGCGGCTGAAATAGGTCTTCTTGAAACGTTCCGGGTTTTTGTAGACACCACGTAACATTCCTGGCCACGGCTTACGGATAACCAGGTGACCACCTTCATTCGGTGCAGCTTCGTTACCATCTTCGTCATAGATTGCCGCATCAATACCAGGCAGCGGATAGGTAGCTGAACCAGGCTTCAGGGTGGTTGCATACGGCAACGGTGAAATCATGATACCACCGGTCTCTGTCTGCCACCAGGTATCCACGATAGGCAGTTTCTCTTTACCGATATTTACATGATACCACATCCATGCTTCTGGATTGATGGGCTCACCAACAGAACCAAGAACACGGAGACTGGAAAGATCATGCTTTTGAATCGGCTCTTCGCCTTCCCGCATCAGAGCACGGATAACCGTCGGGGCAGTGTAAAAGGTGTTAACTTTAAATTTTTCAACAATCTTCCAGAAGCGATCCGGTCCTGGATAGGAAGGAACACCTTCAAACATAAGAGAAGTAGCACCCAGCCCCAGCGGCCCATAAAGGATATAGGTATGGCCGGTGATCCAACCGATATCAGCGGTACACCAGTAGACATCATCATCTTTCAGGTCAAAAACCCACTGACAGGTATGCATAGCATAGGTCAGGTAACCACCAGTGGTGTGAACAACCCCCTTAGGAGTACCGGTAGAACCAGAGGTATAGAGGATGAACAGGATGTCTTCCGCATCCATAGACTCTGGCTCGCACTCACTGCTGATATCTTCGGCAGCTACTTCTTCGTGCCACCAGCTATCGCGACCTTCCTGCATGGTGATATCATTACCAGCCCGCTCAACAACGATACAGCTTTCAACACTGTCACTGCCTTCCATCGCCTTATCTGCATTGGGCTTCAGCGGGATAACTTTGCCTGAACGGAGCACAGCATCAGCTGTCACCAGTACCTTGGCTTCACAGTCCTGAATTCGACTCTGCAGAGCTACTGCGGAAAAACCTGCAAAGACAACAGAGTGGATCGCACCAATACGGGCACAGGCCAGCAGGGCAATAGACAACTCAGGGATCATAGGCAGGTAAATGGAGACACGGTCGCCCTTTTTTACGCCTTTTTTCTTCAGCACGTTGGCGAAACGGCAGACCTCAGTATGCAGCATCTGATAGGTGTAGACCTTGACGTCCTCTTCCGGCTCACCCTGCCAAATGATAGCAGCTTTATTGCGGCGACCATTGGTGAGGTGACGATCCAGGCAATTCACCGACATATTCAGCTTACCACCCTTAAACCACTCAATCTCAGGCTTGCTGAAATCATATTCCAGCACTTTATCCCATTTCTTATCCCAGGTAACCAGCTCTTCGGCCCGATCAGCCCAAAAACCTTCAGGATCTTCCATGGAGCGTTTATAAGCAGTCTTATATTCATCCATTGATTTAACGTGAGCCTGATCTTGTCCTTCAACCGGAGGAGCAAAAGTTACACCTTCCTGAAGCAGGCTTACAATTTTGTCTTCATTTTTAGCCATAATATTCTCTCCTTACAAAAACGAATTGTTGGTTCACATAATTAAAAATACTATCGTGTCATTTTAAAAGAGATTAGTCAATACTTTTAAACATTGAAAAGAAAAAGCTCTTAATTTTTTCAAACCAGCCTTTTTTTGGGGTACATGCTTTAAACATACATTTGGTAGTTAGCTATATATTTTCAATATGTTACTCTATAAAAAGCCTGGTGAGATACAAGAATAAACTTAGTATTCCCTTGTAATTAAAACATTTTTTGCGTATAAAACAAAAATCATCCCAAATCAACCATGAGAGATTATGCATTAAGGAAAAAGAAGCAAAACAAGAAGACCTGTTGACTTTGGTAAAAAATTTGTTTTGCTTCTCATTTGTCCGGCACGTAATTGTCACAAATTACAGTTTCGTTATTATCTTAAAAAATACTTCCATTTTGTATAATTCTGAATTTCAAAATACGCTAAACTCTCCAATGCCAATTCATCGGCAGTCCATCGGAAACCATGAAAATAAAGTAACAGAATAAAGGCTGACTTTACTACAGGGATCATTTTGTTGCAAGACACGGGTATAGACTAAAAACATTGACAAGTTACAGGGAATTGAGCATAGTTAAATTTCTCTCCCAAAAGAACCCAACTGTCTCATTCTCAGATAACCTGATAATGCTTTCTTTACGGTGAAACCGAAAAGGCGGTCAAAGATGATCAAACATCCTCATGTCAACAAGATAATACTTCTGATCATGGTAACAGCAATCTCAGCCCTGTTCCTGACCATGATTCGGCAATTTCTTATGGCAATCTTCATGGCCGGACTCTTTTCCGCCATGACAATTCCTACACACAGGTGGCTCACTCCACGCCTGAATAACCGAGAAAATCTGGCATCTATCCTCGTTATCGTTGCCATTGTCTGTCTCATTCTGATTCCTCTGGCCCTTCTCATCGGCGTAGTCATCAGCCAGGCTGTCCATGTGAGCCAGTCAGTGACCCCGTGGATAGAATCCTTTGTGGAAGAACCAGGGGCACTTTCTAAATATATCAGTAAAATACCTCATCACGAAATCTTTCTGCCCTACCGGGATATGATCCTGCAAAAGGCTGGTGAAGTTGTCGGCATTGTCTCCAATCTGATCATTAACTCCCTTACATCCCTAACCAAGATAACGATCAACGCCCTGTTTAATATTGTGATCATGCTCTATGTGATGTTTTATTTTTTGAGTACCGGAGAAATTCTGTTGAGAAAGATTTTATATTACCTCCCCATGTCACATGAAGATGAAGAACGCCTTCTCCTGCGCTTCACTTCCATAACCGGCGCAACCATGAAATCGACCTTTATTATCGGGATACTGCAAGGAGGAATCTGCGGGTTTGCCTTTTTTCTGGCAGGCATCCAGGGGGCTGTTTTCTGGGGAACCATCATGGCTATTCTCTCTATTATACCGGCTGTGGGCACAGCTGTGGTATGGGTACCGGCCCTGATTATCCTTGCAATAGGTGGTGATTTTTCCGGCGTTATTCTGCTTGCTGTTATCTGCGGTGCTGTTGCAGGAAATCTGGACAACCTGATCCGTCCCCGTTTAGTGGGCAAAGATACTGAAATGCATGATCTCTTTGTCCTGTTCGGTACTCTTGGTGGCATAGCCTTGTTTGGTGTTCTCGGCATCATTATCGGACCGATTATTTCCGGGCTTTTTATAACCATTTGGGAAATTTATGGTGATGCCTTTCATGAGTATCTTCCTGAAGTCGGTTCACTGGGTACAGAGCAGGCAAAAACAACAGATGAACAAGTTCCGCCTGAAGAATAAAAAACTTCTTTGAGTTTATTGACCGATACATGTTAAGATGGCTAAGTGTGGGACTGTCTCCATTCCTTTCCCTCAAGAAGAAACGACTATCAGCAACAGATACTCGCAGGATCCTCACTCCACCTTTGGTTTGAAATGATACAACTCTCCCTTAACAGAGAGAAGTTTGCAATAACTCCCATTCCGCCCTCTCAGGAACGGGACAATATAAAAGGAGCAAAAAAGAAATGGAACAGGATAAGCAACAGAAAGAACGAGAAGAAACAGCAGACAAAGCCGCTCAACTTTTTGCAGATGGCTTTCATTGCAGCCAAGCCGTCCTCTGTGCCTGCGCAGAACTCTTCAGAGACGAGCCACCATCACCAGAAGTTGTTGCAGCTATGGCCCCCTTTGCTGGTGGCATGGGGAGTAGTGGGCAGACCTGCGGAGCCCTGTCCGGTGCCTTGGCAACAATCGGCTTTACTCTGGGAAAAACAACGCCTCAGCAGGAAAATCATAAACAAATGTGTAGTGTCAGCTATGCAATGGTGCAAAAATTTGCCCAAATCACAGAACCGTACGGCAGTACTCAATGCTCTGATATTGCCCAGCTAGATTGGAAAGACAAAGAGGCTGTACAAAATTTCCGAACAAATCCAGACAGCACCCGAAAAAATTGTGTACGCGTTGTCCGGGAAACCAGTAATGTCCTTTATGACCTGATCACAGATAAACTCCAGGAAAGCTAATGCACAAGGGGGAGGAGTTATGAAGAAAGTACGAAAAAAAATTCCACATGTAAGGAGCCTATGGGGTGCAGGAATATTGTCGCTGTTGCTGCTATCACTGAATGCCTGCGGCCCATTGTATAAGACAGAGTACATGCTGGAACCACCAACAACCCAGCAGGGGCAACTCTGTATTATGCAATGTAAGCAGAACAGAACTGAATGCAAAAACGACGTTAAAGCTGCCAGGAAAGATTGCCAACATCGCAACGAGATAGCAAGCATTAAACTGGAGAACTGCATTAAATCCAGGGAAATGACCTGTTACGACAACCGAACCCCTTGCCCTCCCCCAAACTTTGAACAGTGCAATAAAGAACATCGCTATTGCTATCAATCCTGTGGTGGCAAGGTGATTCCACAGGTGACCTGTATTGACTCCTGGGGTTGGGGACTCGGGTGCAACTAAATACAAATCTGGGAGAGGGAAAACACTTCCCCTCTCCTGAAATGAGCTCCAAATGAGTTTCCATATATGCTAAAAAAAATAGACCATATAGGAATAGCTGTTCACTCCATTACTGATGCCCGCGCCTTTTACGAGCAGGCTCTTGGCCTGCATTGCAAGCGCATTGAAGAAGTTCCTTCCCAACAGGTGCGTACGGCTTTTTTTTCTCTCGGCGAAACAAAAATTGAATTACTTGAACCTATGGGTGAGAACAGCCCCATAGCAAAATTCCTGGAACGCCAGGGTGAAGGAGTCCATCATATTGCCTACCACAGCGATAATACAGCAGCGCAACTGGAACAAGCTGCGCAAGCCGGTTGCCAACTCATCAACCCGACACCAATCCCTGGGGCTGGTGGCAAACAGATAGGCTTTCTCCACCCAAAATCCACCCACGGCGTGCTAACCGAGATATGCTCAACTCCGCAATGTTCGAAGCAACCCAAATAACACCCATCGCTCCTTTTGGGGGAGGGGGCAACAAAAGATGAAATTTGATTGGGTGCCCCAAGGGGCACCCGGTATTTTCTATACTCTCTACTCTTCAATATTATGCAGGATATTATAGACCAACTTGACGCAAAACGTGAGGCAACCCGCCTTGGCGGAGGTCAGAAGCGGATTGATAAACAACACGCCAAAGGAAAGCTGACCGCTCGTGAACGCATTGAACTGTTTCTTGATCCAGGCAGCTTCGAAGAATGGGATATGTTCGTCGAACATCGGTGTGTGGATTTTGGCATGGCAGATCAAAAAATCCCTGGAGATGGGGTGGTCACTGGCTATGGAACCGTATGTGGGCGACTTGTGTTTGTCTATAGCCAGGATTTTACCGTATTTGGCGGCTCGTTATCAGCAGCACATGCGGAAAAAATCTGTAAAATCATGGACCATGCCATCAAAGTTGGTGCCCCGGTCATTGGCCTGAACGATTCTGGTGGAGCACGCATTCAGGAAGGTGTTGATGCCTTGGCCGGATATGCAGATATATTTCAGCGCAACGTAATGGCTTCCGGAGTAATCCCACAGATATCCATGATCATGGGTCCCTGTGCTGGTGGTGCTGTCTATTCTCCGGCAATGACGGACTTCATCTTTATGGTGAAAAACACCTCATATATGTTTGTTACTGGACCGGATGTGGTTAAAACCGTCACCCATGAAAGCGTAACAGCGGAAGAGCTGGGTGGAGCTGCCACCCATACAGGCCGCTCCGGGGTGGCTGATCTGGCCTTTGATAACGGTGCGGAAGCCTTGCTGATGCTGAGAAGGTTTGTTAATTTCCTTCCCTCCAATAACCGGGAGGCACCACCGGTCTGGCCCTGCAATGATACTCCCGAGCGCACCGAATTTTCTCTGGACAGCCTGATTCCAGACGATCCCAATAAACCCTATGACATAAAGGAACTCATCACCAAGGTGGTGGATGAGCATGATTTCTTCGAGATCCAGCCCGACTTTGCCGCTAATATCATCATTGGTCTGGCTCGAATGCAAGGCTCTACAGTAGGAATCGTTGCCAATCAACCCATGGTGCTGGCAGGTTGTCTTGATATCTCCTCATCACGTAAGGCGGCCCGCTTTGTTCGCTTCTGCGATGCCTTTAATATTCCGATTATTACCTTTGTAGACGTTCCCGGCTTTCTCCCAGGCACCTCTCAGGAATACGGCGGCATTATCAAACACGGCGCCAAACTGCTCTACGCCTATGCTGAAGCAACAGTACCTAAAATCACCCTCATCACCCGCAAGGCCTATGGCGGGGCCTATGACGTGATGAGTTCCAAGCATCTGCGGGGCGATGTTAATTTTGCCTGGCCCAGTGCTGAAATCGCTGTCATGGGTCCTAAGGGTGCTGTTGAAATTATTTTTCGGGCCGATAGTCAAGACGAAGAAATGGTCAAAAAGCGGACAGCAGAGTACACAGCCCGGTTTGCCAACCCCTTTGTTGCAGGTAGTCGTGGCTTTATTGATGATGTTATCATGCCACATCATACCCGCACCCGGATCTGCCGCTCTCTGGCCATGCTTCGCAATAAAAGACTGGAGAACCCCTGGCGTAAACACGGCAATATTCCGTTATAATACATCATAACAGAGTGCCCCTCCCTTGTTTAAAAGAGAGGGCAACCATAGACCAGCAAGGAACAGCAACCAGCATGAAGATATTACGCGTTTTTTTTCCTCTCATTAGCGGAGGCGCAATCCTCCTTTTGCTGTCTGGCTGCGCCGAAACAGGCCAGACTGCTCGCAACCTTTGGGGAAATGTAACTGACTTCAAGGACGAACTTACCCACCTCAAGGTTTGGGAAAAAACAAAAGGCTATAAAGGAATAACCTATTCTCCCACTGAAAAAGTAGTGCCCACCTTTCAGGAACACCAGGTTCCAGTGACCTGCCGGGTCTTTGCCCATCTGCTTGTCCATATTCCTGAAGGATTCACAGGTCAAGGCATTGCCCAGGCAGTTGAAGCAGAAGCTATGGAACGGGGAGCAGATATGTTGCTGCTCGGCGGAACACGGTTGGCCAATAATAACCAGGGGCCTGCATTTTCCTACTACGGTCCTGCACAACCCTATAAATGCCGGGACCACTGGAGCGGTTGGAAATTCGCCTATGATGATCTGGTGAATCAGGGAGAATGGGTGGCAATGGGCTATGATGAATGGGGAAACCAGGATGCCCTGTTCAACGCTCCCCTTATCATACAGGCAGCCTTTCTTCGTTGCCCGAATTAAAACTCTTGTCCATCCACTTCATCAGGGTTGCAAAGACCTCATCTTCATTAAGAGGCTTGCCAATATGATCATTCATGCCAGCTTCCCTGCTTTTTGCAATATCACTTTTCATGACATTGGCTGTCATGGCAATAACAGGCAGATTATTAAACTCTAGCTGCTGGCGAATTTCCCGGCAGGCCGTATATCCATCCATAACTGGCATCTGGATATCCATGAGTACGCAGTCAACAGGTTTACTGCTGAGAAAATCCAAGGCTTCCCTGCCATTCCCTGCATGGAAAACAACAAGGTTTTTACGGCGAAGTAAGATGGTTGCCAATTCCTGGTTAAAGATATTATCCTCCACCAAAAGCACTCTCTTTCCCTCCAGCCCGGATATGCTGTTTGTTCCCCCTGCTCTCTTTTCAGGCAGTTTTTGACCATTCCCGGCCTCCAGTTCCAGGGTAAAAGAAAAACAAGAGCCTTTTCCCGGCTCACTGGTTACTGAAATATCTCCTCCCATCATATTTACCAGTTTTTTACAGATGGCCAACCCTAAACCACTGCCTTCATACTGACGGGTGATATCATTATCCAGCTGAGTAAAGGATTGAAAAAGACGCTTTTGTTCTTCACTGCTCATGCCAATCCCAGTATCCTGAACAGAAAATCCCAACCACACGCGTCCTTCCTGCTGCCCAGTCAAACGGACATTGACATCAATATGCCCCTCTGGGGTAAACTTGACAGCATTATTTCCAAGATTAATCAAGACCTGACCCAGGCGCAAGGGATCTCCTTGAAGAACATGAGGTATCTCTTCAGAACAGCTTATATGCAAACCCAGTCTCTTTTCATCTGCTTTAATTTGAAGAGTATCTGCAAGATGATTCAGCACCTCCTGTAAACAAAAATCACTTATTTCCAGTTTCATCTTGCCAGCTTCTATTCTTGATAAGTCAAGGATATCATTTATTATGCCAAGCAATAACCTGGAAGAGATATTCACCTTTGAGATGAGATTATGTTGTTCCGGTGTTAAACCGGTTTCAAGGGCAAGTTGCGACATTCCGATAATGGTATTCATGGGAGTCCGGATTTCATGGCTCATATTGGCCAGAAAAACAGATTTGGCATGGGTTGCTGCTTCAGCAACTTCTTTGGCCTTAATAAGCTCCAAAGCCTTGCGCTGTTCCTGTTCAATCTTTTTATGGGCAGTGACATCAATCCTCAGTTCAAGCTTCCCTGGTTTACCATCCTGTAAAATGATAGGCGTCGCCATAACATCAAAAAACTGATCGTTATAGGTCAGCTCATAGCGTACCGTCTCTTGCTCCTCTGTAACCTGCTCAACAGAACAGGTCACACAGGGTGTATCACGGGCATGAATAGACTCATAGCATGTCATCCCGGATTTACAGGAAAACCAATGATCCATTGTGCTGTTTGCATAGCGAACCTGATACGTTGTGTCAATAATATAAAGACCGATCCCAATCCTGTCTATGGTGTCCAGAATCGTACTTTTCTGCTGTTCACTTTGGATCAACGTACCAATTGTTTTCCTGACAATTCGATACATACCAAGAATGATCGCAACCCCAACAAGCCAAATTGCAAAAAAAGCGCATGAAAGTTTGTTAAAATTCGTATAAAATAATGAAAAATGTTCTTCCAAAGGAATAGAAATACTGATTCCCCCTCTGATACCACCAACCTTTTCTTCCTCCCCTGTGTGACACCGTAAACACTTTTTCTTCATACGAACAGGACGCATAAAGCGAAGAAAATATGTATCCTCTATCTTGGTCAGTTTAATATACTCCTCACTGCCCTGTTCAAAAGAGCGAAGTGCCTCCTCTTCCCAGGGACTTGGTTTATTATCCGAGCGCAGGGGATTCAGGCTTGTCAAATGTCCCTGAATAGCTGTGTTCTCCTGCCCATCCTCATAAAACTGCCTGAACATATAGGCTGGATTAACAAGGGTGTAGTCCTGTCCACCGATCGTTACATCACGATGCTCAAGATTAAGATAAGGGTTGGGTTCAGTTTCCTTAGACACCGGCACATAGGCCCCTCCGTGAAAAACATTCCATGCCCGGTACAAAATATCCTTTTTCCAGAACATTCTCGCGTTGTTTTCAGCCAGCAGAACTATGGTATTCTTTAAATGCCACCTGTTCCAACACAGCAAAACAACAAACAACAGAGTCCACCCCACAAGCAAGAGGATTAACACACGCCTGAAGGATTTCTTGTTATCAGAAAATTTACGCATAATATATTCTAGTTACGCCCTGTTACCTTCTCTATGTACATCTGGGCAAATCATTGTATATGATAGTATCGAGTCTCGTTTGAGCTGCTCAATCAATTTTTCAATTTTTTTATGCTTCCACTTTGGAGTATTGGATGCCCATAAACAGCAAAAAAAGGTTAACAAGTACAATTAAATATTCAAGTAAAATACTTACTCTGTAAACCGCTTAAAAAAAACTCAAGGATGCCGAGTAAGTCTAATTATCTTTAAAAGCAATTAGCATGCCGAACAGAAGATATTCACAAACCAGCTGACAAAGCCAAAGCAACAGTATTCGTACCACATCAAGATATCAGCAGGAATTCTTGCTTATAACTGTATCAGCGAATATGTTTCTCGGACATAAAAAAAAGAAGCTTCAAGGGAGGGACGGGTATTTTTTACCCAAAACAACAGAACAAAATTAAAGTTTTTGGCTCGTTAAACATAAAGGGCAACAGGGAATATTTTACCCGCTTATGACGGGCAGACATACAGATCTTCTCCTACAGCCCTATAATGCAAACAAACTCCAGCGCAGAGCCTCTGCGCTCTGGCTATTTTCAGAGCCCTTGGCGGCAATCCATCCGTTGCTGAACCCAGACAGCCAGCTTTTCCCTGAAAATTTTGGCATTATGACGAATATCCACAGGAAAGACCGCAAAGATCATAAAGGTCTTAATCCTGCTGGTCAGAAGATTGGCACGGGCCAGTTCACGCAGTTCCGCGCAAAGACGCTCTTCATCCCTGGCCTTTTTGGCGTATAATTCCACGGTCAACACAGGCTCCTGTTTACCCGGCTCGCCCAGACCAACCAAGGCAGAACGAAAGACCTCGGGATGCTCGTTAAAGATAGCCTCACAGCAGATAGTGTACATGGGGCCATTCTCAGTCAGGACCCGATGAGCCTTACGACCGCAGAACCAAAGTCGCCCCTGATCATCCTGATAACCCATATCGCCCATGCGGTGCCATAAGCCGCCACCTTCTGCATCAGGGATTTTAGCCATCCGGGTTTCCTCTTCATTATGATCATAGGCTGGCGTCACCACTGGCCCTTTGACCGCAATTTCACCGATGGTGCTTGTTGGCAAGACATCAGCCTCATTCCAATCAGCCAGTGGACCATCAACCGGCCTGATAATTTCCACCCGCATCCCTGGCAAGGGACGCCCAACGCAAGTGCCCTTGCCCACTCGGGTCTCTTTCCAGGTCTCCTTGAGGATCTCACGACCTGTGATAGAGGTGGAAGGCAAACTTTCTGTAGCACCGTAAGGGGTGTAAATCTCACCGTCCTTGGGCATGATCTGCTGCACCCGCTCGATTAACTCACCCGGTACCGGGGCACCGGCCATGAGGATCTTGCGGACTGGCAGGGTAATCTGCTGATCAATGCAGTAGCGGCTGACCACGTTCCAGATGGCAGGCGAACCAAAAGAATAGCTCACCTGCTTATCCTGAATGGAACGGATAAACCTGGCCGGGTCCACCTCTGCCGGACGGGTGGGATCCATATCCGGGATCACTGCTGCTGCACCCAGGGCTGTGGCAAAAAGGCCAAACAGGGGAAAACCCGGCTGATCAATATCCTCTGCGCCAATACCGTAATAATCACGGATCTGTTGGAGCTGATGATAAAAAATGCCGTGGGTGTACTGGACCCCCTTGGGCGGGCCAGTGGAACCGGTGGTGAAAATAATCGCAGCCAGCTCGTCTTCTTTAGTATTCACTGCTGTGAATTCCGGGCTGGCCTTGCTGGCTGCTCCTTTCATAGAGATGCCGCAGATACCCAACAAATTCGGACCAACGCAGAAGCGCCGTTCCACCGTGGCAAAGGGCTGGCGAAAGAGGCGGGAAAAGAGATGAACCGGCGGAATGGCGAGCAGTACCTTGGGTTGAACCGAGCCAATACAACGGAGCAGATTCTTATAGCCCATGCCCGGATCAATAAGAATCACCACCGCACCCAGCTGAAACAGGGCATAGGTCAAGCAGATAAATTCCATAGAAGGCCGTACCATGAGCATGACCCGATCACCACGCTGAACCCCCTTGTTGTGCAGGGCATTTGCAAAGCGATTGCTGTTGGCCAGTACTTCCTGAAAGGTCCATTGCTGGTACTTGCCTTTTTTGCCGGTTACCAGGGCAACAGCCTCTTTTTGTTCCGCAGCGGCCTTGTGCAGGGCTGCGCCTATGTTGCAGTTGTTCATAATTTCTTTTCGTTCTCACTTTGTTGAAGCAGAAGATCAAAATCAGACATATACAGTCGATCCTGAATGATTCTGGTGTAGTTTTTTTTCATCAGCGGCAGTTATCCCAAAATTTCAGATAACTGATTTTCTATCCAACCCAATCGACAGCAAATACACCCAGGGTGTTACCCTGGGCTGGTTACATACAGCCCCGTTGGGGCATAATGCTGTGCCGATCAGATTTACATCCCATATCCTTTCTCCTCTCATTGGTATAGCAAACCAGAGGAAAGCTGCTCAATTTTGCGCCTAAGATTTACTCGGGCCTGCTCTTCGTACTGCTCTGAAAAACAGGCTGTTGTGTATATTTTCTCTCGTTCCAGAAAGCTCTTGAGTACCTGCACACGCCCTTGTCGGAATTGTTGCTCTGGAACCCAGGCGTACTCACGACGAATATCAGCATCGTATTGCTCAAACAGATGGGACTGCGTACCCAAGGTACCCAAGATACTGAGATCAATATCTGCCATGAGGGCGGTATCGGCATCATGAGGCTTATGGATTTTGGTGACCATGATCAGCTGGGCTATTCGGTCTATAATCGCCTGCTTGACGTTGGATGCTCTAAGAAAGCTGGCTGCCCACTCTGCGCTTTGCTCTTCGTTGTCTTGCCTGCGGGTGTCATAGATGGCGTCGTGAAACCAAAGTGCGATTGCAATCTCCGCTGGATGGGTTGCTTGGATGGCGGAGAGGTTGTAACAGGGTCAGACAGTCAGCAATATATTTATCCGTGTGATAATGACGGCCCGGTTCAGTATAGACTTGTTTAAGTTTATCGAAAATGGAAAAAGAGGATTGGGCTCCTATTTGAGTTAAGCTGTGGGTGAGGTTGGCTTGGTGAAACATGGCAGTCCATATGAACTATGTAGGTCTTGATTGAGTAAAACGAAATCAGACAATTCGGGGAATGCGTTGTCCGCTTTTGTTACTTTCAAGCAGATCCACGCTCCTTTGCCCAGTTCTCCCAAATAAATGCATCAGGGAGGTTCCCCATGTGTTTATCGTTTGCTACCAGAGTCATACAGTGACATTTCGCTGTTGCGGCGATAAGCAGGTCCATATCCGGGATCGTTTTCCCATGCCTGCTCAGTTCAGCTTTCGTTTCTCCGTATATTTCCCAAACTCTCCGGGTTACAGGAACTGGGGGGACAGCGGAGATCAGCATCTCCAGCCTCTGACGATTGTATTCCTTTTTCCGTGAACGTTCGACTCCGTAAAGAAGCTCTCCGACAGAGACTTCACTCATGTAAACCACATCATTCCGAATCCCGTTGAACGCCTCTGCGGTATTCCGTTCTTCTGCGGAGCGTCTGGATTCAGGAGCACCCCATCCATTCATCAGGTAAATGCAGTGATTCGTGTCAAAAAGATAAGCCATGGTATTTCACAGTTCAGGGGAGTCTGTATTCATGCGGGATTTTCTGATAATTTCCGTCAGTTCCTCGGAAGCTCCCGGCTCATATCGTTTCGGCATAAGATTAAGTCTCCGCCTCTGTTCTTCATGTGTGATTATCGGCAATGGCACACCTTCACCAGAGATTTTGCTCGTTTTTGTGTCTGTTATTATCACACGTATGCGGGTTTCGGGCGGAATACGATAATGTTTTATTTTCTCGGGAAAGTCTCTCACCTTTGTTATGATTTCCATCTGTCCCTCCTGTTTGCTTTTATGCGACGGCGATATAGGGAGCATTCCCAAAAAGTAGGTCAAACCACACTTGCTGCCTTGAGGGAAAAAATATGCTCTCTCAGCATGTTCCATCGACCAGCTTTGTAATGCGCCCGTAAATACAACATGGCCTCCGCTGTTTCCTTTAACCAAAACAACGAAGCTCCCTTGAGCCGCAGATTAACCACTCTGCGTATCGCACTCTCCACTAAACCGCTACCGATGGGCAGACCTTCGTTTGCAACATCAGCATAAGACATACGATGCATGTTTCGGACAAAATAATCCCGCTCCGTTCTCAACTTTTTGTTCCGACTCCTGCGATAAAGCTCTTTGACAGCCTCCACCACCTCATGACTTTTGCCGTTTTTCAACATGGTTCTATGCTTTGCAAACCATTTCTTCCTTTGCGCTGGTTTCAGTTTCTTCTGCAATCCGGCAACCTTATTTAGGTGTTCAGCAGCATGATAAAAATCAAGCAGTTCATAGTACTGATCGGAGCTAAGTCCCAGCGAAGCGAACAGTTTACTAACACGGTTCCATATCCAACGGGCACCGTCAGCAATAAATAACACCTTGTCCGCCTCGTTTATATTGATCTTTTTGAGATAAAAACGCAGAAGAGAAAAGGTCGCATCTGGCCCTTTCATGGTCGCATCTA
>JAABTP010000086.1 GCA_011389815.1 Desulfobulbaceae bacterium | reverse complement strand
GCTCGGCGCCAGGGGCTGGATGTGCCTCCTCTGCCTCTTGCTGCGTAAAAAAAATGAGAGGGGTCTGAACGGTTACGGTGGATGCTGTAATCTGTCTCAATTTGTATGCGGCTATAAGAATGGACGTCTTTTTCTTTAAATTCCTGCCTCAAGTCACAGAGTATTTGTTCTATTTGCGATATCAGGGTACTTTTATCTTTTGTCACCGAGCGAAGCTCAATAATTTCCAGCCATTTCATGTTAAAGTAATATCTCCGTGTGTTGAATACCAGCTTTTTCCTGTGATATAGCAGGATGCGTGCCGGAAAATTATATTCTTTATTTTAAAAAGGATACCGTTCCTCCTTCTGTTCTGTCTTACCGTATATGATAAATCAGGTTGTCATATACGGTAATTCAGCGATACAGATGCCGTATATGGTAAGCCTGATATTCATCATTGACGAAAACTTTGAATACAACTATACAGACAAATCAAAACTCCAAGTTTAGATCTGTCTGCATCATGCTGAATCGAAAAATTGAAGCTGAGTTAAAAATAACCGCTGATGAATATCCTGTTATAACCATTATCGGCCCGCGTCAGTCCGGAAAGACCACCCTGGCCCGAAAATTTTTTCAGAACCATGCCTATGTGAATCTTGAGAATCCGGAACTGCGCAGTCTTGCTCTGGATGATCCCAAAACCTTTATGCGCCGCTATCCAGCCCCGGTTATTTTGGATGAAATACAGAACGTTCCTGAACTTCTGTCATGGATACAGGTCATAGTTGACGAACATCCTGACCTGCTCGGAGGGTACATCCTTACCGGCAGCCACCAGTTACAGTTGCGAGAGGCAATCACCCAATCTCTGGCCGGAAGAACAGTTGAGTAGGTCTGCTTGAGCAAAACGAAAGCGGACAACTCACCGCAATAGAAAAAACACCCTCTGCAAGAGGAGAATCTCTCGCTGTAACGAGAAAAACCCTTCCCGAAACGGCAGAAATCCCCCTGAAGCAGGAGAAAATGGTTATGCAACGGGAAAAAATGGTACTGAAGCGGGAGAAAGTCATCCTGTAGCAGGAAAAAATGGTTATGCAGGACTGCAACGCCGTTTTCTCCCCCTGCACCCGCATATCTTCCGGGGAATCCTTCCCTCAACCCGCTTCAGGAGAACGTTTTCTTCGCCTGTCTCATGTCATTACACCCAATCCTATCTACGCAACAGCGATATGATAACAAGGAAAATATTTCTTTTCTTCTGCCCGTCATGCGGACGAAATTATGAGGCTGAAGCAGAACCGGCTGGTATTATGCTGCTCAACCGGAGTACCATGGTTTCTGTGTTTGCCTGAAAAAGAGCCACTTGACTTTTTCCTCTTGTAATGCCATGTTCAGCATGGAGCAGCAGACTCCGATTTAACCACATAATGCATTATAATAAACGAGATAAAAGAGGGTCGCATGGATAAATTAACACGGGAAATCCATGAGCATGAGCAAATTGTAGAGGCAATGGCCTTTTTTGAGAATTTTCTCAAAACCATTACCAATAATGACGTTGATCATTATTTAGAGCGATTACATAAATTTACCGATGAATATATTGTTGAGCATTTTAGATTTGAAGAACAGGAAATTTTCCCCCTTATTCTTCAACAGGGTTCATCAGAAGAAAAAGCGTTTATTGAAGAACTCCAGGAAGATCATAGGAAAATCCTTGACGCATTGGCAGAATTTATAACGGTTATCTCCTCGTATAGGGAACACCCAAATAAAGAAGAAGTGAAAAATATTATCAAGTCAAGTGAGATCGTTGTCAGCCAGGTCATTCTGCATGCCCGAAAGGAAGATAAAAAACTGTTTCCAGCACTGAAAAATTACAGGCTGTAAAAAGAACTCGGCCTTTTAGGAAAGAAATGATTCAATATTTCGTAACAACGACAAAACCCCTGCTTGCCAATATCGCAGGACTGACAAACCTCACCCCACCCTGCCCGGGTCTCAACCAAAATTTCATTTCTTTCTCCCTGTACTTCTTTTGCAGTTTTACCTTGCACATCTTCGTTGTATAGGGTATATAAACTCTTTTTTGAGTATAAGATACTGACTCCCTGTTTTTAAAGTGCGCTATTTTCAGTCGCTTAAATGATACCTTTTCAATATCATTTTGAATGCAGGATACGTGTTGAGGGGTTACAGAATTCGCTGTGACTCCTTTTTTATTTTAAAATGGTTGTTTGCTCGGCAAACAGCAAGTTCTTTTATCCAAATTCCGAGGGAGATCAGAGGGAGCGGATAAAATCAGCGGTCAGGCAGCTGTAACAGAGGAATAAGAGATGAACAAAGATCTGGAGAAAGTACGGAATATAGGCATCAGTGCCCATATTGATTCGGGCAAGACAACGCTTACTGAACGAATCCTTTATTACACCCAGCGTATCCACGCTATCCATGAGGTACGCGGCAAAGACGGTGTTGGCGCAACAATGGATTCCATGGAGCTGGAAAAAGAGCGTGGTATCACCATTCAGTCGGCTGCTACCTACTGTTCTTGGAAAGGTACTGATATCAACATTATTGATACACCAGGCCATGTAGACTTTACTGTTGAGGTTGAACGTGCCCTGCGCGTTCTTGACGGTGCTATTCTGATCCTCTGCTCCGTGGGTGGTGTGCAGTCCCAGTCCATCACGGTTGATCGCCAGATGACCAGATATAATGTTCCCCGTATTGCCTTTATCAATAAATGCGATAGGACCGGTGCAAATCCTGAGCGCGTTGTTAGTCAGCTGCGGGATAAGCTCAATCTCAATGCAGTCATGATCCAGCTGCCCATTGGTCTGGAATCTGACCTGGAAGGTATGGTTGATCTGGTCACCATGAAGGCTATCTACTTTGATGGCGATCAGGGCAATCAACTCCGCTATGAAGAGATCCCTGATCATCTGAAAGATGCTGCGGAGGAAAAACGGGAAGAGCTGCTGGACGCGGCTTCCATGTTTTCAGAAGAATTGATGGAGGCTATGCTGGAAGAGGAAGAAATTCCAGAAGAGCTGCTCCACGCTGCTATCCGGAAAGGAACTCTGGATCTGGAACTGGCACCGGTTATGATCGGTTCTGCCTATAAAAACAAGGGTGTTCAGCCTCTGTTGGATGCTGTTGAAAAATACCTGCCCTGCCCAACCGAGGTTAAAAATACCGCCCTTGATCTGGATAAGGGTGAAGAGGAAGTCACAGTTTCAAATAATCCTAAAGATCCGTTAGTTGCCTTGGCCTTTAAACTGGAAGACGGTCGTTACGGTCAGCTCACCTATGTTCGTACGTATCAGGGTGTCCTGAAAAAAGGTGAGACCATCTTCAACACTCGTACCGGCAAAAAAGTTAAGGTGGGCCGTCTGGTGCGTATGCATGCCAATGAGATGGAAGAGATCGAAGAAGCAGGGGCTGGTGATATTGTTGGCCTCTTTGGGGTTGACTGC
The DNA here is from genome assembly GCA_011389815.1 of Desulfobulbaceae bacterium. Classification (GTDB taxonomy): domain Bacteria; phylum Desulfobacterota; class Desulfobulbia; order Desulfobulbales; family Desulfobulbaceae; genus Electrothrix. The sequence continues at coordinate 13,658 of JAABTP010000086.1, read as the reverse complement.
GCCTCTGGTGATACCTTTTGCGATAACAAGATCAACTGGTCCATGAGCTCCATGCATGTACCGGCCCCGGTTATCTCTCTGGCCATTACCCCGGCAGATAATAAGGCACAGGATAATATGTCCAAGGCCCTGAATCGTTTCAGCAAGGAAGATCCGACTTTTAAAACCTTTGTTGATCACGAGACCGGTGAAACCATTATCTCTGGTATGGGTGAACTCCACCTTGAAGTGTACATTGAGCGCATGCAGCGTGAGTACAAGGCCGAGGTTGAGGTGGGTGCTCCCCGGGTTGCCTATCGTGAGGCCATTACTCAACGGGCCGAATTCAACTACACCCATAAAAAACAAACTGGTGGTTCTGGTCAGTTCGGTCGGGTGGCAGGCTTTATGGAACCGTTGGAAGAGGAAGAGTACGAATTTGTTGACGAGATCGTAGGTGGTGTTATCCCCCGTGAATACATCCCATCCTGTGACAAGGGTTTCCAGGCTTCTATGGAGAAAGGGCTGCTGATCGGTGCGCCTATTACCGGTGTTCGTTGCCTGATTAATGACGGTAGTTATCATGCCGTAGACTCCTCAGATATGGCCTTTCAACAGGCATCCAAGGGGGCCTTTAAAGAAGGGTATAAAAAGGCCGGGCCGGTTATTATGGAACCGATCATGAAAGTGGCGGTGGAAGGCCCCTCTGAGTTTCAGGGCGCAATCATGGGCAGCCTGAACCAGCGACGCGGCATGATTGTTGGTACCTCTGAAGAGGGTAACTATACTGTTGTAGAGGCGGATATGCCGTTGTCTGAAATGTTCGGCTATTCCACCACCCTGCGCTCTCTGACCCAGGGAAAGGCGGAATTCACTATGGAATTCTCAACATATAAGCAGGTACCCAAGAGCGTTTCTGAAGAGCTGATCAAAGAATACGAAGAGTCCAGGAAAAACGGATAAGGCCCTGACATTCGGCAAAGACAGTAGCCTGCCTTTGCGCGCGGGCTGCGTGAGCGATACGAAAGAGACAAAATAAGAGGTAGTATCATGGGATATGAACCGTTAGTGAAAAAAAATCCGTTACGGGTTCTGAACTTAGCTGGAAACGAGAAAAAAATGGGGCTGATCATGGCCCGGGCCGGATTGGGCAAAACCGCACTGCTCGTCCAGATCGCCTTGGATGCTATTCTGCGCGGAAAGCGGGTTGTCCATATAAGCATTGGTGAGAATCTGGAAAAAACCAAACTTTGGTATGATGATATTATGGAGGTTATCCTCCAGGAATGCTCTGTGGCTAACCCCCATGAGCTGATTGATATGGTGCAGCGGCACCGAATGATCATGAGCTTCAAGGAGTCTGCTTTTAACCGGGCCCGCCTTGAAGAGCGATTAAATGACCTTATTCTGCAGGATATTTTCAAGCCGGATTGCGTGGTGATCGATGGGTTTGATTTTACAACCATGGATCACAAGGACTTGGAAGATATAAAGACTCTGATGGAAAATCTGCGTTTACAGACCTGGTTTTCCGCAACCAGCCACCGTGACGATGATCGGGTCTCTCCCTCTGGAGTACCTGCTCCCTGTCATGAGCTTGATGATCTTTTTGAGACGGTGGTTTTGCTTAAGACGGAGCAAGACACTGTCCAGCTGGAAATCATTCGTCATAACAGTGATGCCTGCAGCGGCGACTCTTGCCAACTGATTCTGGACCCGGCGACCATGATGGTGAAAAAGGATGACTGAGATGAATCTCCCCGCTCTGAGGATGGGGATTGATACAATTTGCTTCGCAACGATCCTTTGATCCTGTTTTATAAGCAAGATGCGACGCATTCGTATCTTGCTTTTTTTATCAGAGTACTGGGTGTTACCCAGGTCTCTTACTATAAAAAATAAAAAAATGCGTTTTCGTCCCTGCATTGATCTGCACAACGGCAAGGTAAAACAGATTGTTGGTTCCACCCTGAGCGACAGCGACTCAGCGACCCTGCAAACCAATTTTTCCTCGCAATTTTCTCCTGCCCATTATGCCCAAATGTACCGCCAGGACAACCTTCCTGGAGGTCATGTCATCATGCTGGGACCAGGTAATGAAAAGGCTGCAACCGAGGCCCTCCAGGCCTGGCCTGGAGGCCTGCAAGTCGGCGGCGGAATAACAGATCAGAATGCGGAACAATGGCTGGAGCGAGGAGCTTCTCATGTTATTGTTACCTCACATGTTTTTCATGATGGGCAACTTGATACAAAAAGGCTGGACAAGCTCTGTCAACTCATCGGAAAAGAGCAATTAGTGCTTGACTTAAGTTGTCGCTGGAAACATAATGGGTATTACGTAGTTACAGACAGATGGCAAAAATTTACCGACTTGAAAATCAACAAAGCCCTCTTGCTGGAGCTGGAAAAAAGCTGCGATGAGTTCCTCATCCACGCTGTTGACGTAGAAGGAAAATGCATGGGGGTTGATGAAGTTCTTCTTGAACTACTTGCAGCAGCAGAGGTCAATAAAGCGATTACCTATGCTGGTGGAGTTACTCATTTGAAAGATTTGGAACGTATTTGTCAGGCCGGAAAATCCCAATTGGATGCAACAGTGGGCAGTGCTCTGGATATTTTTGGCGGGACAGGATGTACCTATGAAGAGGTGGTAAAATTTCATAAGAAGGCTGCGGAGTAACGTATTCATCATTCTGATATATAAAATTATTTTTCTTTAAAGGGTTGAAAAGATGAAGCGGGCAATTTTTACTACCGACGTAAAAGGAACACCCGATTGCATCATACGAAATAAAAAATTACTGGTCATATTCAAGGATCTTTTGCAATGGAGTTACCAACATTTTTTACGCTTTTTTGTTGACAAATACAGCTCATCTGTTTAAGTTCGCCCACTAAATAAGTAATCAATAAGGTGAAGCGTTGTTGTTTTCCTGAAAAACACCTGCATACCTGTTGGATTTTCAGTATTTTATTTACGTTTTTACGTTTACCTTAATTTTATAACTTTCTTGAGGAGGAACACCGATGGCAAAGCATGATACGCCTTTGTTGGACGAACTGGAAAACGGCCCTTGGCCGAGTTTCGTTACCGACATGAAGCGCCAGGCAGAGACACACCCTGAATGCTGGGACATTCTCGGTCAGCTAGAGCTTTCGTTCAAAGACAGAATTACACATTGGAAGCATGGCGGTATCGTTGGTGTTTTTGGATACGGCGGCGGTATTGTTGGTCGTTACTCAGACAAGCCGGAAAAATTTCCCGGTGTTGAGCATTTCCACACCGTTCGTATTGCCCAACCTTCCGGCCTGTACTATTCCACCAAAAATCTGCGTGCATTGATGGATCTGTGGGATAAATACGGATCAGGTATGACCAATATGCATGGTTCTACCGGTGACATGATTCTCCTCGGTACCCGTACCGAAAACCTGGAGCCTTTGTTCTGGGATCTGACCCATGATCTGGAGCAGGATCTCGGTGGTTCCGGTTCTAACCTCCGTACGCCTTCCTGCTGTTTGGGTGAGTCTCGCTGTGAGTGGTCCTGCTACGATGCGCAGGATGTGTGCTACCACCTGACCATGCATTACCAGGATGAGATCCACCGTCCGGCTTTCCCGTATAAATTCAAATTTAAGTTCTCCGGTTGTCCCAACGACTGTGTTGCTTCCATTGCTCGCTCTGACTTTGCTCTGATCGGTACCTGGAAAGATGATATCCAGATGGATCAGGCAGCTGTCAAAGAGTACATAGCTGGTAACTATCCGGCAAACGGTGGTGCCCATGCCGGTCGTGACTGGGGTCCTTTTGATATTAAAAAAGAAGTTCTTGATCTCTGCCCCACCAACTGCATGTGGATGGAAGGTGATGAACTGAAGATTGACAACTCCGAATGTACCCGTTGCATGCATTGCATCAACGTTATGCCTCGCGCTCTGAAGCCGGGCAAAGAAAAAGGCGCAACCGTCTGCATCGGTGCGAAAGCTCCGATTCTTGACGGTGCCCAGTTCGCCACCATGGTTATCCCCTTTATTGAGGTTTCCAAAGACAACGAGTACGAGAACCTGATTGACGTTATTGAGCAGGTTTGGGACTGGTGGATGGAAGTTGGTAAAAACCGTGAGCGTGTTGGCGAGACCATGCAGCGTATCGGCCTGCCTACCTTCCTGAAGGTTATGGAAGTGGATGCTATGCCGCAGCATGTGAAAGAGCCGCGTTCCAACCCCTATGTCTTCTGGAAGGAAGAGGAAGTTGAAGGTGGCTGGGAACGTGACGTTGAAGAGTTCCGCAAGAAACATGCAGCGTAGGTCGTTACCGATTCTACTTAAATTTTTGAATATTTATCATATAAGGAGATTGTATAATGGGTTACGATCCTAAAAATCCCATGGAAGGTCGGATCACTGACCTGGGTCCTCGTTCATACACTGAAATGCTGCCCCCAGTTATCGCAGCAAATAAAGGAAAATGGGACTACCATGAAATTCTTGCCCCTGGCATTCTGCTGCATGTGAGCGAGACCGGTGCTGAGTGCTATACCGTACGTGTTGGTTCTCCCCGTCTGGTTTCCATTGAATATGTTCGTGAACTGTGTGACATTGCAGATAAGCATTGTGAAGGTTATCTGCGCTTCACCACCCGGAACAACGTAGAATTCATGGTTGACTCCAAGGATAAATGCGATGCTCTGGTTGAAGAACTGAAAGGCCGCGAAACCAAGCTGCCTATCGGTGGTACTGGTGCCTCTGTAACAAACATCGTTCATACTCAGGGCTGGGTACATTGTCATACTCCGGCTACCGATGCTTCCGGGCCGGTTAAAGCAGTCATGGATGACCTGTTCGAGTACTTTGGTTCTATGACCCTGCCTGCCCAGGTACGTATTGCTCTGGCTTGCTGTCTGAACATGTGTGGTGCTGTTCATGCCTCTGATATTGCTATCCTTGGTGTCCATCGTAAGCCACCGATGATTGATCACTCCCGTATCACCGGTGTTTGCGAGCTACCACTGGCTATTGCTTCCTGTCCGTTGGGTGCTGTAAAGCCAGCTAAGGCTGAAGTCAACGGCGAAGAGATCAAGACCGTTAAGGTTAACGCTGATCGTTGTATGTTCTGTGGTAACTGCTATACCATGTGTCCGGCTATGCCGCTGGCAGATCCGGAAGGTGACGGTATCGCTATTTTGGTCGGTGGCAAGGTATCTAATGCCAAGTCTGCACCGAAATTCTCCAAACTGGTCATCCCCTTCCTGCCCAACAACGCACCACGTTGGCCGGAGACTGTTGAGGCTGTTCGCAAGATCGTTGAGGTCTATGCCAAGGATGCCAATAAGTACGAACGTCTTGGCGAGTGGGCTGAGCGTATCGGCTGGGAGAAGTTCTTTGAAAAATGTGAGATTCCGTTCACAGATAAGTCCATTGACGATTACCGTCTGGCTTACGATACATGGCGGACATCCACCCAGTTTAAGTACACCAACGCGACAGACGCTTACACCAAGTAAGGATCTTTTGCGTGATCAATTTCACCCGGCTCAGATTTTTTGGGAGTCGGGTTCTTATCAACTCAGCCAAAGAGGTACACATCATGGCAATGAGTGTTGAAGAAGTAGAAGCTGCAATTATTGAAAAAGCGACTAAATCGCCAAAACCGCAGCTGTACATCAAAGATTTTTACAAATGTGATGCTGACCGTAAACCGCGTGAGATCAAAAAAATTGCCAATGCGTTGGTAACCAAGGGCGAACTGATGTTTTGGTCTTCCGGTTCCACCACGATGTACGCACGTCCAGACCGTATCCAGAACGAAGAGGGGTAAACCGAACCGCAAGGATAGGTTATTCAACTGCTGGAAGCAGGGGCCGCATGGTCTCTGCTTTTTTTTTTCTGGCTATAGGTTGATTTCTTTTCCCCTTATCATCTCTACAATGGTATATTTTTCATAAGATTTTCGTTGCTGCATACAGGGATGAATTTTCTCTTGCAAATTCCGTTGATGCCCACTAAAAGGTGAATACGAAGAATAAATCAGCATAAAGATAAAAGATGAGTTTTAAAAAAACATTACAGGCCAATCAATGCTGCCTCTATGTTATTGACGCACAGGAACGATTGATGGCTCATATCCATGAGAGCCGACGGGTTATTAATAATATTGACCTGATGATTCGCCTTGCCGATACCTTGGAATTTCCTATTATCGCAAACACGCAATATAAGCAAGGAATCGGGCCCATTGTTGAAGAGCTTGTCCCGCTGCTTGCAGATTGGCCCTGTATTGATAAAACAGAATTTAACGGATTGGAGAATGCCGGGGTACGCTGTATGCTTGATAAGCTCCCCACAACAGTAGATACCCTTCTGCTCTGTGGAGTGGAGAGTCATATCTGTGTGTACCAAACAGCCATGGGAGCCATGCGAGCCGGTTATAAGGTCCGGGTCATTGCAGATGCTATCTCTTCCCGCACTCCTGAAAATGATGCCTACGCAAAAGAACGCCTCCGGGATATCGGTGTGGTCGTGGTTCCGGCAGAAATGATTATTTATGAACTTTTACAAAAAGCCGGAACGCCAGCCTTTAAAGCTATGCTCCCTTATTTGAAATAAATCCTTCAAGTATCCTGATATCCTGCTCCCAGATTTTCTACCAATCTCAAAACGATCTATTAATCCAACGTAATGACCGGCAACAAAATACGACAAAAATTTCTTCATTATTTTAAAAGCAAAGGGCACACTGTTGTTGACTCATCGTCTCTTGTCCCCCATGATGACCCAACCCTGCTCTTTACCAATGCGGGTATGTTTCAATTTAAACGGATTTTTATGGGGGAAGAACACCGGGAATACACCAGAGCGGTTTCCTGTCAACGTTGCCTCCGAGCCGGGGGCAAGCATAATGATTTAGAAAATGTAGGCTACACAGCCCGTCATCATACCTTTTTTGAGATGCTCGGGAATTTTTCCTTTGGTGATTATTTTAAAAAAGAAGCTATTGACTTTGCCTGGGAATTTTTAACCAAGGAGCTGGGTCTTAACCCTGAACAACTCTGGGTTTCGGTTTTCCGGGAAGATGATGAGGCCTATGAACTCTGGGAACAGATAGAAGATCTGCCCAAGGGTCGCATTGTTCGCTTGGCTGAGGCAGATAATTTCTGGGCAATGGGCGATACCGGTCCCTGTGGTCCCTGCTCTGAGATCCATATTGACCAAGGCCCGGAACACGGATGCGATAATCCTGACTGTGCAGTAGGTTGCGACTGTGACCGCTTTCTGGAGCTCTGGAATCTGGTCTTTATGCAGTTTTATCGGGATGCAGACGGCACCATGACACAGCTGCCCAAGCCCTCCATTGATACCGGCATGGGGCTGGAGCGGGTTGCTGCTGTTCTTCAGGGCAAATATAATAATTTCGACTGCGATCTCTTTACCCCACTCATTAACAGGGTCGTTGAACTTTCTGGCAGGGCCTATAATGATAACCCTGCTGACGATGCAGCTATGCGGGTTATTGCTGATCATGCCAGGGCCACAGCCTTTCTGGCGGCTGATGGGGTTCTGCCCTCCAATGAAGGCCGGGGCTATGTCCTCCGTCGCGTTATGCGACGAGCCATTCGTTACGGTCGTACTTTGGGACTGACCGAGGCGTTTTTTGGCGGCATTTGTCGCCAAGTGATTGACCTGATGAAGGATGCTTATCCCCATCTTGCTGACTCGCTAGAGCTTCTTGACAAAGTGACGGATCATGAGGAAACCCGCTTTGGCGAGACTCTGGATCATGGTCTGACCATGCTGGATGAGGAAATCGCACGTATACAGGATTCCAAGCAGGACACCCCTGCCATCAACGGCGAATTTATCTTCAAACTCTATGATACCTATGGTTTTCCCAAGGATATTGTTCGGGACGTGGCCCTGGAAAAAGGAATATCTCTGGATGATGCTGGCTTTGAAGCAGCAATGGAGCGGCAACGTAACCAATCCAGACGTTCTTGGAAGGGTAAAGATGTAGATCATTTTTCTGCTGGCATGATTGCCCTACTGGATCAAGGAAAAACAACCGAGTTCCTCGGCTACAGCACTACCACTGCTGCCTCTGTGATAGAAGGTATTATCGACGATCAAGGTAACCTAGTGCCCGAGGCCCTTGCTGGATCAGAAGTACAGATCTACTGTCCGCAGACCCCTTTTTATGCCGAGTCTGGTGGTCAGGTAGGCGATCGCGGAACCATCAGCTGGGAGGGCGGCTCCTTCACTGTTCAGGAAACCAAGGCTGCTGCCGAGGGCCTGGTACTTCACTCTGGTACGGTTACAGAAGGTATCTTAGCCATTGGCCAACAGGTCAACTTACAGGTGGATGAACGACGCACGGCTACGGCTCTTAACCATACAGCCACCCACCTCCTCCATGCAGCCATGAAGGAAATTCTGGGTGATCACGTCAAACAGGCAGGTTCTCTAGTACGGGCAGATCGGTTGCGTTTTGACTTTACTCATTTTTCACCAGTCACACCAGAGGAAATCCGGGCCATTGAACAGCTGGTCAACCGGGAAATCCGCAGAAACACCCCGGTGAATACAGAAGTCCTTTCCAAAGAGGCCGCCATTGCCGACGGAGCAACCGCCCTGTTCGGAGAAAAATACGGAGATGAAGTACGGGTGGTCAGTATCCCACATTTTTCTAAAGAACTCTGCGGTGGCACCCATACTGGAGCCACCGGTGATATCGGTCTGTTCAAAATTATCTCGGAAAGCGGCATTGCTGCCGGAGTCCGTCGTATTGAGGCTGTGACGGGCCAAGCAGCTGTGGATTGGCTGCAAGATTTAGCTGAACAGGCGGATGGACTAGGGCAATTGCTTTCCGGCTCCTTTAACGATGCCCAAGCTCAGGTTAAAGCTTTGCTGCAACGGCAGAAAGAGCTGGAAAAAGCAATCGCAACCCTGAATGCGTCCAAGGCCCTGGGAGAACTTGATGAACTACTGGCCGGAGCTGTGGATATCAACGGTGTTCAGCTCATCTGTGGTCAGCTTCCTTTGAATTCACCTAAAACCCTGCGTGAAATCGGTGATAAGGTCCGGGACAAAATGACCAGCGGTGTGGCAGTGCTGGGCGGTGAGTTTGGCGGCAAGGCAGCCCTGTTGGCCTTGGTGACCAAGGATCTGACCGGTCAAATCAAGGCAGGCCAACTGGTCAAAGAGGTAGCAGCCCTTGTGGGAGGAAAAGGAGGAGGAAGGCCGGATATGGCTCAGGCTGGCGGTCCTCTGGCGGATAAACTTCCAGAAGCCATGCAGGCAGTTCCCGGCATAGTAGGCAATCTGTTAGGGGAGTAAATAAATAATGAGTGATGTTTCTTTACCAGATGCGCAACGCATAGTCATAACAGGTGTCGGTCTGACCGCACCAGGCGGGTCCAATAGCCTTGCAGAGTTTCGTGAACAGGTTCTTGCAGGCCGGAGCGGTATTTCCACTCTTGATCTGCGCTATATGGATACCTACCCTGCTGGTATCTGCGAGTTCCCGGAAACCAAGTACCGCAAAAAAAAGGAAAATAAACGGAGCACCAGGGCAGGCTGTATTGGGGTCTACTGCGCAGGCGAGGCCCTGGCTGATGCTGGTATAGATTTTTCTGAGTATGAGCGCAGCCGGACCGGGGTCTATATGGGCCTGACTGAACACGGCACAGTGGAAACAGAGAACGAGGTCTATAATATCAGTAAATACGATTATAATGTCGACTACTGGACCCATCATCATAATCCACGCACGGTTCTGAATAACCCGGCTGGTGAAATCACCATGAAATTCGGGATTACAGGCCCTCATTATTCCGTGGGTGCAGCCTGCGCTGCTGGTAATGCCGCCTTGATTCAGGGAAGCCAGATGCTTCGCCTTGGTGAAGTTGATTTTGCCCTTTGTGGTGGATTATCGGAATGCGTGGGTTCTTTTGGGATCTTTGCCAGTTTTCGTGCTCAGGGAGCCTTAGCTGAACACGAGGACCCGACCCAGGCCAGTCGTCCTCTGGATCAGGATCGCAATGGAATCGTTATCTCAGAAGGCGGGTGTGTCTTTGCCCTGGAACGACTGGATAAAGCCCTTGCCAGAGAAGCAAAAATCTACGGGGAAGTTGCTGGCTATGCCATGAATTCTGATGCCCGTGATTTTGTTCTTCCCTATGGCCCTCGTCAGGCCGAGTGTATCCGCTTAGCCCTTGAGCGGGCAGGCCTCAGTCCACAGGATATCAATATAATCAACACCCATGCCACCGGCACCCGGCAGGGAGATGTGGAGGAGTGTAAGGCCCTGGCGGAAGTTTTTGCTGATTGTTCTGCTGTCAGAAGTAATAACACCAAATCCATCATTGGGCACGCTATGGGTGCTGCTGGCGTTCTGGAATTGGCTGCCAATCTTTCTGCTTTTGAAGATAATTTAGTCCATCCAACAATAAATCTGGACAATCCTGATCCAGACTGTGCCTTGCCAGGCTTGGTTGCAGGTAGGGCAGAAAAACTTGATCAGGTGGAAACAATTCTTAATAATTCTTTCGGCATGGTAGGGATAAATTCAGTCGTCATTATCAAGAGATTTATGGCAGGCTAATTTTTTTTATGGTAGTATTAGTCCCTTTTGCCAAAAAATTGACAGAGCCTGTCAGTTACAAGGGTTGTAAGAAAAGCGAACGAATATTAAAGAGTATTTATATTGAGGAACCGGCATGACCCGTGATGAAATCAAGGATATCATCCTTGAAATTATTGAAGATATTGATGAAGATGCGGATTTTGACAATTTGGATGCGGATCAGCCTCTCCGCGATCAGTTAGACCTTGATTCTATGGATTTTCTTGATATCGTGATGGAGTTACGGAAACGCTACAAGCTCCAGATACCTGAGGAAGACTATCCCGAGCTGGCGACCTTGACCAGTTGCGTCAACTATCTTGAGCCGAAACTGCAAGACGTTTAATTGATCGGAGCATTCCATTGAAATCGTTAAACTATGCAGCGGGGAGGGTGGTTTCATAACAACGCATAATTTCTTTTCCCCGCATTTCTGTCATGGCTGATTACCGGCTCATTATTATCGGCGGCGGCCTTTCCGGGTTGGCCGCCGGTATCCGTTCAGCCCGTTTCGGGCGGAAAACCCTGATTGTCGAACGGCACAGCCTGCCCGGCGGTTTAAACTCCTATTACTACCGCCAAGGGTATCTGTTGGAAACCGGTCTGCATGCGATGACCAATTTTGCCGCTCAGGGAGCAAAACATGCGCCCTTGAACAGGCTGTTCCGCCAGTTGAAACTTTCCCGCAAGAAATTTATCACCCATGAGCAGCTCGGCTCCGAGGTGATCTTCCCCCAGGCATCGCTTCAATTTTCCAACGACTTTGATCTTCTCTGCGAAGAAATAGCACGTCATTTTCCGGCAGGCATTGACCGGTTTCGGGCAATGGCCAAGGAGATTGATACCTACGATCCCTTTGCCGAGGTGCCGTGGCAATCGGCCCGCGATTTTCTCCATGACCGCCTTGCCGATCCTTTGCTGGAGGATATGCTCCTGCTGCCCCTGATGGTGTACGGCAATGCGGAAGAGCATGATATGGATCTGGGGCAGTTCGCCATCATGTTTCGGGCACTCTTCCTGGAGGGTTTTTTTCGCCCTCAAGGCACGATGAAAGACCTGATCGACATGCTGTTGGATCAGTATGCGCAATTCGGCGGGGAAATCCGTTTTCGTGCTCCGGTTGAGGGCATTATCAGCAAAGACGAGAAGGTCCGGGGAATCCGTTTGGAAAACGGCGAAGAGATCACTGCGGATGCGGTCCTGTCCACTGTGGGCATTCCCGGAACAGCTCAACTGAGTGGCTGGCCCCTAGCCCTGGACATGGACGAGTATATCGGTAAAATGACCTTTATGGAAACCATCTCCATGCTGCCGGAAGTGCATTTGCCGCCGGAAAGGGCAGGGCGGACTATCCTGTTTTACAGCCTCAATGACGAGTTGAAATATCATCGACCTGCCCAAGCTATTGATCCTTCCTGGGGCGTGATCTGTTTCCCGGATAATTTTCAGGGGCTTGAGCGTCAACACGATGCGCCGACTCAGGTTCGGGTGACCAATGCGGCCAATTATGAGCTTTGGCAGCAGGCGGCGCAGGATAAAGAGCAGTACCGGCAGGTTAAAGAAGAATGCGGACAACAGTCGGCAGCGGCAGTGAGCCAGATCCTTGGTCAGTATAATCAAGACGCAGTGTTTCAGGACAGCTTCACGCCCATGACTATTGAACGCTTCACGGCAAAATGCGGCGGGGCGGTGTACGGCAGCCCGATCAAGATCAAGAGCGGCAGAACGCCGTTTGAGAATCTCTTTATTGCGGGCACGGATCAGGGCTACTTGGGTATTGTCGGGGCCATGCTCAGTGGGGTGACTATTGTTAATCAGCATTTGTTGGGATAGCTGATTTCTATTCTTCGGAAGTCGTTTCGGGTAGCTGGCGGTAAGTAAGAACCGGCTCAAGCTGATTGTCTGCAATATCGGAAAAGAGGAAATAGAGGAATGGAAAAATTAGAGAAGTACCGGGACAGCATTGTTGAGATCATGAAAAAATATACAAATGCTGATTCGGCCAGCGGAGATATTGAAGTGCAGACGATTTTTGACCGAGAAAACGATCATTATCAAATAATCAATGTGGGCTGGCAGAATGACAGGAGAGTTTACGGTTGTTCTCTGCATATTGACATAAAAAACAACAAGGTTTGGATACAGCATAACGGAACGGAACGAAGGATTGCGGAAGAGCTGAACGAGCTGGGCGTGCCCAAGGAAGATATTGTTCTGGCGTTCCATGCGCCTGAGAGAAGACAGTTTACAGAGTATGCGACGAATTGAAAGGCACGATTTGTTGTTGCAGCAGATGGGCAGTGATCTGAACATAGATAGCTGCCATGGGCAGCTTACCTAGACTGTCCAAAAACGACCTTTTTGAGCTATTTTTTTTGCTCACTTTTTTGGGAATAGTTCAAGCGAATAACATCTAAAGTGACAATACCTTCGCCAGTTACCAAGATGATTGCTCGTTAAGGGCTACGGTGTTTTAAAGAGTTGCAAAACGATTCGTATATTAAAAAGCTGTGTGGTATTTGGCAGACAGCTTTTTAATTGTTTTGATCTATAATCAAATAGTTACTTTGGCAGTGCTTTGAGATATATGACGCCCCGATTTGACAGTAAATTTGGCAAAAATATAGTTGAGCCCTACTTTTTGTTGATTGGCGAAGGTATTGAAGTGAAATAACGGATTGACACTTCTTCAAGACTATATTCTTGACTTAAAAAAGCCGCACCTAAAGCTAATGGATTCTTTATGAGACTCAAATTGACTCGCACGAAATCTTGTATTTTATCATTTTGCGGTAGAACCAAGTCATTTTTTTTTGCATCGGCTCTACTATTTGTACCCTTTATTTTTTCAGGGAATGCGCTGGCGGTTCCGGCAGCCCCGATTGAACATGAGCTGACTCAACCGGACGGTTCAAAATTTAAAGCTAGAAAATGGGGTGATGAGTGGAATCACGGCTGGGAAACGGTTAAAGGGTATACAATTAAAGGGTGTTGAAAAGAATATCTCAACGCCACACAAAAACAGTTGCTTAGATAATAAAAAGCCTGTATAATGAGGAAA